>CAKZHE010000303.1 GCA_936920195.1 uncultured cyanobacterium | reverse complement strand
TTCAAGGGGAGTGAGAATATCGAACACGGTTATTGCATGAATAAAATTGCTCAAAAACTCGCAAAGTCAACAGCCTACCTTGAGCGTGCCATATTGACTCATAGACCCCACATTTTGGGCTAAAAGCCTATTCTCAACCCTGCCAAAATGGATAGTCAGTATAGCCTTTTGCCCCACTGGTATAGAAGGTGGCAAAATCAGGTTGATTTAGGGGCGCATTCAGTTCAAAGCGCTTGGGCAAGTCGGGATTAGCTAAAAATAGTTGCCCAAAGGATACCAAATCTGCCCCACCACTAGCTAAAATGGCATCGCCTCGTTCCCGATTGTAACCACCATTGACAATTAAAGTGCCTTGAAAGCGCGATCGCAATTCTCTGGTATCTAAAGCTGTACCGCCATGTCTCAAATCTGATTCCAATGTCTCAATCACGTGCAAGTAAGCTAAACCAAACCGATTTAGTGCCTCAGCCACATAACCAAAAGTTGCTAGAGGGTTGGAATCTTTCATATCATTAAAGGTACTGCTGGGCGAGAGCCGCACGCCTACCCGTTGCCCTCCCCATACCTGCGTTACCGCTTCTACCACTTCTAGCAACAAGCGAGCGCGATTTTCCACTGCGCCACCATATTCATCTGTGCGCTGGTTAGTGCCATCCCGCAAAAATTGGTCGAGTAAATAGCCATTGGCTCCGTGAACTTCTACCCCATCAAAACCTGCGATTTGGGCATTTTGGGCAGCTTGGCGGAACTGCTGAATAATTAAGGGAATCTCATTGATTTCTAGGGCGCGGGGCGTAACATAGGGTTTCATCCCGGCAAAGGTGAATATTTCCCCCTTGGGAGGAATTGGGGAAGGAGCGACAGGCAAGGCTCCATTGGGTTGAAAATCTGGGTGTGAAACTCGCCCGACGTGCCACATTTGCAGAAAAATTCTGCCCCCCTGCTGGTGAACTGCTTCCGTTACCAACTTCCAACCTGCTATTTGTTCGGGAGAATGAATTCCTGGTGTAAATGGATAACCTTGGGCTTCTGGAGTAGTTTGAGTAGCTTCCGCAATCAGCAATCCGGCACTCGCTCTTTGAGCGTAATAGGTGGCATTCATTTCTCCTGGTACGTTACCTGCGCCAGCCCGATTGCGCGTTAGGGGAGCCATGACGAAACGGTTAGGCAGTTGCAAATCGCCTAGTTGATAGGGAGAAAACAAATTAATTTCAGCAGTCATGTCGCTTCGCTCCAATTCAAAATTCAAAATTCAAAATTCAAAATTCAAAATTAAAGACAATTAGTGGTGAGTTCAAGCTCCCACTAATTGAAGACCACCAAAATCAAATACTTCCAATTCAAAAAAGGTCATAAAAGTCTATTTCCAACTCCCTGTTAAGTGTTACCTGGTTAATTGGATGGGGCAATTTAGTCTTTATATAAACTCGCAGAAAAATCTGCCTATGAAATCAAAATTTCAAAGACGAATTAATAGGATTAAGCGATCGCTCATTTAACTGGAATATTTTAAACTGGCGATCGAGCAGTCAATTTAGCTCTCCATCTCTGAAGTTAGATGTTGAGCTATTGGCTTACAAATACTTTTCTAAAGTTGTCGATAAAGTAGTTTTTGGCACTGCGCCTACCACGGTATCAACGCGCTCTCCATCCTTAAAGACAATTAAAGTCGGAATGCTGCGAATCCCGTAGTGGCTGGGAGTATTAGGATTTTGATCGGTGTCCAATTTGACTACTTTGATTTGTCCGGCATACTGTTCTGCCACTTCTTCCACAATTGGTCCAACCATCCGACAGGGGCCGCACCAAGGGGCCCAAAAGTCAACTAATACTGGCAGTTCGCTTTTAAGAACTTCTTGCTCAAAATTGGCATCTGAAACGGCGATCGCTGCTGACATGACTAACCCTCCGAATTTTTCTGATAGTTCGATATTCTCGAATAATTAAACTATAGTTCAATTTGTGCCATAATGCAAGCATGAAACTGCTATGCCACCCCCACCCCAAAGATATCTCCTTAGCAGGCGTACTATATGCTTTAGGAGATCCCATTCGTCTGGAAATAGTCAAGGTGCTGGCAGTTAAGGGAGAGCAGCCTTGTTCTGGTTTTGACCTCGGTATCGCCAAGTCTACCATGTCCCACCATTTTCGAGTGTTGCGGGAATCGGGAGCGATCTATTGCCGCAAAGAAGGCACTCAGCATCTGAATTCCCTCCGGCGGCAAGAATTGGATGAGCTATTTCCAGGCTTACTTGATGCTATCCTACAAGCGGCATCAAAGATGCGATCGCCTCAGAAAAAATCCCTAGTTAGCTGAAGATGGCTGCCAATCGCTCCTCTAGTAATTTGGGGAATTGGGCATAGTATTGTTGATTCAGGGGCGAAGGGTGCGGTAGAGGCAATAGAGTCACCGAGCGTCGCTCCACCTTGCCTGTATCATCGGTGGCTTGCAAAGTAATCTCAGTGCTGGCAGAATAGCGATCGCTCCGCTCAAAAAACTTTTTCAATTCCCCTTTGGGAGCATAGGGCGCAAACCAATTAAAAGCTTCATTGCCCAAGGTAATAATTTTATCCCCTTGCCAATGCCAGAGCAAAAACTTTTCCATAAAAGGCCGCAAGCGTTTTTTCACCGCTTCGGAATAAGCTTTATTTCCGGGGGGTTTATAGGGGACTGTATTCGTCAAAACCACATTTTCTAAAATCACTTGTAAATCCGTGCTGGGAGTCGGTTCTTGATGGTGAACTGCCCTATAAATTCCCCGTCGTACCAGCACCCCCGCCGCCCCATAAAGGGGTTGGTTGGCGTGAATTTCATCTTTCCCCAAATCCCTCGCAAAAAAGCACAACTTGCTATTTAGATTACCTGCATAGAGAATTGGTAAAGTTGGTTCTTTCCCAGCTTCCAAATAGATTGGTTCATCAATGGGAATAGCTTCCCGTTGTACTTCCTGTTGAATTTGAGCGATTAATTGGTTTAAGTCAGACATAATTAACCAGGGAATGAACAAGTTTTAATTAAGTTTGTAGTTGGGCTTTAGCCCTAATCTGGGATGCTCAAGCCTAACTATAGTTCGTCTGAATGAGTCGATGCACTCCCGTAGGGGCAATCCCCCCGTGGTTGCCCCGATGTCAGTAACGGGGTAGGCACGGGGGCGCTACCCCTACACCACACATAATTCAGACGCGCTATACAAACCTTTATCGAGTGGAAAAGGCTTCGCTAAAGCGGCGGGTAACTGGCTCGATTAAAAAGGTTAAAACTGACTTTTTCCGAGTCACAATTTCTCCGACAGCAGTCATGCCAGGAGTGAACGCCACTTCTTGCCGACGCACGATTAACGAGTTTTTGCTTAGTTTAATTCTAGTTGGAAAAACCAACCCTAAATCTTTATCCACGATGGCATTCGGACTAACTTGGACAATTTCCCCCTCCACGGTGCCAAATTCCTGAAAAGGAAAAGTAGACATTTTGACTTTAGTCTTCATCCCCGGAGCAATAAAGCCAATATCGCGGTTGAGGACTTTCACTTCTAGAAGCAGTTCTTCCCCTTCCGGTAAAATGGAAAGCAGTTCTTCCTGGGGTTGGACGGGGCCTTGGGTAACTTTGATATTATAAATTGTGCCAGCAAAGGGAGCAGTAATAGTTTCGAGCGATCGCTGTTTTTTAGCTTGATTCAATTGTCCTTCAATGTTACTCTGTTCTTCTTGCCGTTTAGTCAAAGTAGTCAGCACTTCACTTTGGCGTTCCGAACTCACCCGGTTGGCTTCGCTGACGGCAGCTTGATAGGCTTGTTCTGCTTGCCGAATTTCCTGTTCTTGTCCAGCAATATCTTTTACCAGGGAAGCAACTTTATCTTGGGCATCAGTAATTTTGTCTTGGGCTTTGGTAATATCATCTTGCGCCCTAGTAAGTTCGCTCTGCGCTCTGGTTAATCTTTCCTGAGCATCAAGGTAGTCTAGTCGAGGAATCGCCCCCGGAACTAATAATTGTTCAATGGAGCGGACTCTTTTTTGGGCAATGGAGAGAGAAGTTTGGGATTTGGCAAAGATGCTTCTGGAATTGCCGAGATTTGTTTCCGCATTACTTTGATTAATTTTGGCACTGGCCAGATTTTCTCGCAAGCGGTTGAGACGAACTTTGGCAGAATTCATGGCTGCCAGTTGACGATTGGCTTCGGCAATTGCCGTTGTTCGTTTGGCTTCAAAATCCTTGATTCGGGAACTTAAAAGTTGGTCTTGTAAATCAGTTCCCGCTGTTCCAGTCCCACTACGTTCGGCTTCTAGACGAGCTAAATCTTCTTTAATTAGTTTAGCCGAACTAGCCAAACGATCGACTTCCGCTTGTGGAAGGGAAGGATCTCGTTCTAGGAGAACATCGCCTTGTTGAATGCGATCGCCCTCTTTAACTTTAATAGCACGAATTGTCCCCGCAGTCAGCGATCGCACTGGACGCACCTGCACCGAGGGAATTAATTCCCCATTGGCAACCGCCACTTCATCTACTTGGCTAAAATGCGCCCAAGCAATGGTACTAAATAATAGCAAACTTATACTACCTGCCATCAACCGAGTATAGAGGGGCGGCAGTTCTTGGACTGCTTGCCCTAGCTCGTAGGAAAGGTAATCTTCTGGGTGAGCAAATTGGGCTTTAGTTTGGCGAGCTTGAACTGGTGAAGGTGCAACCATTAGTAGAGTTTTGCGTTGGAAATTCAATGAATTATTGGGCAATCATTTGCAAATTGCATTTGATTTCAGTGATTCTGCAACCAATTAATTAAATTTTGGACACCAGTAAAATCTAATAATTCCTCCCCCAATTCCTCTAACTGCTCTACAGATAAGTTCTGAATTTGTTGCTGTAACTCTGTAGTTAAGGAACCACAACGACGATTCAGTTGTCGGAGTACCATTGATGCTGCTTCTTCTCGTCTACCTTCCTGTCTACCTTGTTGAATTCCCGTTTCCATCCAGCTAGTCACAATTTCCATAACTTCCTCCTGCTGCACTGGTTCAATTTTAGCAAGTTCTTCCTCAAACTTGACCTTTTTTGAATTCAAAATTCAAAATTATTAATTCAAAATTAAAGACAATTTCATAAATAAATTTGGCTATGATTGCAAAGGTGGAATTGTCACAATTACTGGTGTATGATCGCTAGGCTTTTCTAATTTTCTGGGTGTACAATCGATCGTACAAGCAGTGGCTTGTTCGTAAAGATCGGCGGTTAAATAATGATGATCGATGCGCCAGCCTAAATTGCGGCGAAAAGCTGCGGCTCGATAATCCCACCAGCTAAATTGTCCCCCGTCAGTGGTGAATTTGCGAAAAACATCAGCTAATCCCAAATCTTTAATTGCTTGTAAGGCTTGTCTCTCTGCTTCAGAAGCCATAATTCTCCCTTTATAGGCTTCTGGGGTGTGAATATCTCGATCTTCTGGAGCTATATTAAAGTCACCGCAAACTACCATTGGAGTGGGCAGCAAAGAGTTAAGATATGCTTTCAGAACTTTTAACCACTGCAGTTTATATTCGTATTTTTCACTGCCAACTTCTGAGCCGTTGGGAACATATAAATTCACAATCCGAATGCCATTAATAATGCCAGTAATTACTCGTTTTTGCTCATCTAGTTGACTGTGGAGGGGTTGCTCTCCTAAGATGGGGGAGAAACCTGTTGTAATATCTTGCAGGGGTGTTTGGCTGAGGATGGCAACCCCATTGTAGGATTTTTGCCCAGAGATATAGATATGATAACCTAATTGTTCCAAAGGCGATCGCGGAAAGTCCTTGTCTACAACTTTCGTCTCTTGCAGGCACAGGACATCTATGGAATTATTCTGCAACCACTCAGTGATATGCTCTAAGCGAGTGCGAATTGAGTTAACATTCCAGGTAGCTATTTTCATGTTATTTACTCAAAAATAGTGGACTCTAAATAAATCACTCTTAGCCCAAAAAACAGATCAACCCTTGCCACCATAGTAGCAAAGATAGCATTATTGATTGTACATCATTAGACCGTAAAGGTACATTGCCGGGGGGGAGAAAAATTTAGGTGATTCTTTGTCAACTTTGATTCCAACTGGTTGCAGATCGGCGGTGGTATCGCAAAAAGGTTAAAAACCTGATATAATATCATTAAATACTGTTCATACTAGAGGTAATCATCATGTTATCAACTGATATTAGACAAGAATCAACTACGAAAAGAATTGAGCAAGTTGTTTCAATTTTAATGGAAGAAGATAGTATATTTAAAGAGGATCTTAATTATTCAGAAATAGTAAAACACTTGGTTGAACTTTTTGAAAAAAATTTACCTTTTGAAGAATTTAATACTATGTCAGAGGTAGAATTAAAAGATCATTGTAGTGGAATAATGTCAATAGAACTTTTGGGGAAAATTGGTGATGATTTCACCCCTGAACAAATGGCTGTTTTTGACGAGGCAATTAAACGGAAATAAGCGATCATGAGTTATTTGTTGGATACTAATACCGATCCAAACTGAAGATATTTTAATTGCTGCTACTGCTATTGTTAAAGGGTTGATTGTGGTTTCTAATGATAGCGATCTATTGAGGGTTGAAGGTATAAGCTTAGAAAATTGGTTTTTAGGCGATCGCTTGAACAATTAGAAAGTTACTAACAAAGAAAATAGATAACGGAAAACTTTCCATTATCTATTCTTTTTAATGATGGGCGATCGCTTCTACCTTCTATTCCTTAACAAGTTGATCGGTTTACAGTTTATTCCTCCTCTTCCTCCTCTTCGTCGTCTTCTTCTCCAAACAACTCTTCTAAAAGTTCGTCATATCTGTCATCGGAGATTCCTAACAAACCTTGGAGCGCGCCCAGATATTCTTCTTCTTCGGCTGGCACATCTTCATCAGCAGATACGATCAAAAATGCTGTCATCAATGCGGCTTCTTTGTAGTCTTTATTAGAAAGTGCCTCTACAGATGAATTCAGCAGTACATCTACTCCTTCATCTTGACCAATACTAACAATCTTACTTAAGAGATCGTCAAATTCTTCTTCGGAATATTCTTCAAAAAACTCGATTTCTTGCAGGACTTCAACCAGTGCCTCTGATTCTACATCCTCTACTGTACCATCAGCCGCCATTGTAACTAATCCAATTGCTGCGATCGCTTCTTCAGGACTAAATGGTTGGGCGCTTTTCTTTCCACCTTTGGGCAGCTTTCTAGGCATGATAATTCTCCTACGTGAGTCTGGATAGTTGTAGTGTCGAAAAGGCTAACGTTAGTACATTAACTTAGTGACTAGGTTGGTTGTCAAGTATATTTTGGGGAAATAAGGTTTTTTTAAGAAGTGCTAGAGAATAGAGTGTTTTAATAATAGATAGGATTTAGATCGCGGGTCAAGTTGGTTTTTAAAAACCATTTAAATATAGGCGATCGCCCTAAAATCAGCGATCGCCTATATTTAAATGGTACAGTTTAATTCGCCAGCTTTTTGAGTAAACCGGAGATTTTCACGATAATCTACCGGGCAATCAATAACTGAAGGCACATCTTGTTCTAAAGCCGTTTTGAGAGTCGGAATAAAATCCGCCGTCGATTCAACTCGATACCCCTTTAGCCCCATACTTTCCGCGAACTTGACAAAATCAGGATTGCCAAACTTGACAAAAGCCGAAGTTCCAAGCTGATTTTGTTGCTTCCATTCAATCAAACCATAGCCACCATCATTGAAAATAATTGTTACGAAGGGAGTACCAACCCGCAAAGCCGTTTCTAGCTCTTGGCAATTCATCATAAAACCGCCATCTCCAGTCACTGCCACCACCTTTTGCTGGGGTGCAACCAGTTTAGCAGCGATCGCCCCAGGAATGGCAATGCCCATAGCCGCGAACCCATTTGATATTAAACAAGTATTGGGGCGATCGCAATGGTAGTGCCGCGCCATCCACATTTTATGCGCTCCCACATCGCAAATGACAATATCTTCCTCCCCCATCACCTGCCGCAAATCGTAAATCAGTTTTTGCGGCTTGATGGGAAACCCCTCATCATTGGCATATTGTTCGTAGTCGGCTCGGATATCGTCGCGCAATGACAAGGCAAAGGCTTCTGGTTTGTCAGAGCGGTTGCTGCGTTGGGTAATTTCGCTCAAGGAGTCAGAAATATCTCCCACTACTTCTACTAATGGAATGTAGCTACTATCAATCTCCGCCGGAATAGCGGCAATATGGACGATGGGAGTTTTGCCGCTAGGATTCCACTTTTTCGGGGAATATTCAATTAAGTCATAACCAATGGCGATAATTAAATCTGATTGTTCAAAAGCGCAGGTAATAAAATCTCGCAGTTGCAAACCTACCGCCCATAAAGCTAAGGGATGGGTATAGGGAATCACACCTTTACCCATAAAGCTATTCACAACCGGAATATTTAGATTGGTAGCAAATTCTATCAGTGCTGGACTGGCGTTGGCGCGAATGGCTCCATTGCCGACTAAAATTAAGGGATTTTTAGCTTCCGAAATTAACTGGGCGGCTTGCTCAATACTCCGAAAAGAAGCAAAGGTTTTTTCTAAATGTCCCTTGCTCAAAGGTTCCCCAATGGCTGGCATTGCTGCAATATTTTCGGGAACATCTATATGTACGGCTCCAGGTTTTTCGGTTTGAGCCACTTTAAAGGCGCGGCGGACAACTTCTGGGGCAATACTTGGTCTAACTATTTGGGTATTCCATTTAGTCACGGGGTTAAACATTGCCACCAAATCGAGATATTGATGGGATTCAATGTGCATTCTATCAGTGCCAACTTGTCCGGTAATGGCTACTAAAGGCGCACCATCTAAGTTAGCATCAGCCACGCCTGTCATTAAATTAGTTGCCCCCGGACCAAGGGTAGAAAGACAGACTCCGGCTTGCCCAGTTAACCGTCCATAAACATCAGCCATAAAAGCTGCCCCCTGTTCGTGGCGGGTGGTAATAAATTGAATGGAAGAATTTTTAATGGCTTCTAAAACGTGCAAATTTTCTTCACCTGGAAGTCCAAAAATATAGCGCACGCCTTCATTTTCGAGACAGCGTATGAGTAACTCAGCAGTATTCATTCTTACTTAACCCAAATAGTTTTGATATTGACAAATTCATGGATGCCTTGAATTCCTAATTCCCGTCCATAGCCAGAACGCTTGATGCCACCAAAGGGTAGACGAGGATCGGATTTTACTAAACCATTAATAAATACGGCTCCGGCTTCGATTTCATCAATCAAGCGATCGCGTTCAGCGGTAATATTTGTCCAAGCGCTAGCACCGAGTCCAAAAGGGATATCATTGGCTAGGGCGATCGCTTCATCAATGTTTGCCACTCGGAATAATAGTGCCACAGGCCCAAAAAATTCCTCTTGAGCTGTGGGAGAATGAATGGGCAGATCGGCGAGAATTGTGGGTAAGTAGAAGTTCCCCGGACGATCTTTGAGGTGTTTGCCGCCAGTGAGTAACTTGGCTCCCTGTTGAATAGCGACTTGCACTTGTGCATCTAGTTCCTGGAGAATAGAAGGCGTAGCTAGGGGACCAATATCCGTATCTGGTTCCATGGGATTGCCAACTTTGAGCGCTTCAAAGTGACTAATTAGCCGTTTTTCAAACTCGTCGGCGATCGCTTCCACTACAATAAACCTTTTAGCGGCAATACAAGATTGTCCATTATTCATCGTTCGCGCCGCGATCGCGGTACTCACAGCCGCCTCCAAATCGGCACTTTCTAAAACAATATACGGATCGCTCCCCCCCAATTCCAGTACAGTTTTCTTAATTTGTTTGCTGGCTGCCACAGCTAAACTGATGCCTGCTGGCTCGCTACCTGTCAAAGTTGCCGCTTTCACTCTGTCATCGGCAATCAAATTAGCTACTTCAGCGGCTCCCACCAACAGGGTTTGAAAAACTCCTTCCGGAAAACCTGCCTGCAAGAAAATGTCTTCAATTGCCAAGGCACTTTGGGGAACATTGGAAGCGTGTTTCAGCAACCCCACATTACCTGCCATCAACGCTGGCGCGGCAAACCGGAAGACTTGCCAAAAGGGGAAATTCCAAGGCATGACTGCCAAAATCGCCCCTAGGGGTTGGTAGCGCACGAAACTATGGCTGGCATCGGTGGCAATAGCTACGTCGGCAAGGAATTGGGCAGCATTGTCGGCGTAGTAGCGGCATCCTAACGCAGATTTTTCTACTTCAGCGATCGCCGATTTGAGGGTTTTGCCCATTTCTAGGGTGATAATCTTACCAAACCGCTGGCGATCGCCTTCTAAAATCTCGGCAGCTTTATTTAGCCATTCAGCCCGTTGTACCATCGAGGTGCGGCGATACTGCTCAAAAGCCTGTTGTGCTTGGTTTAATTTGCTGGCAATTTCTGCCTCTGCCAACGGTTCAAACCTTTGCAGCATTTCCCCGGTAGCAGGGTTAATTGAAGCGATGGCCATTCTCTTATGTTCTCCCAGCTTCTATAGTCAACTGCCCCACCCACAAGGGGATGGGGCTTGTAATTAGGAAACAGAATTTCCTGAAACATCTGGGGTATTGACTGACCCCTGCTCCTCCGTCCCGTAGGTAGAGGAGAGAATATAATCATCCCGAACATTATCATACCAAAGTTTAAGATGATTGTTGAATGGGGATAGCGATCGCCATTTCTGTTCCCTTCCCTAACTCAGAACTACACTTAAGCTCACCGCCGTGGGTTTCCACAATAATTTGATAGCTAATAGATAAACCTAAACCAGTGCCAGAACCCACAGGTTTAGTCGTAAAAAATGGGTCAAAAATTCTGGGTAAGTCCGATTCCGGAATTCCTATCCCATTATCAGTAATCCGAATAGTAATGCTATGGCTATCAATTGACTCCGTGGCAATCCCAATAGTCGGACGATAATTTTCATTCCCAACTTCTTGCGATTTCCGCTTTCTCACCGCATAAATGGCATTATTCAGCAGATTTATAAAAACTTGATTTAGTTTCGCCACATAACATTCTACTCGCGGTAGAGCGCCATAATTTTTAATGACTTCAATTTCTGGCAAATCTGGTTTTGCGCTCAACTCATACTGCAAAATCAACAAAGTGCTTTCAATTCCACCATGAATATCGACTAAATTAATTTCAGATCTATCTTTCTGAGAAAAATCTCGCAAGGACAGTACAATTGATTTGATCCGTTCGGCTCCTTTCTTCATAGAATTAAAACTATTCGGTAAATCTTCAATCAAATTTTCCAATTCTATTTCCTGGATTTCTTCGGCAATTTCCGGCACTGGATTAGGATAATAATAATTGTATTGTTCAATCAGATGCAGAATTTTTTGGATCGATTCATTGGTATAATCAATATTTCCCGCTATGAAAGTAACTGGATTGTTGATTTCGTGAGCTACCCCACCCACTAATTGACCTAAGCCAGACATTTTTTCACTTTGAATAAGTTGGGATTGAGTCTGCTGAAGAACACTTAGAGTATCTGATAATTGTTGATTTTTCTGTTGCAGTTCCTGAGTCCGTTCCTCTACTTTCTGTTCCAGCATTTCATATACTCTGGCATTCTCAATCGAAATCGATATTTGAGCAACTAACGCTTGCAATACTCCCAGTCGTTCCTGAGTAAAAACTCCTTGCGTTAAGCGATTTTCCAAATACAGAATACCAATAAACTTATTTTGGTAAATTATCGGCAAACCCAAAACCGACTTTGGCTGAAAGTTAATCGTATAAGGTTCATTAGTAAATCTTCCCTCAACTAGAGCATTATTTAAAAGCAAAATTTCTTGGGTTCTTTGAACATAGTTAATTAAAGAAACTGGTAAATTATCCCCTTCTGTCATTGGCACAAAGGGAAGAGTAACTGCCTCTGGTGCTTCAATATCTGCTGTCGATGCTAACACCAGACGTTCTGCTTCGATTAAAAATAACAATATCTTTTGTGCGCCCGCATTTTTCATCAAAATTTGCATCAATTTCTTGAGCAGTTGTTCCAGAACAATCTCTCCAGAAATTGCTTGAGATGCCTTGACAATTGCAGATAAATCTAAATTATCTAAACTTGCTTTCGTAGTTGATTGGGTGATACTTTCTATTCCCAAATTACTTGGTTCATGATCAATTTTGGTTTTATTAGTTTGCGGAACAAGTTCGGGATATCTTTCTTCTAAATCTTTCACCTTTGCCTTAGCACCCCATTTAACATAACCATAATAAGCTTCCTTCATATAAGTCTTGGCAACCTGTTGATTGCCTAAGTTTAAATAAAATTCCGCCGCTCGTTCATTTGCTAATGCTTCTTCGTGGGTATAACCAAATTCTTTGGCTCCGCGAATAGCAGAATTATAAAGCGACATGGCTTTGATATCTTCTTGCAAAACTCGCGCTCTTTCTGCTTCTATTAATTCATATTTATGCTGAAAGTTGCAGGGAGCGTGATTTGCCCATGTTTTCATTTGCTTTTGATTTATGGCAACTTGCTTGAGATATTCTTGCCGTTGCTTGGCGGAATTAGTAGCATAGTCAGCCAGGAGAGATAGAGAATAATAAAAATTATAACTAATCATAAATATTGTCCCAGCTAATCCATCTTTGTATTGAGTGCATAGTTTAAAATTATCGACAGCAGAACTATAATTCTTAAATATATAAGCTAATATCGCCTTGACAATATAAATGGAAGCAAGAAGAGTATTATTATTAGCTTCTTGAAGAAAAACTAATTTCTCTTTCTCATTAAATTTTTCGCCAATTAAATTATATTTCTCCTCACTATCGCCCATTAAATTCAATACAAATTGACTTTGGATTCTTAAGAAATCAGCCGAAACCTCTTGTTTATATTTTAAAATAATTTCCAAATATTTATTGTTTTGCTGCGCCACATATTCTAAATTTTCACCAGTCCAAAATATAACTATACAATATACCATGGCATTATAGCCAATATATTCTAGATCGCCAGTTTCAATTGCACTTTGCAATCCCTCCAGGAAATATTCCTTGGTTTCCGCAAGATGTCGTTTCCAGTGTTTGATAAAACTATTAAAGTAAAAATATATTTTTGCTTTGAGATCTTTAGCTTTAAATTCTTCCAACAATCTCAACGATAATTGTCCAAATTGATACCCAGAATCAATATCTTCTAAACCTCCACACAAAAGCATTCCATAAGATCCATAGATATGAGGAGACAAGGGAGAATTACCATATTTAATAGAAAGCTCGATCATTTTAAAGACAATGATGGGAAACAGAACAGGTTTGAGATTGGTAGCGGTAGGAACTACATTAAGTAATATTTTGATGGCAGCAAGTTTATCCGGTGCTGTCATTTTGGGCAGGCGCGCTAAATCTTCAATTTGCTTAGTGCCGAGGGCTAATTTAGCCCGAATTAACCCAGCAATAATATGGAATTTCCTGGGATTTTTAGGTAAGGAAATTCCCAGCAGTTTTAAAACGGTTAAGGCGGTATCTAGGGATTTTTGAATTTGATTTTGAGCAAAGTAGAATAAAATTTGTTGTTCGTAGACTTTGATTCTTTCTAATAGGGTTTTAGTATTTTTTAAAAAGATCTCAGATAATTGTTGCGATCGCTCAAAATTGGCATTAATATATTCTACTTCCAATGCCTCTAGATAAACGTCTCGCGTCAGTTCATATTGACTTTGCCAACTGGGTTCTGGCAGCACTGCCAAAGCCACGTTCAGGTATTTAGCAGCAGCTTCGTAAGCGGTGGCTAATTTGGCTTTTCTTCCTGCCATTAAATTGAGTTCAGCCAACCTTTTTTTCTCTGATTCATAGATAATTACATTAGCGCCAATATTTAATTGATTGACAACATCAAAAATATTTTCAGTCAAATCATCTTCAGTTATCTTTTCCAGCAACAATTGCCCAATTTTTAGATGCGTTACTTTTTTCTGTTCCTCTGGAATCAAGGAATAGGCAGCTTGTTGCACCCGATCGTGTAAAAATTTGTAAATAATTCTCGAACGATCGATTTTGAAGAATTCCATTTCCTGTTGGGTGAAATTTAAAGGAATTTTATATTCATTGTTTAATGGTAAAATCAAACCTACTTGTAACGCTATCCATAAAGCTTCAGAAGTTTCAGATAAAGAGGTTTCATTGACAATTGCTAGGACTTCCAAATTAAAGCGATCGCCAATACAAGCGGCTAATTTCAATACTTTTTGAGTAGCCTGGGGTAATTTTTGAATATTCCCTGCGACTAACTCCACAACGTTAATATCGGCAATCCCCACAGATTCAATTTGGGCAATTTCCCACTGCCACTGACATTGCTCAAAATTATATTTCAAGAATTGCTCTTGATGGAGAGTTTTCAGCAACTGGGTTAAGAAAAAAGCATTACCTTGGGTGTGTTGAAATAACAGCGCCGCTAAATCTTGGTAATTTTCCGCTTCATTTAGCGTATCTCCAATTAGTTCCTGAACATGACTTAATTGGAACGGAGGTAAAACAATATTATTGATGACTACCCCTGCCTGCGTGACTGCTTCTAAGGCTTGAATTAGGGGATGAGCGTCATTAACTTCATTATCCCGATAAGCACCTAAAAATAATAAATAATAGCTGTCTGAGTCAATAATTAACAACTTAATCAATTGCAAAGAAGCCGGATCTGACCATTGTAAGTCATCTACAAATAATACTAGGGGATGACTAGCTTTTGTGAAGGTACGAACAAACTCTTGAAAAACTTGATTGAAGCGGTTTTGAGATTCCGTTGTTCCCAGTTTTGGTACGGCTGGTTGAGTGCCAATAATTAGTTCTACTTCGGGAATTATATCAATGATAATTTGACCATTATTTCCGACTGCTTGTAAAATCTGTTCTTTCCAACTGGCAATTTTTGCCTGACTTTCCGTTAATAGCTGCCGAATCAATTCTGAAAAAGCTTGTGCCAAGGCAGAATAAGGGATATTGCGCTTGAATTGATCGAATTTGCCGCTGATGAAATATCCCCGTTGCCGCACAATTGGTTTGTGAACTTCATTGACTAAAGATGATTTGCCAATGCCAGAAAAACCAGAAACTAAGACAATTTCGCTTTTTCCCTGACTAATGCGATCGAAAGCTGCCATTAATTGCTGAATTTCTATTTCTCTGCCATAGAGTTTTTGGGGAATTAATAGTTGCCCAGAACGATCTAATTGTCCAGGAATAAAATTAGCGATCGCTTTTAGCGCTGGGCTTTGCCCAATCGCACCCTGATTTTGCCATTGAGTTAAACAAGTTTCTAAATCAGCTTTTAAACCTAAACCACTATGATATCTGTCTTCGGCATTCTTGGCTAATAACTTCATTACTATAGCAGCGATCGCATCCGGAATTACCGGATTAAGTTCTTGCAAAGGAATCGGCTGTCTAGCAATATGGCAATGTACCAATTCCAAAAGATCGTTGCTTTTGTACGGGACTTCTCCAGTCAACATTTCATAAAAAGTCACACCAAGAGAATAAAAATCCGTATGATAATCAATTGCCCGATTCATTCTCCCTGTTTGCTCCGGCGACATATATGCCAGGGTTCCCTCGATTTGGTTAGGATTATTAATCTGAGCATTTTCTTTGTTCAGCTGAGAAGCAATGCTAAAATCGGTAATTTTAATTTGTCCCGTTTCCGGATTAATAATAATATTGGCAGGTTTAATATCTTTGTGAACGATCTGGTTTTGGTGCAACCCCGCCAAAGCTTGTGCTAGTTGAATGCTAATGCTGAGAAAAGTAGTTAAATTCAACTTTTGCCGATTCAGCAATTTTTTTAGCGATTCGCCCCCAAAATCTTCTAAAACTAAAGCTGTATAATTTTCACTGCTCTCCAGACTGTAAACTTTAACAATTCCTTCTAAATCCAGATTAGCAATAATTTTATATTCGTGTTTTAACCGACTAATTTGTTCAACTGTAGGATTTTCAGCTTTGAGAACTTTTAAAATGACTAGCTTTCGATCGGCTTCCCTAATTCCGCGATAAATAACTTTATTAATTCCATCTTGGATGGTTTCAACAATTTCATACCCTGAAATAGCCAACATAACATTTGCCCCCTATCAGGCGCTTCGCCAACAGAATGACAGAATTTCGTTGTTTTTTTGATCAAATCTAGTCTAATTTGCTGGGTTGACAGATCTATCGGAGACGTTCCACCGGAACGTCTCTACTGGGATAACCTAACATTCTAGGATAGATGCGCTATGTATGAATTGAATATCTAGGGATAAAGCAGAATTTTGTAGGTTTCTGGAGTTGGTGCTACGGCTTGCTCGACGGCGGCGGCTAAATCTCCCAAGGGATAGCGATCGCTAATCAAGGCATCCACATCAATGCGATGATTAAAGACAATATCTGCTGACAATGCCTGCACTCGATAGGAAGAACTGTAACTGCCCATCAAATCAATTTCCCGCCGATAGAGAACATTGGGATTGATGGGAATTTCTAATTCATCGGGAAACTCGGCAAAAAAGAGGATTTTGCCACCTTTGCGAGTGCAATCCAAAGCTTGAAAAAATGCCTTATCGCTGGGAACTGCCAGTAAAGTCACATCAACGCCCATCCCATTGGTGAGAGCTTTAATTTTAGCTGGTAAATCGCGATCGCGAGCATCAAAGGCTGCTTCTGCACCAACACTCAACGCCTTTTCCACCCTAGAAGGTAACAAATCAGTGGCGATCGCTTTGCCGCCAAAATACTTCACCAGCATAATAAACATTAACCCAATTGGGCCAGCCCCGGTCACTAATACCGTTTGTCCGGGAGCAATTTGGGCTTTTTTCACCGCCTTCAAACAACAGTTTGTCGGCTCCACAAAACTTGCCTGCTCAAAGGTAACATCGTCAGGAATGGGAATTAACCCGCCATTGCGGACAATATGTCCTGGAACTTTAACGTAATCTGCAAACCCACCGCCGCTGGGCGCAAAACCCGCTGTGGTGGTAACATTTTTATAGACATCGCACATGGAAAAATTATCATTCAGACAGTAGCCGCAGTGCATACAGGGAATATGGTGCATCACCACCACCCGTTGTCCTACTTGCCATCCCTGAACATCCGAGCCAATAGATGCGATCGCACCTGCGGTTTCATGTCCAAAAATGCGCGGTGGTTCATACAATGGATAGCGAATTTTTTTGATATCCGACTGGCACAACCCCACTACCCGCACCTGTACCAACACCTCATCTGGGGCAATTTCTGGTATGGGAACCTCTTCGTAGGATAATTGGTTCACACCCCTAAACACTTGTGCTTTCATATTTGTAATTTGGCTCCCTTTTGAGCGATCGCACTATTTCATCAACAAATCAATTTTAAACCGTCAGGTCGCTACCAGGACTTATCCAACTTCCTGATTCTGACAAACTTAAAATTCCCTCCCGTGCATCTTATCGCGAATTGCACTGGCAAAATTTGGTACGCTGTTATGTTTTTCTAATTTATCAAGTAATTCTGTAACAGTAGATGGAGGTCTGGATAAAGCCATCGCCTGTTCCCGAATTATTTGGAGCATTTTATCAGGAAACATTTCGTCGAGGTAAGTCAAAAAAATATCTTGATGCCAAGCTCTAATTCCCCAAACTTCTAGGTCTTGAGCAGGAAAATCCTTGAGATTTTCTGTGACAATCACTTCTGCCTTCGCAACTATAGCAGCAGCCAGAACATGGCGATCTCGGGGATGGTTCGTCATAGCATCAATTAATTGTTGTGGAACATCCACCATTGCTTCAGGAAAATATTTATTCAGCATTCTTTGGAAATACAGTGCTTTATCATTCGTCATTTTCCCTTGTTTAACAAGATTGTCAGTAGCATCATCCAAAATCTTTTGAGAAAAATGAACGCGATAAAGACCTGCCTCAGCAGCACGCATTAGAGTGTCACACAAAGGCATAGGTAAAATAACGCAGGAATCTAGCAAAACAGGTAAAACTAGCATTTCAGAGACTGTCGTCTAATATTCATGCTTCATAAAAGCCTTCATCTTGCAGAAACTGAGTCAATTCCCGTAATCCTTGCTTTCTTTCAATATCTCGTTGTTCTTTGTACTGGATTAAATCTTGATAACAAATGCGATGATGGTTTCCTACTTTGATATGTGAAATCTCACCCTGTTCCAATAACTTCATCAGAAAAGGATGCGATACATTTAAAATATCAGCCGCTTCTTGCGTACTTATTTCAGAGTTTTGGATGGCTGTAGAGATCAGCCGATTATCCTTTGACATAGTGATTTGCTTCAAAGACAGTTAGTGCGTTCACATATAATGATAAACGAAATATCCGAAAAACTCAAAAAGTAGATATTTTTTTCCAAATTTTGCTAAGTTGTGGTTCTAGGATGCTCTTAATCAATTTAGGTTAGTTCAGACATGGTTAATCAAATAGTTACAGCTGATGTTTTAGTTGTGGGTGGTGGCACGGGAGGCACAGCCGCCGCAATTCAGGCGGCTCGCCAAGGAGCCAAAACTATCTTAGTCAGCGAATTTTCTTGGTTGGGAGGAATGCTCACCAGTGCGGGTGTGTCGGCTCCCGATGGGAATGAATTAGCGGCTTGGCAAACAGGACTTTGGGGCGCATTTCTGCAAGAATTGCAACAACGACAACCAGGTGGTTTAGACCATGCTTGGGTGAGCTTTTTTACTTATGATGTTCGGATAGCTGCCCAAATTTTTGCCGATTGGGTTGAGCAGTTGCCTAACTTACAGTGGATTGTCGGAAAAGTTCCTGTGGAAGTGTTGAAAGAGGGCAATAAAATTCTGGGGGTGCGCTTTGATGATTTGACAGTGCAGGCAGAAATCACTATTGATGGCACGGAATTAGGAGATTTATTGGCTTTGGGAGCAGTACCTTATCGCTGGGGTTGGGAATGGCAATCCCAATTCCATGAACCTAGCGCTCCCATTGCTGCCAATGATTTCACTCGCCAATATCCCGTCCAAGCTCCTACTTGGGTATTGATTATGGAGGATTTTGGCCTGGAAACCGCCCCGGAAATTCCCCCGCCGCCCAATTATGATGCCAGCCAGTATGCCGGAGCTTGGGAAAATCACGGTGCGGAGAAGTTTCTCAACTATGGCAGGTTGCCAGAAAATCGGTTTATGATTAATTGGCCTATTCAGGGAAATGACTATGGGGAAGGTACAGATAGATTAATTGCCTCGGAAACGGCTAGACAGGAATTTCTGCAAGAGGCTTTTTGGCATTCCCAGGGTTTTGCCCATTTTATACAAACTCAATTAGGCAGACGCTATGGTTTAGCCGAGAATATTTTTCCCGCTGCCAGTCACAACAACTTTACCAACTCTTTAAATACGACTTCCTTTGCCCTCCATCCCTATTATCGGGAAAGTCGTCGCCTAATTGGACTCTCAACTATTCGCGAACAGGATATCTTACCGCAGCCTAATGGTAGCGTGGCAGCTTTGCCTGTGGATGAGGAGGGGAAAGTAAATGCGATCGCCATTGGTAACTATCCTAACGACCATCATTATCCCAAAGGTAATTTTCAAGTGCAACCTAAGTCTATCCGCTGGGGAGGACGCTGGACGGGAACACCCTTTGCTTTTCCTTATACTTGTCTAGTTCCCGCTGAAATCGATGGTTTATTGGTTTGCGAAAAAAATATTTCCGTTTCCCACATTGCCAATGGTGCTACCCGCTTGCAACCAGCCGTAATGGGAATTGGGCAAGCGGCAGGGATGGCGGCGGCACTCTGCATTCAGCAGGGTTGTCTGCCCAGAAATTTACCAATTAGGAAGTTGCAAACAGCGCTGTTAGAAGACAAGCAATCTCCCGCCGCCGTCATTCCCCTATTTGACTTACCCCCTGACTCTCCCGACTGGCTGTATTGGCAGCATTACTATTTGGACAATCCAGCCGCCTATCCTTTAAATGGTAATACGGTCGCCACTTCAAAAACTCTAGCCAAAAGTAATTTACAACCCTTTGCTGGGACTTTCTACCGCCGCAGTCCCGAGAGTTATACCTTCACTCTCCATCAACCTTCGGAGGGAGAAAAATCTAGTTGGGCGCTAGTGACCTTGCGCCCAGAAGTCAACCAGCAATGGCAACAATGCGCCGACGAACAGCCAATGGTTGTCTGGGGAAGGCTGAATTCCGCTGGTGGTTGGCTCTTGGTAGAAAAGTGATGGGGAGATGGGGAGATGGGGAGATGGGGAGATAGGGAGATAGGGAGATAGGGAGTTGGGGAGTTGGGGAGTTGGGGATTTGGTGGAATTCGCCCACCATCTACTCTTTACTCGTTCCCACGCTCTGCCTGGGAATGCCCATTGAGAGGCTCTGCCTAGAATAATAACCAAGCGAGGCAGAGCCTAGACTGTTGACTTTGTACCTTTTTAGGAATTTTCTGTTCATGCAGTTTCTGATCTGTTTACTCGTTCCCAGGCTCTGCCTGGGAATGCCCATTGAGAGGCTCTGCC
>CAKZHE010000302.1 GCA_936920195.1 uncultured cyanobacterium | reverse complement strand
TAGTAGGGTGTGTTAGCGCAGCGTAACGCACCATAAACGCTATATGCGGAGCAACTGCGTAAGTCCTGTTAATGTTTGATCCAGTTAATTAGCAAGAGGTAAATATGAGTGAAATTGACTATATTCCCATTGCGGCTTTGAATCAATACTCTTACTGTCCCCATCGCTGTTGGCGGATGTTTTGTGCGGGAGAGTTTACTGATAATCAATATACCATTGAAGGGACGACTTTGCACGATCGCGTCCATACTTTAGGCGCAGACAACCGGGAAGAAACTTGGCAGGTAAGGGCAATTTGGTTGAAGTCGGAACGATATCAGCTAATTGGCAAGTCAGATTTAATTGAGTTGGCAAATGGGGAATTTTATCCGGTGGAATATAAGCGGGGAAGACGGGGAGAATGGGATAACGATGAATTGCAAGTGTGCGCTCAAGCTTTGTGTTTGGAGGAAATGACAGGCAAAACTATTGCGGAAGGTTATGTTTATTATGCTCAATCTCATCAACGTCAATTAGTCGAAATTTCGCCGCAATTAAGAGCAGAGGCGATCGCAGTTATTCAATCTGTCTTAGAGCTATTTGCTACGGGCAAACCTCCGACGGCAGTTTACTCCAAACGCTGTCAGGGATGCAGTTTGTTGGCGCAATGTTTGCCCCAAGCTTCAGCTAAAGTTAGTCGCTACCAAGAGGAGAATTAATCATGGGAACTGTTTATGTGACTCAGGAAGACGCATTTATTGGTAAGGTGGACGAACGTTTGAATGTGAAGGCGCAAAAACAAACTTTGCTGGATGTGCCTTTAATTAAAGTTGATGGGGTGGTGATTTTGGGCAGGGCAACGGTTTCTCCAGCCGCGATAATTGAACTTTTGGAAAGGCATATTCCCCTGAGTTTTTTGACTAATACTGGACGCTATTTAGGACGCTTGGAACCGGAATTAACTAAAAATATCTTTGTGCGAGCGGCTCAATGGCAAGCGGAGGGGGAATCAGAACGGGCGGTAAATGCGGTGCGGGGGTTTGTACGCGGCAAATTGAAAAATTATCGCAATGCCTTGTTGCGGCGGGAGAGAGAAGGCGTAGAAGGGGATTTACGAGGGGGAATTCAGCGATTGGAACAGGCGATCGCTCCCATTGACCAAACTGCTAAAATTGACCAATTGCGAGGATTAGAAGGGGCTGGCAGCGCGGCCTATTTTGGTTGTTTTAATCAATTAATTCGCTGTGCCGATTTTCAATTTTCCACTAGAAATCGTCGTCCTCCCACCGATCCGGTAAATGCCCTTTTAAGTTTCAGTTATGCTTTGTTGCGCCATGATGTTCAAGGGGCAGTAAATATAGTGGGTTTCGATCCCTATTTAGGCTATTTGCACGTGCAACGTTATGGTCGTCCTTCCTTGGCGCTAGACTTAATGGAAGAATTTCGACCTTTAGTGGCAGATGCGGTAGTATTGCAGGCAATTAATAAGCGATCGCTCCTTCTTTCTGATTTTACTACCGAACCTCTCAGCGGGGCAGTTTCTCTCACGCAAGAGGGTTTAAAAACCTTTTTGCGTCTTTACGAACAAAAGAAACAATCCAAATTCAAGCATCCAGTTTTGGGGCGACAATGTACTTATCAAGAAGCTTTTGAAATTCAAGCTCGATTCTTAGCCAAATACCTGATGGGAGAGATTGAAAAATATCCCCCTCTGGTTTTGAAATGAGTAATAGGGGCAACCACGGGGGGATTGCCCCTACAACCAAAAATGATTTAGAGGCTATATGTTTGTGACAATTTCCTATGATGTTTCGGAAGATAAACGCCGCACCAAAATTCATAAAATTCTCAAGTCCTATGGACAATGGGTGCAGTACAGTATCTTTGAGTGCGAACTGAATGATACTCAGTATGCCAAACTGCGATCGCGCCTGAGCAAGTTGATTAAAGATGAAGACAGCATTCGGTTTTATTTCCTTTGTGCCTGCTGCCAAGGTAAAATTGAACGGTTGGGCGGCACGCAGCCTTTGGACTCGACGGTGTTTTTTGCCTAGAAGCGCGGATGGGTAGGTGTAGAAACAGGCGGCTAGAATTTTGAGCCTATAACTCTGATTGTATATAGGTTTGGCAGTTTTTCCTCTCCCAATCGATCCGCGCAAGTTCTACAATCTTGATGGGAACTGGCTTTTGGTTTTTTAATTTGATTTAGGGGCTTGCCAAGCAATGGCTGTGATGCTAATATTAAATTAATCGGCGAAATTGAACCTTGAAAACTAAATACAGTCGGTTTTGCAGGCTTCTAGCCTCGCAAAAAACCTTAATCCCTATTAGGGATTGAAACTTTGAAAGACTTCAATGAACGCTTATAGTTCGGTGCTCGCAAAAAACCTTAATCCCTATTAGGGATTGAAACATCACAGAGCAGATGGTAATAGCCATCTGGAAAGGCTCGCAAAAAACCTTAATCCCTATTAGGGATTGAAACGATCCGATTTAATCAATTCATCTTTTGATTCTACCCTCGCAAAAAACCTTAATCCCTATTAGGGATTGAAACTCAATACTACAACGCGGAACTTGTGCAGATATTTAATGGCATTGAAACGTATTGAAAGAGAGTTTCTTACAGTTAGTTAAGAGGTCTAGTTATGAAAGTTACCCCAGAAATTAAAGTCCAGTTTGCCAGAATGCTAGCTACTTGGTTTGCTGGTGGCTACAACAGCGATCTTGACGGATTGGCCGATGCTTTGGAATCAATAGCAGCAGCAGCCCGTCACCAATCTGAAGAGCAATCCAAAAAAGGGTAAAGAAAATTGTCCTTCGTTTGCGTAAAAAAAACCTTAAACTAGGCTGTTGACTTTGTGCCTTTTTAGGAGTTTTCTGTTCATGCAGTTTCTGAGTAGTAGGGTACGTATAGCCATACCGAAGGCTATAAGCACCCTACTAGATACAGATTTGTGTCAATGATTTAGGCGCATTCTGCTGACGTAGTTATTGCATCAGGACTTACGCAATTATCCTAGGAATAGGGCAACCACGGGGGGATTGCCCCTACAAAACACTATATGTAGAGGGTCTGCGTAAGTCCTGTGTATGAACAATATCGCAGAAAAACTCACAAAGTCAACAGCCTACCCTTAAGCCCCACCAAAAACCCTACTTTACCCCATCCAATTCTTCCAAAGCTCGCTCCAAAGCCGCCGCCTCCCAATTAATCGCGATCGCCCTGTGCAAATTTGGCCTCACCGTAATATCATCAATCGTATAAACATTCACCAAACCAACTTGCAGCGCCTTTACTTGCACCTCCCTTGGTAACACCTGAATATATTTACTCAAATAGCCCCCACTTAAACTTACCGCCACATCAATCCGGTGATAATTGCCTACATTTACAAATCCCCACATCTTGATATCCACCTGCGATCGCTCCTGCATAATTTCCGCTTGCAAACTTAAACTACCCGCTGCAATTAACGCCTCCATTTGCTGAGGATCGGCTAAATACTTCTGAAACAAAGCCAGCAATTGCGCGACATCTGTCTCGCTCCGCTCTCGCAATAGCAAATCTAAATTAAGTCCTAATTCATTAGCTTTAGTCGAACGCAAATAAGCGATCGCCGCCCCTTTAAAATCCGATATAGATGGTAAACTTTCCCCTGGAGACTTCAACCCAAACCGAGTCAAAATCCTATCCACCACCAAAACTTGCTGTTCTGCCGCTAACCGCAGACTGGAGCGCAAATTCGAGCGAAAATATCCAATCGGATTAATCAATTGCCAGAGAACCTTCGCTTTTAAACCTGGAAAAATCGGATTCCCTTGCTGCCAAAGCCGCTTCATTTCCAGATAACTCAACCCTCGAAAGAAAAACGGCATTCCCCAACCATCCGGCAAACAAATCAACAATTTACCGCTATCAAATAAAAATAACTTTTGCCAACCCCGCGTAATCCGAATTTCCACCTCCCTTAACTGAAAAGCTCCCACATCCTGCCCTAAAACGCTGACATGAAAATTGGCGATAAATTCTCCAGCGGCAGCAATTTGAGCGCAAACTTGCCGATTAATTGGTTTTAAAGAAATGCGGGGATCGACTTGAAAATTAATCGTATAAGCCTCAGCTAAAGATTTAATCTGACTCTTGAACACTCCCCGACGATCTAGAGCCGCAGCAACTTCAAGCTGACGCTCTTGCAATTGCAAATTGGCATATTTGTGCCAACCACTTAAGATAACTTCAGAGCTAGGAGCTAAATGAGCCTTCATAGTCAGAAAATACCACCATATTTTAATGTTCGCATATCATATTTTTTAGCACGAACACCCGCAAAAAGCATAAATATCCCAACTGTGCGATAATAAATTACCATTTTTAAAAACTCTATGCTAACCAACACTACCACTGAGGGCAATCTAGAAACTGCCGACAGCACTGGATTGACTACCGAACAGTATCAGCGGAAAATGCAGCGCCGCAAAGAGGTTCAAGAACAGCGCATCGCCAAATCCATTAGCGAAAAAGGTTTAATTATCGTCAATACGGGCAACGGTAAAGGTAAAACTACCGCTGCTTTAGGTATGGTAATGCGATCGCTTGGTCATGGCTACCGCGTCGCCATTGTCCAGTTTATCAAAGGAGCCTGGGAACCTGCCGAAAAAGCCGTGTTGGAACAGTGGCAAGATCAGTTAGAATTTCAGGCTATGGGGGAAGGCTTCACTTGGGAAACTCAAAACCGCGATCGCGATATCGAAAAAGCTGTTGCTGCTTGGGAACAAGCCCTAATTTATATTCGCAACCCGGAATTTAAATTAGTATTATTAGATGAAATCAATGTAGCCCTGAAACTCGGTTACTTATCCGTAGCTACAGTCATCGCAGGTTTAGCCGAAAAACCCGCCAACTCCCATATTATTCTCACCGGGAGAGGTGCGCCAGCAGAACTAATTGAGCAAGCCGATTTAGTTACCGAAATGACATTAATTAAACATCCTTTCCGCGAACAAGGGGTGAAAGCGCAACCAGGAATTGAATATTAAAGTCGGCACTGATGCAGATTCTCCACCTTTCCGATCTCCACTTTGGGACGCTAGCTGATGCTCAAAATTGGTATCATCAACTGGCAGAAGACTTGTGTCAAGAATTAGATTGTTCGCGGCTGGATGCTTTGATTATTTCCGGCAACATTGCTCAAAATTCAGTTCCCGAAGAATATGCCGCCGCCCAAGTTTTTATTGACAGTTTGCGGCAAGAGTTTAAACTACGTCCAGAACAACTGGTTATCGTTCCCGGCGATCGCGATCTCAATTGGCAGCTATCAGAAGATGCCTATAGTTTATACCGCCGCAAGGATTATTTAGCCAGATTAGATGAAGGGCGCTACATTGACCAAGGTAACATCATTGAAGTTCGGGACGAGGATAAATATCAATTGCGCTTTCAGCACTTTTATGAATTTTACACCAACGTCCGCAAAATTCCCTATCCCTTAGAGAGCGATCGCCAAGCCACTCTCCACCACTTTCCCGAACACAACCTATTAATAGTTAGTTTCAATTCGGCTTGGCAAATCGATCATCATTACCAAACTCGCGCTAGCATCCATCCCAACGCCGTCACCAATGCCTTATTAGAAATTAGCCGCCATCGCCAAGTTTATCAAAAATGTTTAAAAATCGCCGTTTGCCATCATTCATTGGCAGACATCAAAGATGATGGGTTCGCCGAAAAACTAGCTAAAGCAGGCTTTCGTCTCGCCTTACATGGAGATCTTCGCCAAGCTGAAAATAGGGGTGATAATTATGAAATTATCGCAGGCGATCGCCCATTAAAAATCATTGCGGCTGGAACTTTTGGCGCTCCCCTCCCCGAATCAATACCCAATCATCCTTACCAATACAACTTACTAAAAATTGTTCGCAACCAAGTCACTGTTTATACCCGCCGCCGAGCCGAAATAAATGGCAGGTGGCAACCAGATGCTCGCTGGTTATTAGAAACTGGCGAAAAGCCTTTAGCCTATTACCAAATTAGTTTATAATTCAATACAGTTCAGTTAACTAAGTTCGTAGTTGGGCTTCAGCCTCAATCCGGAGAGGGCTAAAGCCCAACTACGAACCTTTGCGTTCTTTTATTTGTGACCACCTACTAACTGAACCGTATTGGTTTATAATTCAATACAGTTCAGTTAACTAAGTTCGTAGTTGGGCTTTAGCCCTAATCCGGATTGAGGCTCAAGCCCAACTACGAACCTTTGCGTTCTTTCATTTATGACCACCTACTAACTGAACCGTATTAGTTTATAATTACCAAAAATTGACATTGAGTTTTTTATGTTACGAGAAGAAGCAACTTGGCTAGCAAATAATATCTATTCCCTAAATGCAGCCGGAGTATTTCCTTTACTAAATATTGGTAGTTCCAGCCAAGAGTTTCGAGAACAAGAACAACCTTGGATAGATCAACTTTTATTCAAACCAGCCAGAGAAAAAGGCTATTCAGTAATTCATACCGATCTCAAAAATGATTTGGGAGTCGATCTAATTGGAGATTTAAGCGATCGCGCCTTTCTAGACAAACTGGCAACCATGAAAATTAAATCGGTTTTATGTTCTAACTTACTGGAACATCTCTTAAACAAAGAAGAACTTTGTCAAAACATTAGCTCCATTATCCCCATTGATGGGTATCTATTTGTCACAGTTCCCTACGCATTTCCCTTTCATCGCGATCCCATTGATACCATGTTTCGTCCGAATATAGATCAATTGAGTCAACTTTTTCCAGACTTAGAAATTGTTCGGGGAGAGATTGTTTCTGGGGGAAAGCTAATCAAAGCAACTTCTGTTCCCCCCCTGCTCTATTTAATGGCAATGATAATCCGGCTGCTCTTACCAATTTATCAACCCTTGCGATGGCTAGATTCGCTCAGATATAGTTTATGGCTGTTCAGAGATATTTCAGCTACTTGCATCGTTTTGCAGAAAACCCGTCAAAGCTCAAAATTTTAAATTTATGGCTTAGAGCGACTTCACCTGATTTAGATGAGTATTACGTTCAGCAAATTGACATACTTTTAGGAATTTTAGCACAAGTGGTGATGGTATGAACGCAAAGATCTCAGCCGAACTCATAGGGTATAGTAAAATATGTGAAGAGGAGGTAGCTACTTGCCAACAACACAACAGGCGTTTCGATCCTTCCAGCTATGTCAGAACCTCACAGGAATGTACCTTTCGGTGGATCTGGTACGTTTCGATGAGAGAACTGGGAATGCCATTATTATTACAGGAGAAGAAATTTTGATTGAGATCTACCCTAATGGAAATTGGAGGTTTGTCAATGAAGTCTGATTTTCAAAAGATGACAATGGGAGAACTGAAAAAATATGTTCTAGAGCATCGAAATGATCAAGTAGCATTTCAGGCGTTAATGGAGCGCGTTGACGATCAGACTCAAGATCAAGTATATGGAGACGTAGATGCCGAGCAGTTTTCTGCATTACTCCAACAACATCGCCGCTTTCAGAAAGATTAAAATATTGCCTCCAAATCCTGGCTAGCAGTTATAGTAATCCGTAGAAACCTCATGCCAAGGCTATTTTGGCTGCTGCCACTTTACTGCGTAATTGAGCCAACACTTCAGTTGCATCTAAAACATCACCTTGCGCTGCTGCTTGTAAGCCTTCTTCGATTTTTAGTCGTGTTTCTTCCAGCCAAGCTAGGTATTCTGGGGTTTCTTCTGTTTCTCTATTTTTAAGTTTTGCCCGAATCTGAGCAAATTCTCTGACAACATCAGGTTTATACAACTTTTCGCCACAATTTAAACAGACTTCTGCTTCAATTTGAAGAATAGCCGTATGTACCCCACCCTTAAGGATTTTTTCGACTTGTTTTGTAGTTAATTCGCCTTGACAGTTAGGACATTTCTTCGGTTTCATGATTAATATCTCCTGATTTTCGATACTTGCTTAACTATTTTTGATTAGCTTTCTCAACGGCATCTTTCCAAGACCTAACTGTTGTTCCTAACCAGTTATTTACTGCTGACAAGCTTTTGTATTTAGCTTTCAAATTTTGTTCTGTCCATTGCTGAGACTGTTGGCTAATTTCTGGTTGCTCTAGTTGTTTCTTGGCATGGTTAATTCTTACTTGAGCCTCTAAACTCCGAGCTTCTATTTCCAGCTTTTTAACTTCCAGATTTTCTAATAATCGCAACTTTTTAGTGGCAGAAATATAAGCATCTAAATCTCCTTTTTCTTGAGCTTCCTCCTGTTGTTGCAAAGCGATCGCATAGATTGAACTTGGAGGCATAGATACTGTTTCTGGGGCAATGTCTTCAGGAGCGATCGCACCTTGCAAAGAGTTCAGTGATACTTCCACTCCTACCGCCTCCGCGATCGCTGATACTGACTCACTAAACATCTCTTCACCCGCTTGAACTGCTTCTAAAGTAGCCTTTCCAGCCTCAAAAAGAGTAGTTTTAATTTGCTTAAATTTCTGTTCTCGTTCAGACTTTCTTTTCATCAATATAATCCTCTTCTATTTTATCCAATAAGTCTTTTAATTTCTGCGGTAATAGATGCCGACTTTCTAAGGGGGTATGTTTATAAGCATCTGCCAGTTCAGCCATATCTTGATTGAAATCCTCCTGTATTTGATCGAGTTGCACTTTGATCTCTAATAACTTTTCAATATTGCGTTTTTGAGCTTTTAACAATCGATTACGCTGTGCTGTCATGTTTGCCAACTTCCCGCGCAGCGAATCGCGGGATTTTTTGAGTGAGTCGCAAGATTCTCCTAGAGAATTTCGTTCTCCTGTTAAGAATTTAATGGTTTTTTGTAATATTGATTCACTTTCTGATCGTTTTTTTATTTCTGCTTGTTTTTCTTCAAGTTCTCCTTGTTTTTTTTCAATTTCTCCTTGTTTTTCTTCAAACTCAGCATTAATTTTTTCCAGTTCAAGCTGAAGCTTTTTACTGTAAGACTTGTAACTCCTTAACTCCTCTGTTAAATTAGCCTTGTTGAGTAAATCACTCTGCCATGGAGTTGCTAGACTTTTCTGCGGACGCTTTTTTGCAGCCATAGAGGGATCGCCTATTGATATCTATTTGACTATAGCGCATCGAAAAGGCGATCGCATCCTGTTTGGCTAACTTTGTTTATCTAACCGCAATACTGCCATAAATGCCTCCCGGCGTACATCAAATGTTTTTAGAGATTTCATCCACTTCTTCCCTTGCCAATTGTGAGATTCACAGTTGGCTAACATTCGACTGCGGATTGCCGAAGCTCAACCCCATGCTCCTGCTGATATGCTAAAATTACTTGATCAAGCCATAAGCCAGAGTCAGTCAAGAATCCCAGCTTTAGAACATACTATACAAGAAATTAAAATGGAGTGGAATTTATCATGAATGAACCATCTCGCATTCCTAACGAAGAAACTAGAAAACGTTTGTTGAAAAATCTCCATCAAGGGGTTTTAGATTTGCAAGAATTTGGGTTTCAATTAGAAGAAGTCCAAGCTGGACTAGATAAGCATATTCGCGAGCAAAAGATCAAGCGGCTACAAAAAAAAGAATAACCTAAAAAAAATCGCCATAAGCGCATCTAGTAATTCAAAATTCAAAATTCAAAATTCAAAATGAATGAAGTGATACCAATTACTGACAGAACGTTTGATTTTGCAGTTCGAGTTGTCAATCTCTGCAAGGTTTTGGATGAAAATCCTGGAGTAAGCCGTACCCTTGCCAAGCAACTTATTCGTTCAGGAACATCCATTGGAGCTAATGTGGAGGAATCCCAAGCTGCTCAAAGCACAGCCGACTTTATTCACAAATTAGAAATAGCACTAAAAGAAGCAAGAGAAACCCGATATTGGTTACGCTTATTGATTGCAGTTGAGCTATTTCCTGATAGCCGTTTGCGCCCCCTTTTGAATGAAGCACAAGAAATTATCAAAATCATTGCTGCCATCATAGTAAAAAAGAAACAAAATCGCAATAAATAGGTGTTGTTTTGATGAATTCAAAATTCAAAATTAGTAATTCAAAAACATAGCAAAATTCATCTTTTGAATTTTGAATTTTGAATTTTGAATTCTCCTAACTTTGTTTATCTAATCGCAACACTGCCATAAATGCCTCTTGGGGTACATCCACTGTTCCCACCGACTTCATCCGCTTCTTCCCCTTAGCCTGCTTTTGCAACAGTTTCTTTTTCCGACTGATGTCACCGCCATAGCACTTGGCTAAGACATCTTTTCGCAAAGCCGGAATATGTTCGCTCGCAATAACTTTGCTGCCAATTGTGGCTTGGATTGGCACTTTAAATTGATGGCGGGGAATCAATTCTTTTAACTTTTCAGTTAAAGAACGTCCGACAGCATAGGCTTTATCTCGGTGAACAATCGTAGATAGGGCATCCACCGGATCGTTGTTGATTAAAATATCTAACTTCACCAGAGGATTTTCGCGATATTCAATCACTTGATATTCCATGCTGGCATAACCCCGCGTCCGCGACTTCATTTGATCGAAAAAGTCCGTGACTACTTCTGCCAAAGGTAATTCGTAAATTAGGGTAGTTCGCCCTTGGGCAAGATATTTCATATCCTTAAACACGCCCCGACGAGTTTGGCATAATTCCATCAATGCCCCTACATAGGTTTCTGGCGTGATGATATCTACCTTCACGTAGGGTTCTTCCAACTTTTCCCGATAATTTGGTTCCGGTAAGTGACTGGGATTATCCACAAAAATTACTTCGCCGTTAATCTTTGTCACCCGATAAACCACCGATGGAGCCGTGGTAATCAAATCTAAATTGTATTCCCGCTCCAATCGTTCTTGGACGATTTCCATGTGCAGCAAACCCAAAAAACCGCAACGGAAACCAAAACCCATCGCGCTGGAAGTTTCAGGTTCGTAATTCAACGACGCATCGTTTAATCTCAGCTTTTCTAAAGCTTCGCGCAAATCTGGATATTGATCGGCATCAATGGGGAATAATCCACAAAATACCATCGGTTTAGCTTCAGCATATCCCGGTAAAGCTTCGGTGGCGGGAGCATATGCTAAGGTAATCGTATCGCCAACTCTGGCATCGCCAACAGCTTTAATTGCCGCTGCTAAATAACCCACTTCCCCCGCGTGTAACTCATTTACCTGGACTTGATTGGGAGATAGTATGCCTAATTCGTCAATTTCGTACTGCTTGCCCGAAGCCATTAAGCGAACGCGATCGCCCTTCTTCACCGTACCATCCATCACCCGGAAGTACACAATCACGCCCCGATAGCTGTCATAATAACTATCAAAAATCAGCGCTCGCAGGGGATCTTGCAACGTATCCTTCGGAGCAGGGACTAGATGAACAATCGACTCCAGAATTTCCGGAATCCCAATCCCCTCCTTCGCCGAAGCCATAATTGCTTGACTGCAATCTAGACCAATAATATCTTCAATTTCCTGCTTTACCCGCTCCGGTTCTGCTCCCGGCAAGTCAATCTTATTCAGTACCGGAATAATTTCCAAATTATTATCCAGCGCCAAATAGACATTTGCCAGAGTTTGCGCTTCCACACCTTGGGAGGCATCCACCACCAACAGCGCCCCTTCGCAGGCTAGGAGACTGCGGGACACCTCATAGGAGAAATCAACGTGGCCTGGAGTGTCAATCAAATTCAAGACGTATTCCTGACCGTCCTGGGCGGTATAGTTCATCCGCGCCGCTTGCAACTTAATCGTAATGCCGCGCTCCCGCTCCAGATCCATATTGTCGAGAAACTGTTCTTTCATTTCTCGCTCTGCCACCGCCCCGGTACTTTGTAACAGTCGGTCTGCCAGAGTCGATTTGCCGTGGTCGATGTGGGCAATGATACAAAAATTGCGAATTCGGGAGACTGGAACGTCGGTCATAAGAAAATAGATCTGGGGGTAGGATCAGCGATCGCCATTTTTGGACTTTGAATTCAACCTAGGAAGATGATCTCGTTAGCTCCTTAAAGAGCAGTTTAACTGCCTTAGCAACAGTATTGCAAACCAGAAGCTTCTTGAATCCAAGTTTAGCCTGAAAAGTATTGCCAGCAGGTTGAGGATTGCCAGCGATAATTTCTGGCTTGGTAGCGGCGATCGCTCTCACAGTCGTATTATCACCCAAATTGAATTTTGTCAATGCCTTAAGGGAAGAATTCCGCGTAATCATAATCGCGTTCTTAGATTTTTTTTGGGGATTCTGTGAAAAAATAAAACAATTACAGTCTTGCCTTCACAGGAATTAGGCTCTGCCAGGAATGGCAATAGGCAACCAATCCCTAGAGCAATCAATCGCAACTTGAAACTATAATGACTCATTCTACAGATATTGGCACTTTGGTTCGCTGGATGGCAGCAGATTTCAGTAACCAACAACAAGCTTGGGAAAATCCCCCTTTCTTTGCCCATGTGCGGGTTGGTATGCGCCCTCTACCCTTGAAATTCCTCTCTGGGGTAAGTTTGTTTGTAGAACAAGCCTATGACTATATGCTGGACGATCCCTATCGGGTGCGGGTGCTGAACATTATTCAGGTAGGCGATCGCATTGAAATTGAAAACTATAAAGTGAAGTCAGAAGAGCAATTCTACAATGGCTCGCGTCACCCGGAAAAGCTGTCAGCCTTAACCCCCGAACATTTGGAAAAATTACCGGGCTGCAATATGATTGTGGAGTGGACTGGTAATAGTTTTAAAGGTTCAGTGGAACCTGGCAAAGCTTGTATGGTGGTGCGGCGGGGCAAAACTACTTACTTAGATAGTACCTTTGAAATTGACGAAGAAAGGTTTATTGCCCACGATCGCGGACGAGATCCGGAAACCGATGAACATCTTTGGGGAGCGTTGGCGGGACCATTTTATTTTGTGCGGAAAACTAGCTTTGCGGAAGAAGTGAAAATTTAATGGATTCTCGAATGCAGGCGGTACAGTCATCAATTATTTCTTTAGTTGGCGAACTCATCCGTCAATCTCCCGGTACAATTTCCCTCGGACAAGGGGTGGTATATTATCCACCCCCAACGGCGGCTTTTGAGCAAATTTCCCAATTTCTAGCCCATGCCGAAAACCACAAATATCAACCCGTGCATGGGATTGTAGAATTGCGATCGCTCATTGCTGCCAAACTGCAAGCTGAAAATGGTATTGCTGTTGATCCCCGTCAAATTGTCGTCACGGCGGGCGGCAATATGGCCTTTAATAATGCAATATTGGCAATTACTCAGCCGGGGGATGAGGTAATTTTACCAGTTCCCTACTATTTTAATCATGAAATGGCGGTGGCGATCGCTAGTTGTCGTCCGGTTTTAGTTCCCACCGATGAAAATTATCAGTTGGATCTAGAGAGGATTGCTGGAGCAATTACGGAGAAAACTAAAGCCATTGTGACTGTTTCTCCCAACAACCCCACTGGAGTAATTTATCCTCCCCCAACCCTACTTGCCATCAATGAACTTTGCCGTCAGCGGGGGATTTATCACATCAGCGATGAGGCTTATGAATACTTCACCTACGACGGTGCGCGGCATTTTTCCCCCGGCACAAACGATCCCCATAGCGATTATACCATTTCCCTATTTTCTCTTTCCAAAGCCTACGGTTTCGCTAGTTGGCGAATTGGCTATATGGTGATTCCCGAACATCTAATTGAGGCAGTCAATAAAATTCAAGATACAATTTTGATTTGTCCGCCAGTTATTTCTCAATATGCTGCCCTGGGAGCGCTGACAGTCGGAGCCAAATATTGTCAAGAAAAACTACCTGCGATCGCTCAAGTGCGGCAATTTGCCCTAGAAGAACTACAACAAATCTCCGATATTTGTACTTTACCACCAGCGGAGGGGGCTTTCTTTCTGATGTTGAAAATTAATACCCCAATGGAGTCAATGGTATTAGTTGAAAAGCTGATTCGCGAATATCAAGTAGCAGTGCTTCCCGGCACAACTTTTGGTTTGGAAAATGGTTGTTATTTGCGAGTTGCCTATGGCGCACTGCAAGCAGAAACCGCTGTTGAAGGGATTGGGCGGTTAGTGCGCGGGTTGCGACATCTGATATCATGTCCGGTTGATTAGTTGTAAAAAATTACCATTGACCAAATCAGATATTTATTGTATGCTATTTTTAAACCTGTGAGATTGTTGCATTTGAAATAAAAATATGCCAAATAAAACAAAAAAAATGAACATGAAGCTTCCATTCTTACAAAGTCAAATTGTAGAATCTATTTATTGCTTACAACAAAATAAATGCCAAATACACATCAAAGATATTGCTGATAAGCTTGGTTATTCAGCAATAAGCAAACTATTGTTAAACAATCTTCAAAATTTAGCAAATAAAAAAGTGGTAATTATCGAAAAACGTTCTTCAGAAATAGAATTTTATCGTTTAACTCCTGATGCGAATGATTTTTTAGACAAAATTTATTTACATCGACAACAAGAAGAAATTTTTTCTCCAAAGTCGGATTATATTAAAATACTAAATAAGTCCGATAATGTGCAACTTAATTTATTTGATAAAGATAATATCTGCGAAATTGAACAAAATAAATTAGTACATGAATGGTATCCATATTTAGAAGGTTTTTCTCCATCTTTAATACATGAAAAGCTCAAAATATACGGTATTTCAAGAGAAGCTACTGTATTAGATCCATTCTGTGGCAGTGGTACTACATTAGTAACTTGTAAGATGCACGGAATCGATTCAATTGGTGTTGATGCAAATCCTTTAATGAAGCTTGTTTCAGAAGTTAAAACAACATGGGATTATGATATTGATAAGCTTCATTATCAAATATGTAGTTTAATTATATCTTTAACTCAAGGTTTCAAAAAAATATCTCAATCTCAAGTAAAAATAGAGGATGATTGGCTGAAAAAAATGCCCCAAAAAGAATTGGATTCTTGGTTAAGACCAAGATTGCAAAAAGAAGCGGCTTTTAGTAAATATTTAATTAGTAAAATCAAAGATAAAAAAATTGCTAGTTTAATAAAAATAATTATGGGGAAAGCATTATTCGATGCTTCAAATGTAGTGTTAGCACCAGGAACTTGTTTTTATCCTTATCAGAATAAAGAATCATTTTACGATCTTTTTTGCCAAAAACTAATTCAAGTCTATAAAGATATAAAATTATTATCGACAAACAATTGTGATTATGGTAAGTCTAGTATATTTTGTGGTGATAGCAGAAAAATAGATCAAATTTTGCCTATAAATTCTGTTGATTTTTTAATTTGTTCGCCGCCTTATCCAAATGACTTGGAATATACAACCCATACAAGACTAGAGTTATATTTATGGGATTTTGCTAACTCCATGAATGACATTCTTGCTGTAAAAAAGAATATGGTTTGTGGAAGTACAAAACTTATTTGGAATAATAAAAATAACGAAAAGTATATATCCGAATTTCAAGAAATAATCAAAATAACTTCTGAAATGAATTCTCGTCTTTCTGATAAAAATTGGGGATTTAATTATCCACGTATGGTTAGAGAATTCTTTGGTGATATGTTTTTGGTAATGGAAAACTCTTTTAAGATTTTAAAACCTGGGGCAATTTCTTTATGGGTAGTTGGCGATCAATCAGTCAAAGGAGTTCTTGTTCCAGTAGGAAAACTCTTAGCTGAAATAGGTGAAAGAATTGGTTATTCTTGTGAAGGTATAGAATTACTTAGAGTGAGGCGTAGTACGGGAGCTATTCGCTATTTAAATGAGGAAATTGTTATTCTTAAAAAGAAATAAACATTATTGATTCAGGCTATTTTGTTCGCGTAATTTAGAAGCAATTTTTTCTGTTATAATTTTCAAATCAGGCAACTCCTGCACAGGTGTATTAGTAATTGCATTAATAATGTCTTCAAAACTTACACTGACTTTTTTTGTTAACACTAAAGAGTATTGTGGTTTGCTTTGTGTATCGATATTGTAAACAAAAAAAGTTATTAACTGGTTGCTTTGATCTGTAAAGTTAGCCCCAAATCTAGAAGTCATATCGTCATATAAAATGTCTTGCATGACTATTGCAGTTTTTTTATTCCAGTGTTTTAAAGGTTGAAGTTTTCTTAGTAGCTGAACATAAAGTGCTTTTATGGAGTCATATTTATTAAAGCCGGGAGTATATCTGGAATTTTTAGATAATCCCTTTGGGGTAGGAATTTTAGTTATTTCAAAAGCATCTATAATTTCATTTTCCAATGTTCCAGTAATATTAACTGTTTGAAATTCTATAGCTATAAAATCATCCACAACAAATTCATTATTTATCCTCTGAGCTTTTACTAAAATCTTGTCTACATTACCAAAATTTTGACTATTAGGAGTTTGCAGTTTTAATTCCTGTTCTAAGGAAAATATGTTTTCTGTGGTTCCCCAGAAAAACATTGCAATGTCATTTAAAATAGCATTATTCCGCTCTTTAAAGCGAGTTGGGCAAATCAATAAAGGAGAGTTTTTATTGTAGTCATAGGCACTACAACTTCCCACTGGTGCGGATCGTTCTTTTTGTAAAGTTTTATGGCAAACTAAATTACCAGACTCAAACGGACAAAAACTATTTTTTCGATGGTATTGTGCATCTTCATCTTTTATTTCTAAAGGAAACCCGAAAAATTCTGTGAGTTTAGTATTCAATTGATAGTCCTCCTAAAGCTATCTAACAATCTTCAATTTCTTCCTGAGACATATCCATTTCTCTTCTACGCTGTCTGATAGCTTTTCCAAACCGCTGTTTTATATCTAAATAATTTGTTGGTTCCACTTTACCGAGTTTAGGGAAATATTAATGATTATTCCACACTTAATAAGTAAATATTTGCACACTATAAGTCACATATTGAAAATAAAGACAATTTAATCGCAATGAGATTGCTGACTTGACAGTGCTACCAGGAGATCTCCCAGGAAAAGTCAGTTTTTAAAAACCTAAATCAGCTTTAGCTGTCTCCGCCGCCGCAAATACTTCCTCATCCGAAAGTTCTTCCCAAGAAGTATGACCAATTTCCTTATAAAATGTCTCATCATAGGGACGAGTGCGAACTACCACAGGCATAGGCACAGCATGACCTAAAATTAAGGCTTGTTGCTTGGAATCCAATTTGGCTAAAACTGAACGGAGACTTTGCCCCCCAGACACCCCGGTAAAAATCGCATCAATATCTTTTTCATCATTTAGTAAAGCGGTGATCCGAGTCCCAATTTGGGACATCACTTCATTATCAATTCCAGACGGACGCTGATCTACTACTAACAAGGTCACAAAGTATTTTCGCATCTCGCGAGCAATGATCCCAAAAATAGTTTGCCGCACAGTTGCCGGATCTAAAAATCGATGCGCTTCTTCAATTGTAATCACTAAGGGACGGGGGCGATCGCGCGGATTTTTGGTTTGTAAAAACGTTTCTGCCTTCCGCACATAGGAATGGTGAATTCGGCGAGAAATCACATTCGTTGCCAACATATAGGAAAGCATATTAGATTGGGAACCAAACTCAATTACCACGTGCTTTCCCGCCTCCAAAGATTGTAAAATTTGACTGATATAATTTTGGGGACTGGCAGAACGCATATATTTTAAATCATCCAGCCGGAATAATTTCCGCTGCAAAGCCATAATCGAAGACTTATTTCCCCGCTTTTCATCGCAAAACATTTGGATATCTTCATTACTCATCGCCAGTAATTGGGTAATCCAAGATTTGCCAAATTCGGTTCGCAAAATATTGGCATTTTCTAAACTGGCTTCCGACAGGTTTAATTCTTGTCGCACCAGCATAATATCTTCAACTTCTAATTGATCGTAACTCAGATAAAGTTCTTGGGCATCCCTTACCCCCCGCCGTCTGGTAGAATCAGGGTCAAGAGTATAAATTTGCACTTGTCCGGGAAACAACTGCCGCAAACCTTTCACAGTGCTAAATTGTTTGCCTTCGCTCACCGCTTCCCAGCCATATTCTGAGTGCATATCAAAGATCAGATTCACGGCAGCTTGACTGCGAATGATTCCAGATAGTAGCAATCTAGTTAAAAAAGATTTCCCCGTCCCCGATTTACCAAAAACCCCATTACTACGTTCAATAAACCGATCTAAATCTATACAAATTGGCACATCCATATCCAGCGGCAAACCAATCGCAAAGTTGCGGCGACGGGGATCGTCTTCTCTGCCAAATACCGCCTGAAAGTCAGTTTCGCTGGCATCATAAACCTGGGAAAAGTGACTGGGAATAGTTTTCACAGGCATTAACTCTATATCAGCACTGCTTTGCACTTCAAAAGAGGCTAATTTGGAGTTGGGAGTTTTTTTGGCTGCGGGTTGTTGCCGCTCAGAATTCTTATCCCGTGCCAGCATCAACATCGGACTTAAATTAATCGTGCCATAGGTTCCGCTGCCTGCCAATACTGCTTGCAGAAAGTCATCGTCGGGATGGGGAGGGTTAGCAATAATCCGAGCGCTGGAGGTTCCCAAAGTGACATCAGTCAGCATACAAAAAAAGTCCGCAGCAATCCCTTTTACCACCAGGAATTTTCCTACCCGCATATCTTCCACCGAAACATCGGGATGCAATCGAACTTCTAGTCCTTGACTGAGGGAACCTTGAATTACTGAACCTAATGGTTGTTCTAGGTGCATCTTTAAAATTGGGAAAATTTACTTTGTGGCTACCACTGCCAAATTCCAAGCAAAACGTTTTAAAAATGGGATTTTTTTCAATAAATCGTCTATTTTCTCTAACCGTTGATATGTTGGGGCTAATCGTTGATGTTCAATAATAATCTTTTTCCAATACCGCTCTTGATTAGGATCGACTCTTTCAATTAAATAGAAGTGCAGGAAAATCCATAAACTAGCCAACCAGAAGGTATCATAATCAACTTTAGAAAAATTATATTTCACGAATCTGACCATATTAATGTCTAAAGGAGCTTCGTCTTCGGTTCGTACCTTAGTGGCAATCCGGCGATAAACATTGATAATCGGATTGTGTTTTAAAGGTTCCCAAAAACAAGCTTTTCCTCCCGGTTTTAGTACCCGGTGCATTTCTCGGATACAAGCTTTGGCATCTGGTAAATGGTGCAGTAAATTGGCAACATAGACAATATCAAAGGAATTATCAGGAAAATCTAGATCCATAGCGTTACCAGTCTTGCCAGAAATTTTCACCCCATTAGTTTCCGCTAATTGCAAGGCTACTTGTACCATACCGGGGGAATAATCGCAAGCCACGCATAAGGCTCCTTTTTTGGCAAAATAAACACTATTTTCTCCCGCTCCACAACCTAAATCTAATAACTTTTTTCCGGTAACATCGCCAAGACGTTGGAGAATAAACCGATTTTCTGGGGCAGTACAAGCTTCAAAATAGTCTCTAACTTTAATTCCTTCTACATCGATAGTAGATGCCCATTGGTCGTGAAATACTCTCTCTTTCTCTAGGGTGTCGTCTTGCATAGAAACTATTTTGTACAATTTTGGGAATAGCGATCAATAGAGTTCGTAGTTGGGCTTTAGCCCTCCGGATTAGGGCTGAAGCCCAACTACAAACTGATTTTGATTTTTCACTTTAATTATGACTGCCTACTTATCAATCTTGTAGGGGCGGGCTGAAATAATTTGTCGGTAGGTATCAAATATCTGAGTAAACCCATCCCTACAAGGTTTGATCTGCAATATCCCCAATGATCCGCATATTGGTGACAACGCACTTGAACAGCTAAGGACTAATGGTCGTAGTTTGGTTAACTACAGGCTGATTGTTGAAACTAGAGGATTGCAGTGCCGCATACAATCGATTCAAGGCATTTACATAGGCTTGGGCAGACGCAACAATGATATCGGTATTGGCGGCATGACCAGAAAACATTCGGTCATTGTACCGCAGGCGAATGGTGACTTCGCCAATGGCATCAATTCCCGCCGTGACGGATTGGACAGAATATTCAATTAACTGATTGGGAACGTTCACCACTCGGTTAATCGCCTTATAAATGGCATCCACTGGCCCCGTACCAATGGCGGCATCAGTCAGTTCTTCTCCTGTGGGTGAAATCAGGGTAATGGTGGCAGTAGGGCGAGCATTACTGCCGCAGGAAACTTGGACTAATTCTAACCGAAATATTTCGGGTGCTTGTTGAATTTCGTCGTTGACGATCGCTTCCAAATCCCAGTCAGAGATTTCTTTTTTCTTATCTGCCAGGTCTTTGAATTTCAAGAAGGCTTTATTCACTTCGGTTTCGGAGAGTTCAAAGCCCAATTCTTTCAACCGCGCACCGAAGGCATGACGACCAGAATGTTTGCCGAGAACAATTTGATTGTCCGTTAACCCGATGGATTGAGCATCCATAATTTCGTAGGTCAACTTATTTTTCAGCACCCCATCTTGGTGAATGCCGGATTCGTGGGCAAAGGCATTTGCCCCCACAATGGCTTTATTGGGTTGTACCAGCATTCCGGTGAGGTTGGAAACCAATCGGGAGGTTTTGTAAATCTGCCGGGTATCAATATTGGTCAGGGGGGCTTCTGATGCTACTGGTCGTCCCACAAAGGGATTAAAATATTGCCGACGGACGTGCAAGGCCATGACCAATTCTTCTAGGGAGGCATTACCCGCCCGTTCGCCAATGCCGTTAATGGTACATTCCAATTGCCGCGCCCCATTTTTGACGGCTTCGAGGAAGTTGGCCACTGCTAAACCGAGGTCGTTGTGTCCGTGGACGGAAATTATCGCTTGGTCAATGTTGGGAACGTGGTCTTTAATCCCTTTAATTAACCCCCCGAATTCGCAGGGAGTCATGTAACCCACGGTGTCGGGAATGTTTACGGTGGTGGCTCCGGCAGCGATCGCCCGTTCCAATACCTGATACAAATATTCTGGATCGGAGCGTGCCGCATCCATCGGCGAAAATTCCACATCCGTCACGAAGGATTTGGCATATCCTACCATTTCTTCGGCGATCGCCAATACTTCCGCCCTAGTCTTCCGCAACTGATATTCCAAATGGATATCGGAAGTGGAAATAAAGGTGTGAATTCGGCCTTTAGCAGCGGGTTTCAAGGCTTCTGCTGCCGCACTAATATCGGCTCGAATTGCCCTTGCCAAGGAACAAATTACTGGCCCATCTTCTGTGCCAACCGCCTGAGCAATCTTTTGGACGGCTTCAAAATCTCCCGGACTGGCATAGGCAAACCCCGCCTCAATTACATCTACACCTAGACGTGCCAGTTGCCGAGCGATCGCTAGTTTTTCATCGACATTCAGGGTTGCGCCAGGGCATTGTTCCCCGTCTCTGAGCGTGGTGTCAAAAATAATGATCCGGTCGGTTGATGGTTGTGTCTTCATGGTAACAACTTGGTTGAGGGAAATTTGACCTGGTGCTGATTGCTATCCCTGAGATTAATAGTCCATTTTCTCAATATGGGGGCGAATGTCATTCAGATCGATGTAACGATCTGTGGCATTTCTCAGTTCTCTCGCAATCATCCCTTCGGTGGAAACTACAGTAATATGGGTATTTTTCGATCTTAGCAATTCAATGGCTCTTTCAAAGTCGCCATCGCCACTAAATAGCACTACTCGGTCGTATTGTTCAACTGTATTAAACATATCTACAACGATTTCGATATCTAAATTCGCTTTCTGGGAATAACGCCCGGAACTATCGTCATAGTATTCTTTGAGAATTTTGGTGCGAACGGTATATCCCAGGCTAATGAGAGCGTCTCGGAATCCTCTTTGGTCTTGGGGGTCTTTCAGTCCGGTGTACCAAAAGGCATTAATCAAGTTGGTTTCTTGCTGTTCTTTTCTAAAGTATTCCAATACTCGCCGGGGATCGAAAAACCAACCATTTTTCTGCTGGGCGTAGAACATATTGTTGCCGTCTACAAAGATAGACAGCCGATTCATTAAGTAAGCCATAGAACTAAGACCTATAATATTTGCCAAAAAGAATTCATTCAGAATAACCTATTCTGGGAAGATTTACATAGCAATATTTCGCTGATAATAACTCTTACCGGAGCATTTTTAGCATTTCTGCCATTTGATCTGTGTTTGCTAGGGAAAACATTATATCCCAGAATTAGGACTCAGGAAACTGGAAGTTAGCACTGGTAGGAATTTCTGATACTACCCCATCCCAGCGTCAGCTTAACGGCAGTTTTCTGGCGACCTTTAGATAAAATCTCAATAAACTCTATTTTTAACTTTACCTTATTTTGGGATTGGTCAATATCTTTCCGCTTAGAAAGTGGCACTGTGAGGAGTTCAAAGGTAGGAACACCAATCGCTCCAGCTACCCGCGTAGAGCTTTGAGGTGGTAATTCCCGCCATTTCTAGAGACAGCAGATTCACGCAAGCCGTGACTCCGGAGCCGCAATAAACGACGATTTCGGCAGCTGAGGTTAAATCAGACCAGCGATCGCGCTGAACGTTGGCTGGTTGGAGATATCCATCTGCGTCCGTCACTTCTTGCCAAGGATAGTTTACTGCGCCGGGAATGTGTCCCGCAACTGGATCGATAGGTTCGCGATCGCCCAAATAGCGCTCCCGTTCCCGCGAATCCACCAGTACCACCCCTGGTAAATCCTGCCGTTCTTGAACTTCTGCCCAGTTTAGCACCCAATGGGGACGAATTTCTGGGACAAAGCTACCATTTTTGGCAGAGGGGATGACATTGGTGGTGGGATAACCCGCCTGCTGCCAGTTTTTCCACCCGCCATCTAAAATTGCCACCCGGTCATGTCCCAGATAGCGCAGCAACCACCACAGGCGAGCGGCAAAGGCACAGCGGGAATCGTCGTAGGCTACCACCAGGGTTTGAGGAGAAATTACTCCCATCGCCGCGATCTGACTAGCTAAGGCCGCCGGATCTGGCAGGGGATGCCGTCCGCCATGTTTCTGCACCGGACTAGAAAGATCCCGATTTAAATCTAAATGGTAAGCACCGGGAATATGGGCGGCGAGATATTGCTGCCGTCCTAATTCCGAGTCAGCCAGAGAAAAACGACAATCGGCGATCGCCACTGCGGGATCGTCCAGATGCTCCAAGAGCCATGCCGCTGAAACTACAAAAGTATCGATTTTGCTCATCGTCATTTAGGGAGTGAAAACATATATCAATCCTAAGTAAGATTAAACCATAAAATTTTTCTCCCTTTGTTCCCTATTTTTTATTAGCTCTTTGCTTGGCATAGGCTAAATTGCGTTCGTACTCGCTAACTTTCTTTTGGGCGATCGCATAATTGGGGTTATTTTTTGGAACTTGTTTCATCGAGGCGATCGCGGCTTCCCAGTCAGCCACCACCACATTCCATTCCTCAGTAGACTTAGCCGTTTGCGTCAAAGTAGCGGCACTGAAGGCTTTAGTCACCCCATTCTTCCAAGGTTCTGACTTGGTAGCAGCAGCGGCGGGAGACTTAGTAGCTGCCTTGGGAGTGGCAGCAGGTTTTGGGGAAGTACCTGCCTTGGGAGCAGCAGATTTAGTGGGATTACCAGCCTTGGGAACGCCAGCATTTTGGGGAGCAGCTTTAGTAGGTGATTTCTTGACTTTCATCGGAGTAGCCGGAACTTCTGGCGGTGCTTCCGCTTCTTGCGTTGCCTGCCACTGGGTAAAGGCAAAGTAACCGCCCCCTGCCACCAGCAAAATAATTAACGGGACTGCCAATTTTTTCAGTAAAGAATTATCTGCTTTTTTGGCTTTAGCAGGGGGTTCCTCCATGCCTACTTCGTCCATTTCTTCCATTTCTTCATCTGCTGGCATTTCCGAAGGCTCCTGATTGAAATTGGGCGAACTAAAATCATCGATAGGGCTATCAATGAAAATATCTTGCTTCCAGGCAGGGGTATTATCCCCAATTTTGCGACCGTAAACTCTGACGCTGCTAATTGAATCAGAATTGATTTTCTTGATCCCTTGATGAACAAAGTCTACTAGAGCATCCCGATCTGGCACTTGCGCCGCTTCCAGCATAATCTGTAAGGAGCCATCCTTAACAGCAGCTTTGGCACTGACACCTTTGGGCTGGAGAGAGTGGTTGAGCATGGCAGCGATCGCCGCCGGATCGCCCTGCTTTGCAAGTTCTTTAATATTAGAGTTGGTCATAGCTAGCAATGGTGGAAGGTTAAGGAAGTAGGTCAGCGCAGAGGTCAAGGTGGCAAGTCTTCCCTTGTTAGAGTACCCTGCTGAAAGTGGCCTTTAACTCTAGATGTATTAAAAAAACATCTGCATTTTAACAAAAGTTTGGCACTCCTCTGTCAAGCTGATGCTCTAACAGGAGTTAAGAAAGCTCCATTCAGTATAGACGTTCGCAAAACATCCAGAGTCATCGGGAAAACCTCTGAACTAGAGATGGGGTGATGGGGTGATGGGGTGATGGGGTGATTGTGAAGTGGGATT
>CAKZHE010000301.1 GCA_936920195.1 uncultured cyanobacterium | reverse complement strand
GCGTTTTTTTTATTTTTTCATTTTCATTAAAATTTAAAACCAATAAAATCCATTTCCCCCCTCACCCCATCGCCCCATCATCCCAACTCCCCATCACCCCATTGGGGTGTGGCGACTAATAATGCCTCAGCCGCTTTACTATCTAGGGGTTTGGCAAAAAAGTATCCTTGCCCCTGCTCGCAGTGCATTTCTCGCAGTAAAGCCAATTGTTGAGCGGTTTCAATCCCTTCGGCAGTTACATCCATCTCTAAATTGTGGGCAAGAGTTAAGATGGCTTGGACAATATTCCAGGTTTCGCGATCGCCTCCAATTCGACTAATAAAAGAACGGTCGATTTTCAAGGTATTAATGGGAAAGCGGTGCAAATAGCTCAAGGAAGAATAACCTGTGCCAAAATCATCGATACACAAATTAATTTTCCGTTCTCTGAGTTGTTCCAATAATTCCACTGCGGCTTGAGTATTTTCGACAATGGCAGTTTCGGTAATTTCTAACTTCAAACAACTGCCATCGATTCCAGTTGTTTGCAAAATTTGATCTACCTGCTCAATTAAGTCTGGTTGCCTAAATTGTTTTCCCGAAAGGTTAACGCTGATTTTTAAGGGGTTGAGAACTGCAAATGCCAAATTGGGAGAAATATTTTTTGGTAAGGTGGGTTGCCATAAAGATTCCCTCAGTTGCTGCCAAACTTTTAGCTGCCGACAAGCTTCTTGCAAGACCCATGTTCCCAGAGGAATAATTAAACCAGTTTCTTCTGCCATGGGAATAAAATCAACTGGGGAAATTAGTCCTCGTTCTGGATGCAACCACCGAACTAGGGCTTCAAATCCTAAAATTTTCCCTGTAGCTAAAGAAATAATTGGTTGGTAGTGCAGCACTAAGGAAGATAGCTGGGGCGGTGCCGAGCAATTTTGGCTTTCAGTTTCGAGTTGTATTTGGCAAAAGATGGCGCGGCGCAGGTCATTTTCTAGCTGCAATCGATTCACCGCAATGTCGTGCATTTGGGGAGCGAAGATAGCGTGCCTTCCAGTTCCCATGGCTTTAGCATGATACATGGCAATTGAACTATCCCGCAGTACATCTCCAGGCCAGCGATAGCGGTCGTTGCCGAGGGCAATACCAATACTAGCAGTGGTAAACACTTCTTGTCTGTCGATGTGAAAGGGTAATGCTAGTTGTTGATGAATTCTGGCGGCGGCTTCAGTAGCTAGGTAAGTAGGTATTTGACAGTCGTAACAGTGGCGGGGTTTGGTAGTATCAATTTCGCTCCTGGTAGTGGTACTGATACAAATTCCTTCTAGTAGAATGGCAAATTCATCGCCTCCTAAACGGGCAATGGTATCTTCGACGGGGAAGATGCTTTGCAATCTTTGGGTGATGGACTGGAGCAAGCGATCGCCGCTCAAGCTGCCTAAGCTGTCATTAACGACTTTAAAGCGGTCTAAATCAATTAGCAAGACTGCAAATTGCGAGTTTTGGCGGCGCTTGGCACGGGCGATCGCTTGTCCCAATCTGTCCATAAATAAAGCCCGGTTGGGCAAGCCAGTCAGAGGATCGTGAAAGGCATCGTAAATTAACTGTTCTTCTGATAGTTTCCGTTCGGTAATATCAGTTTGCGATCCTGCCATTCGATAGGCTTTGCCCTCACTATTTCGGACTGCTAACCCCCGGCTTAACATCCAGCGATAGGAACCGTTTTGATGTCGCATTCGATGTTCGCTTTCAAAGTGAGGAGTAATGCCTTTGATATGGGCGCTAATCTCTGATTGCAAGCGTTCTAGATCGGTGGGATGGACGCGATTAAACCATTCGTCTGCGCTTTTGCCAATATCGTTTTTTTGGTAACCGAGCATTGATTTCCAGCGCTCGGAAAAGTAAATTTCCCCCGCATCTATTTGCCAATCCCACAAGCCATCATTGGCTCCTCGCATGGCGAGGACATATCTTTCTTGGCTCTCCCGCAGTTTGGCTTCAGCAATTTTCCGCTCGGTGATGTCGTTGAAAACGGCAAGTAGGACTTTTTCTCCTTGGAATTTGATGAACCGGAGGTTGATGGTAATCCAGATGGGAGTACCATCACTTTTCCGCGCATAGATTTCTTGATTGACTAAATTCCCTTCCTGCTCTAGGCGGGATAGGATAGTTTGGCGATCGCTAGGGTTATGATAAAAATCTATAGTTTTAAAGTTATCAAGTTGATCTGCGGGAATGTCAAAGGTGCGGCTAAGATGCTCGTTGGCATAAAGAATTGTCCCATCGGCTATGCGACTGATTAATACTGGTACGGGCAAGGCAAGGGCGATCGCTTGCAACATTTCTTCACTTTCTGACAAGGCGACAGTTAGTTGTTGGCGCTCTTCGATTTCTTGTTGTAGCTGGGTTTGCAATCGGGCAATTTGGGTAGGTTCTTCGTTGGGCAACTTAGGCTCTAGCTTAGTCTGGCTGCTGCCCAAAAATTCCAGCCGCCGTTTCCATCCCCCTACTTCTAGGTAGGTATATCCCAGAAATAGGAAAATTATGGTTTCTAGTAATGGCAAGGTTATAGGGTTCAAAATATCAAGACTGGTTCAGATCCAGGTAACTAGGGTTGACACTCCCCTTCAACAACTACCGTAGCGTTAGCTAGGTATAAATTCTAGATTATTCCGCACTGGCAGTAGCTATTCTTAAAAGATTCTGATGAAAAATCTTTTTTCCCTGTTTATATGCTTGCTGAAAATGGGGACAAAATGTAATTTACTTTACAAAAATTTGTAATATCTATAGATAAAGTCTATATTCTGGAAGTATTGACTATTTTAAATCTGAAGAATAATTAAAATTTATTGATCGTGCGTAAAACCCCGTCCCCTTGTGGGCGGGGATGTAAGCGCGGTTAAACTAGGGGGTTCGACA
>CAKZHE010000300.1 GCA_936920195.1 uncultured cyanobacterium | reverse complement strand
ACTTTTCTTCTTTTTAAATAATCTTCTTCTTTTTTTCTATTGGTTTGGGATTCTTGTGATGTGACTGGTACTAGCAGTCTCTTCATCATGCCAACGTCGTCAGAAGCCTTTGCGACATCCAAAAATATACACCCGGATCTATCCAAACCGGTTTAATAAAGGTACGAGACGAGTCCATAAAATCCGGAGAAATTTTCCGGTTGGGCGATCGATGGACGGATCGTGCGGAAATTAAAACGTTAAGCGAATAAAACGCTCGTCAGAGTCCAATTTAATTTTGAAATGTGCCGCTAAACGAGCGTGGACATTAATTAAAAAATTGATATTTGGAATCTGCTTTACGTGTATGTTTATTGAGATTCCTAAGTGTTTATAGTTCACAGTGTTGTGAGGGATTTGGGATTAGGGATGTGAGTGTCTAGGGGGAAGAGGGGGAAGAGGGAATAGGGAATAGGAATAGGAATAAAAATAGGAATTGTCAATTGGGAAGAGAGGGAATAGGGAATAGGGAATAGGGTGAATTTTAATTAAAGTAGTTGGTATTTGATCGAATCAGGACTTACGCATAACCGACATAAACTGATGTCCATTAAAATGGTAGCGGAAAATAAGGCGATCGCGCTTTTGCCAATCGCCCAACCATTGTTGGAGTCTAGAAAATCTATTTCAAACAGTAACTGCGTACATAGAGTTGGCAAAATTGATGCGGGTTTCTCTGATTTTTATTGGCTTTTTTATGTCTGCTTCACAGGGCGTTATTCCTGATTAACTTCCTCAGAGAGAGAATTTTATTGGTGGCTTCTTAGTAGTTCATTTGTTCGCGTTGAAAGGGCTGGCTATCCGCGCCCTACTACTAAATCATCAGCATAGGTAACAGTATTTAGTCATCAGCGCGGGATAGTCCTGGGGATGAAAGTGATGGAAAATCAATCTGGTCAAGATTTGATTTGCCCAAAATATATTAAGCTAGCGGATATCACTCTACTACCCACTGCTGTTTAGCCGTTGTTTCTGTGTCATCCCTTCCCACTAATTCTTCCTTCCGACTAATTTGCCGGAGCCGTCAGTTCCAGTTTGCCAGCAGCGCTATGCTGTCAATCGTACTTTTTGCGGCTTGCTCCTCGGACTCTAACAAGCCTGGGGTTACTAAGTCCCCAACTCCCACTTCCACCCCAATTAGCTCTCCTAGCCCTACCCCAAACGATTGCGGTATCGTTAGCACGTCGGCAACTACCCTGAATTTGCGAAAAACTGCTAGTACCCAGGGAAAAATTATTGGTAAGCTGAAAAAGGGGGACAAAGTGACGATCAAGGAACGTGCTAAAGAGTGGTTCTACGTTAGCACTTCGTCAGATCAGGGTTATGTGGCTGCCAAATACATTGCTGATTGTACCGAAAGCACCACCACTCCTAAATCGAAAGCGGCTCCCGATCCTAACGCACCTTTTAGCGCTCCACCTCCCATCACGAAGGATTCTCCATCTCCAGCAACGGAAGATAGAAATTAAGGAAATTTAAGGCTGAAACCTTTGCTAAATATAGAGATCCCCCCTAAAATTTGGCAGGAGGGGAGATGGGGAGGTGGGGTGATGGGGCGATGGGGCGATGCGAGACTGTCAGAACTTCCGCAACGCCTCTCCTACTAGGCCAAATCGGACCACATATTTTGTGATTGGGTTAAACTAAGATAAAGCCGTCCTCCGCTGTCGCTAAAGGACGGGGTTTCTACCCGATTTTTCGATGAGCAAGTACCGGATCAAGATCTGTTGCTGCCCACTACAAATAAATTCGCAACTTTTTTCCTGCCGATGACATTAGATTGGATTAGCCCTGCGGATCGCCTGCGCTCTCTACCTCCCTACGTTTTTGCTCGGTTGGATGAACTCAAAGCGAGGGCGCGGGAACAGGGACTAGATTTAATTGATTTAGGGATGGGCAACCCGGATGGTTCTGCTCCCCAACCAGTAATTGATTCGGCGATCGCAGCTTTGCGAAACCCTGCTAATCATGGCTATCCCCCTTTTGAGGGGACGGCAAATTTTCGCAGGGCGATCGCTGATTGGTATCTGCGTTGCTATGATGTCCCATTGGACTCGGATAGCGAAGCTCTGCCTTTGTTGGGTTCTAAGGAAGGGTTAACGCACCTGGCTCTGGCTTATATCAACCCAGGGGATTTAATTCTGGTTCCCTCTCCTGCCTATCCCCCCCATTTCCGCGGACCATTAATCGCGGGAGCGCGGATTCATAGTTTAATTCTCAAACCGGAAAATGATTGGTTGATTGATTTGTCTGCCATCCCCGATGAGGTGGCGCGGGAAGCCAAAATTCTCTACTTTAACTATCCCAGCAATCCCACTGGCGCGACGGCTCCCCGCGAGTTTTATGAGGAAGTGGTAGCTTTTGCCCGTCATTATCAAATTTTACTTGTCCACGACCTCTGTTATGCCGAGTTAGCCTTTGATGGCTATCAACCGACAAGTTTATTAGAAATTCCCGGTGCAAAGGAGATTGGGGTAGAATTTCATACTCTGTCCAAAACCTATAATATGGCAGGTTGGCGAGTGGGTTTTGTGGTGGGCAATCGTCACATTATTCAAGGTTTGCGGACTCTGAAAACCAATTTGGACTATGGGATTTTTTCGGCTTTGCAAACGGCGGCGGAAACGGCTTTGAATCTCCCCGATAGTTATGTCCAAGCGGTACAGTTACGCTATCAGCAGCGGCGGGACTTTCTGGCTCAAGGTTTAACGGAGTTGGGGTGGAATATTACTAAACCTAAAGCTACCATGTATTTGTGGGTGCAGTGTCCTCCCGGTCAAAGTTCCACAGATTTTGCCCTGTCGGTGTTGCAGCAAACTGGGGTGGTATTAACTCCGGGAAATGCTTTTGGGACTGGTGGGGAAGGTTATGTCAGAATTAGTTTAATTGCAGAGTGCGATCGCCTAGGAGAAGCTTTGCGCCGTTTTAAACAGGCGGGAATTTACTACAAAACTGAGGCTCTAGCGGCTCCTGCCGATTAGATGAAAAATTTCATGCCATCTGTATTATCTGATACCTCAACTCTAATTATCTCTGGCTTCCACGCCCTTTCCGATCCCATTCGGATGAGCGTAATTGAATTGTTGCGCGATCGCGAGCTTTGCGTTTGCGAACTTTGCGATCTGTTGAAAATTCCCCAATCCAAACTTTCTTTCCATCTGAAAACTCTTAAAGAAGCCTCCCTCTTGCGTTCTCGTCAAGAGGGACGTTGGATTTATTACAGTCTCAATTTGCCTCAATTTGCCATTCTAGAACAATATTTATCAGAATACCGTCGTTTTAGTCCGATTATGCCTAATCGGAATTGTGATGAAGTATTTTAAGGTCTATGATGCCAATTATAGAGAAATAAGATTAATAAAATTGCCGTGTGGCTGCCAGCATTGGCAATCAGTACCGCCATCGCCTGATTATGATGAATTACGAAAAACCTCCGATGAGATTTACTCTTTCGTTGTTGACGGGGGGTAACAACTTGGTTTTCTGGGACAGGGGTTGGAGGTGGTTGAAGAAGGATTTGGAGAAAGTCTATAGTCTTAAGTTTGATCGCGAAGGCAGCAAAGAAAATGCTAAATCCAGCTAAGACAATTAATCCGCTCGCTGATTCTTGCTGATAATCGAACAGCCGATTAAAAAAAATATAACTGATTATTTGCGCCTTTAACAAGGGCGACAAATAGTTGAAAATTATAAAAAATCCCACCCAACCCAAAAAAGCGGCTAATAAATTAACGATAGCGGCATAATGAATGCAAATCCGGCGACTCCATTTCATTTGCCGATTTAAAACCACTGCTTCAATGGCGATCGCTACCAGTAAAAATAAAGACTGAAATAGAATTGTGGGAAATGGTAAAATGCTAGAAAACATTGCTGTGACGGCAAGTTTGATGGCTGATGCTTTTCAATTGTAGCTAGGGAAGTTGGTCTGAGATCGGCGGTGTCGGTGCTACTCTGAGAAGAGGGCGTAGACGGAAATCAACTGCGACGGATTAACTTTGGGGAAATGGAACGCATGACGAGAACTGGAATAGGCATTCGCACTGCCGATGCAATGCCAGAACGCCTGACAGGTCAAATTCACGTCTATGATGGGGCAGGAAAGGGCAAATCCCAGGCGGCGCTGGGGGTGGTTTTGCGTTCGATTGGACTGGGAATTAATAACTCCCTGGCAACGCGGGTTTTACTGTTGCGGTTTCTCAAGGGTCCCGGTCGCGCCTATGATGAGGATGCGGCAATTGAAGCGTTACAACGCGGTTTTCCTCATCTAATTGACCAGGTACGGACGGGCAGGGCAGAGTTTTTTAGCGCAGAGGAGAGTACCCGTTTCGATCGTTTGGAAGCGCAACGGGGCTGGGATGTGGCGAGGGGAGCGATCGCTTCTGGTTTATATTCAGTAGTAGTGTTGGACGAACTTAACCCCATCCTCGACTTGGGTTTGCTGGCGACGGCGGACATTGTGAAAGTATTGCAGCGCAAGCCGGAACACTTGGAAGTAATTATTACCGGGCGCTCTGCTCCAGCGGAATTGCTGGAAATTGCCGATTTGCATTCCGAGATGAAACCCCACTACCTACCAGAAAATCAAGATAGGGGCATCGCCGGAATTGAAATTTATACTGGGGCAGGCAAAGGCAAATCCACCAGCGCCCTCGGCAAAGCTTTACAAGCCATTGGGCGGGGAATTAGTCAAGACAAATCCCACCGAGTCTTGATTATGCAATGGTTAAAGGGCGGTACTGGCTATACCGAAGATGCGGCGATCGCTGCCCTACAACAAAGTTATCCTAATTTGGTAGATCATCAACGTTGCGGTCGCGATGCCATTGTTTGGCGGGGACAGCAACAAGAGTTAGACTATGTGGAAGCAGAGCGCGGTTGGGAAATTGCTAGGGCAGCGATCGCCTCCGGATTGTATAAAACTATTATTCTCGACGAACTTAACCCCACCGTTGACTTAGAATTACTGCCCGTGGAACCCATTGTCCAAGCCCTACTCCGCAAGCCCCGCGACACCGAAATTATTGTCACTGGGCGCTGTTTCAAACCTCCCGCTTACTTTGAACTTGCCAGCGTTCATTCCGAAATGATTTGTCACAAGCATTATGCGGAAAAAGGTTTGGATTTGAAGCGCGGCGTAGATTTTTAATTGCTAGCCTTGAGGGGATTAACTGTTAAAAAATGGTTTCATCAAACTACAGACTTTGGTTCTGGCTGGTTTTATTAGTGTCCTTACTCTACCTCTCCATTGTCCAGAGACAAAGGAAAAAGATTCTGGATTTGATGTTTAGAGGCGAGTATCAACAAGCCTTAGCTTTTTTTCAAAAAGATCTCAAAAATAGATTTGCTTCGCAAAATCTTAAAAGAGTTGCCATTTATAATACCGCTCTAATTTATCATCGCCAGGGACAATTTGAAGATTCAATTCAGTGGTTGCAAAAATTAGATGCTGAAAAAATGGATCGGAATCTGCAAAGTATCTATTATGGTCTATACGCGGTGAATTTACTCTTTTTAGAAAGAAATTTCGACCAAGTAGCAGATTATCTCAGCAAGTCCTTTGCCCTGGTTAGAAAACCGCAAATCTACTTATATTTCTCTTATTTATATATTTTGCAAGCCGATATTCAACAAGCGTCTAATGCGATTGATGAATACCATAGTATTAAAAAAAATCTACCTAAAACTCAGCAATCCTTCGGACTTTTTAAAGTTAGGTTAATTTTTGATCGAGAGTTTGAAAATTTACTGGAAAACTTATTCATTGGAATTTATTATCAAACCCTCAACGAAATATCTTTAGCCAGAGAGTTTTTGGCAAAAGCGGCTGTATATCCCTACGATAATTTCTATAAATCAAAGGCGTTTGAACTGTTGATGAATTTGGAGAAAGAAAACTAATTCTGAGGGGATTTTTCCGGAATTAGTTCCAATTGGTTGAAAGATGACTCAGTTCGCCAGAAAATCCAGCGAATTGTCGGCTATTCCCTGGCGAAATCGGCAAATCTTCTTCTAATCCGGAGAAAAGATCAATTATGGCATTGCAATCCGCATATTCTTTTGGTACTCCAAGAAGCACGCCAGTAGAAATTTATCAAGAAAGATTGCGCTGGCTACTAGATAGAGTAGAAGCAGAACTTGACCACAGTGAGGTTTATAATAGCGCGATCGCGGGATTGCAAAAAATCGTCGGCGGTTCAGCAAAAAGCGCTCAAATGTTGATTAAAGCTGTCGGCAGAGAGGCAATTCGCCTAACTCTTCAACAGTTAGCGCAACAATTTCCCGTCAAAAATCAAGTAGTTGAGGAAACAGAAACGATAGAACCCCCAGTTTCTCTGGAAAATCCCGAATTAGAACTTCATAATTTATCGGCTGTTCCCTTGGCAACCACCCAATATTCTCCACCTAGAACTGCCCCCCAAGAGAAAGTCAACCGCAAACCAGAGCCAAAATCTGGTGGCAATCCCCCTCCCGAAAAATCGCCCAAACCACCCCATTCTAGCAATGATAAATCCCCTCCGAAAGTAACAAAAACTACACCACCCGACCCCCAAAATCTGCCCAATTGGGAACAACGCCTGCGGCAAATTGGCAAAGAATTACAGCAAGCTCGTCAAGCTCGCCTAATTTCTCAAGCCCAAATGCACCTCCGGACAATGGTTCCCTTACATCATATTGATGCCATAGAAACAGGTAAGATTGAGGAATTGCCAGAGGATATTTACATCCGAGGATTTATTCGGCGGTTGGCTGATGCCTTGGGATTAAACGGAGCAATGATGGTAGATTCTTTACCAACTTTGGAATCGGCTCAAACCGTCGTTCCTTCTTGGTATCGAGAAGAAATGGCCAATGGATTGTGTCTAACTCCGGTACATTTATATCTTGGCTATGCCGCCCTAATTACGGGAGCCGTGGGAGGATTAGTTTATGTATCGCAACAAGCGAAAACTGACAATTCCAATAGCTATGACTTAGCCGTTAATTTTTCTTCCCAAAAAGAGGCAACTACCACCAATATTCCTGGGCTAAATTTGAGCAAGAATGGCATTTCCGCTGGAATAGATATTGCTCCTCCGGAAGCAATGGGGTATTAAAACTCTGTTAAAAACAAATTATCTCGATGGACAATGGTTTCGGCTCCCACATATCCTAAGAGATTGGGAATGTCTTCCGAATGGTAGCCTCGGATTAGTTCTAGTTCCTGGCTGCTATAGTTGACTAAGCCTCTGGCAAATTCCCGCCCGTCTTCTTTGCATAGTTGGACGGAATCTTGACTTTGAAATTCCCCGGATATTTTGGTAATTCCGGCTGCCAGCAAGGATTTACCAGCTTGACAAATGGCTTTGACTGCACCGCTATCTAAATAAAGTTTCCCCGATGGCACTAAGCCATAAGCAATCCAACGCTTGCGAGCATTGCCTGTTTGGGGTTGGGCGGCAAATTGCGTACCGAGGGCTTCACCTTGGAGAATTTTCTGAATATTACCAGGAAATCGACCATCGCAGATCGCTGTCCGGACTCCGGAACTGGTGGCAATCCGGGCTGCCGTGATTTTGGTTGCCATACCGCCAGTTCCCCATTGGCTGCCGCGATCGCCTGTTTGGACTTGCAATTCTTCCAATTGGGCAATACGATTAACTAGGGTAATTGGTTTGGCATCGGGATCTAGGCGCGGATCGGCGGAATACAAGCGATCGACATCAGTTAATAAAAATAACCAATCTGCTTCGATTAAGCTGGCAACCAGGGCGGAAAGGGTATCATTATCGCCAAATTTGAGTTCTTCTACCGCTACAGTGTCGTTTTCATTGACAATGGGAATTACCCCCAGTCGCAACAGTTCTTGAAAAGTATTGTAGGCGTTGAGATAACTGGTGCGATCGCCAAAGGTACTGCGGGTGAGCAATACCTGAGCAATAGGCTGCGCCAAGGTAGTAAACATATCATCATATATTCGCATCAATCGCCCCTGTCCCACGGCGGCGACAGCTTGTTTCAGGGCAATAGTTGTCGGGCGTTCTTTTAATCCCAAGCGAGCGCACCCTACCCCCACCGCTCCAGAGGAAACCAAAACCACTTTATTTCCCTGCTGGCACAGTTGGGAGAGATTTTCGACTAAGGCGGCAATGGTGGAAAGGGCAAGTTGGGAAGTTTCTGGTTGTGTCAGGCTGGAAGTGCCAATTTTGACCACAATGGTTTGAGGCATGGACAAGGTTGATAGTGGTTATTGGGTAGTTTACCTTTAGGGATAAAGTAGATACAAGGGCATTGGCAATTAGCGAATATGGCAAAATTACCTACCGAAACGACTGCAACCATCAATCGCTTAAAACAGCAGGCTTTAGATATCGTCGATCAAGCCTTAGCGGTAGAACTAACTATTTTAAATCTGTTTGGAGAGACAGAGGCAACGATTGTTTGTATGGACGAGATGAAAAATGTATCTGAGGATGCGGCATCTTCTTTTTCTCAACTTTCCACTCTCCAACTGCAAATTGCTCAGTCTCAACCCGTTGGTAGCGCTGATATGCTAGAGTTGTTAGCGCAAGCAATTGATCTAACTGAGGCTATGGCTCCAGCGCTAGAGCGGAGTATTCAAGAAGCGAAAATGGACTACAATCTACTATGAACCAGCAACCCCGCATTCCAGATGCAGAAACTTCTAAGCGATTAATAGCTAACCTACGTAGCGCTCGCTTGGGATTGCAAGAAGCTAATCTGTTATTAGCTGAACTTAATGCTCAGTTAGCCCATAATATTCGACAACAGCGGCTGCGGATGGTTAGGCGATCGCTCGAAAATTTAAAATCAGAATCATCAGTTTCTGAACAACAACCACAACAAGTTTAAGTTTAAGCGTGATTATCTAACAATTTTTGAAGCAAGCTATCCGATGCCCAGAATGATGTATTCCGAAGACTTTCAACAACAGCAGGTAGATCGATAAGTTTCATAGTTGCCGCTCGATCTAGAATTCCAAGAATACCTGCGATCGCTAGCCCTCTTGCTGTTGCCATACGCCGTGCCTTTATCTCATCTAGTAAAAGCAAATCTGCCTTCAGTTCTTGCGCTAGAATAATAGCAGCCCGTTCTCCAGGATCTAGTTGATCTAGAATTACATCGGAAGGCTGATTAACAGGGTGAATTTTGAGCCAATCCGGTGGAGTCGCAATCCAAGCTTGAACAGATGGTGGCGCAAAGGCATTAGATAGCTCGTTATAGACTTCCTGCGGAATAGTAATTTGCCCAAATAGTTCTGCCAAAAGCTCAATCCGATCGATCAAAATGAGGTAGTTGATTGGCGAAGTATTGGAGACAATAATCATTCTTTGGCTAAAACATTACGAATTGCTTGTGCATCTTGCTCTAGGTCATCTTCAGTGTAGGGCAAATACGCTTTTTCATCCTTAAGAAATTGATAGGTTTCCCAACGGGATGAAAAGTTAAGTATTTGACGAACTTCAGCAGAGCCAATGCGTCCTTGACGATAGCTGTCGGCAGCAATGAGTTCTAAAATTCGGCGAGAGAGATTGCTGGTTTGCAGTTGATCGGCGATGTTTTCAGGGATTTCAATGTTGATTTGCATAAATTATTTTTTCTTGAATTACGGTTCGACTGAACGCGATATCATAGCAAAAAACTTAGAGAGCCAATTCTTAGTTCCCTAGAACTGGCTCTCTAATTTTATATTATGGTTTTTTATGTTTAGGGTCTTTATATCGGCTGACCCCATTTGAATCTGTATCTAGAATGTCATGGAATTTTGAGAGTAGCCAATTTCGTAATGATTTCTTTATATTTCACATCATCAAAACTTATCGAGATTCTTGAAGTTTTGTTGCTTGCCCACCATTGAAACTCCCAAAGCCTGCGATAGCAAGACTTCCAGGTTGCGAATCGGGTAAGAACGGAGAGGGGCATTGGGATCGATAATTGGTTCCACCAGGATGGTAAACATTCCCAAGCGATTTCCAGCCAGAACATCGGTAAATAAGCGATCGCCCACCATCCCCACTTGCTCCACAGGTAAATTCATCGCCGTCACCGCTTGCCGCAACTTCCGCCGGGAAGGTTTCGCCGCCCCAGTAATATAGGGAACATTTAATGTTTTGGCAATATTGCCAATCCGGGGCAAACTCAAATTATTGCTGACTAGCCACAGCGAAGCGACTTGTCCAATTTCTTCCACCCAATGAATCAATTCCGCCGAAGCTTGGGGAACTCTCAGGGGAACAAGGGTTTCATCCACATCTAAGACCAAACCCTTGAGATGATACTGTTTAACCATCTCTGGTGTCAAATTGAGAATAGAGCCGTGAATCACTAAATCTGGCTGTAAAAGCGCGCCCCAGGACATAAATTGTAGGTTGTAGGTGGTTGGTTGCGGACTTAGGGAGATTTTTTGGGCTTGGCGTTTTGTTGTTGGCGAATCGCTTTTGTCGCTGCTTCATGGGCTTGCAGAGTCCGGCTAAAAACGTGCGTGCCATCATAACGAGCCACAAAGTATAAATAGTCAGTATTCTCAGGATAAAGAACTGCCTTAAGACTGATGACACTGGGACTGGCGATCGCGGTTGGAGGCAAACCAGGATTGAGATAGGTATTATAGGGAGAAGGCGTTTTAACTTGAGATAGAGTTAGGGGTTGATCGGCAGTTTGGCGAATGGAAAGACCATACTCCACGGTGGGATCGGATTCCAGTTTCATCCCTTGGCGCAGACGGCGGGTAAACACTCCCGCAATTCGAGCGCTTTCTTCCGTCTTCGCCGCCTCTTTTTCTACAATACTGGCTAAAGTCACCCATTGCAGGAGAGTTAGCTGAGTGCGATTTTGGTTTTGTTGGTAGAGGGGCAGAGCAACCTGTTCAAAACGATCGAGCATTTGCTTGATCACTTGCTGGGGAGTAATGCGATCGCTCGGCAATTGGTAAGTATCGGGATACAAAAATCCTTCTAAATGGGGTAAACCTTTGGGCAGCCAAGCATATTGATTGCTGGGGATTTGACTCGCAGCCGCTAAAAAATCTGCCGCCGAGAAAAACCCCTGGGATTCAAAGTAGGTAGCCATCTGCTTGATAGACCAACCTTCGGGAATGGTGAAGCTTAATTGCATCACATCCCCATTCCAGATTTTTTCTGCCACCACAGGTAACGGTTGATTTAAAGGCAGCTTATAAGTACCAGATCTAAATTTACCCTGGCGATCGCGCAAAGATAGCCAAAACGCCCACAACCGCCAAGCATCATCAGAACGAATTACCCCCGCCGCCTTCAAATCGCGCCCAATTTTTTGCGATCCTGTGCCAGTGGGAATATGAATCTGGAGAGTCTGCTCGGAATTGGGATTAGCCACAGGGGATTCCACCGCTGGCGGAGCGCTCGCCCAACTCCACCAAGCCCAGCCTTGCCAAGCGCCAATACCCAAGGTAACGGGCAGCAAAGCCAGATAAAATGACCACTTTGATATCCGTTGACCTGCTTTCATTGTTAGTCCATAGCTTCAAATAGCTGTTCTTCCAATAAGGGCTGAACTTCTTTGAACTCTTCTGGAGAAAGTAACTCTGGTTCACCCTTGGAATTGAGACGGGCAAAAAACAGCAGTGGATCTAAAGGAGTATAAACAGCATATTCTTGTTCCTGATACAGAAAGCTCGCCAGCAATTGAAATTCCTCTGGTTCTAAAGCGACACCATCTTCTTCAATTTCCAGGGTGAGAACTTCATTGTCATCTACTTCTGGCAACTCTCCCGTTACCGTCAGAGAAAAAGCGCTGCGCTTCAGGACAAGATCTTGTTCGGCTAGGACTGCCTTAGCATTCTCAAAGACACTATCAATTTCTTCATCGTCTTCAATCAGGATAGCTTCGGCTTCCTCCCCGTCATCTTCCCAGGCGATGATTTCTACAGGCGCGTCTGCTGGTAACAGGAGGAGATATTGCTTACCATCTATATCGATAGAATGTTCAATGTGACAGACGAGCGATCGCCCAAATTCGTCTTTCAGGATAACAGATGCCGCACTGGAAGAATCGTTATTATCGGGGGCTGGGGATGGAGGCATGGAAGATTGGTTGCTTTTCAACGCTTTTCTAAAGTGGTACACTGCTAACCTTCAAGTCGATCGACTGGCAGGAATAGGCAGCACCACTCAGAATATCATGTTTGAAATCGGCTCTGCATCAATTCCGCGATCGCTCATCTGGGGATCTGCACCTGCGGCAATCAGTTTGAGGACGATATCCAGGCGATATCCGTTCAATCTGCTAGAATTAGTCTGATTTCAACACCTCGCTTGCCCAAGCTATGGTAAACCTTACCTACAGTCAAAACCGCATTCTTCCCACTGCCGAAGAATTGCCATCATCTGACGAAACGCCAGTGGATAATCAGTTACAAAACGACATTCCCAATCTCCTTCTGAG
>CAKZHE010000299.1 GCA_936920195.1 uncultured cyanobacterium | reverse complement strand
TGATGGTGCGCTTGAGGTATTTATTCCGTTGATGACTGTATAGTTTGAACTTCAGCGTCTTCATGCTATGATTGTAGACTCAAATTGCTCTCTGTGTCATGCAGGGCAGCAGCAATTACATAAAATTAAATAAAAAGCCGTCCTTCTAGGACGGGGCCTTAGACCCACTAAATTATTGGTAAGATAGTAGAGGGGCAATTGGTATCTGACTTGAACTCAACGGCAGATGCCGATAATTGGAGGTGCGGTTGATGGCGAACACAATTGTTTATAACCAAGATATTTCCACGATGACAGCGGCGGATGTGGAAAATCTGGCGACGCGCCTAGAGCAAGACGATTATCCGAATCCCTTTGCGGGATTGGAGGATTGGCATTTGCTGCGCGCGATCGCTTTTCATCGTCCAGAATTAGTAGAACCGTACATTCATCTACTCGATCTCGAAGCCTACGACGAGGCTTAAACTAGGGGGTTGGCAAGCTGGAAGAAAAATATGGTGGACACTAACCATTCTCAATCCGCGATCGCCAACTCCCCACCCAAAAGGGTATTAATGGGGATTGGCGGTGGTATTGCTGCCTATAAAGTTTGCGATGCCATTTCCACACTTTTTAAAGCTGGAGTAGAAGTCAGAGCCATCCTGACTAATAATGCCAAGGAATTTATTACCCCCTTGACAGTTGCTTCTCTATGCCGCCATCCAGCCTATACAGATGATTATTTCTGGCAACCCACCCACTACCGCCCCCTGCACATTGAGTTGGGGGAATGGGCAGAAGTATTTGTAATTGCGCCCCTCACTGCCAACACTTTAGCTAAATTATCCTTGGGGTTAGCCGACAACTTACTAACTAATACCGTCCTCGCTTCCACTTGCCCCATTTTACTGGCTCCAGCCATGAACACCGATATGTGGGGACAACTGGCTGTGCAGCGCAACTGGCAGCAACTCCTCCTCGACCCACGATATCACAGCGCTGGACCAGAAATTGGACTGTTGGCCTGCGATCGCGTTGGTACAGGCAGGATGGCAGAGCCAGAAGAAATTGTTCCCTGGATTTTCTCCCTACTACATACCGGAGGCAAGCGCGATTTAGCAGGCAAGCGAATTTTAATCAGTTCCGGAGGAACGCGGGAACACCTCGATCCGGTAAGATTTATTGGCAATCCTTCCACCGGGAAAATGGGGCTAGCCATTGCCAGAGCCGCCCTACACCGAGGAGCCAAAGTCACCCTTGTCACCAGTGCCGCCCTCACTCCCGCCCCCGGAGAAGGCATTGAAATCATTAGAGTTGTCAGCGCCCAAGAAATGCAGCAACAACTCCTGGCGCAGTTTCCCGAAGCTGATATTACCGTTATGTCGGCAGCCGTGGCAGATGTCAAACCCACTTTCTACAGCCCGGAAAAATTACCCAAGCGATCGCTTCCTGACACCTTGCCCCTAACCCCCGTCCCCGATATTCTGGCAGAATTGGGACAGCGCAAGCAATCCCATCAATTACTAATTGGTTTTGCAGCCCAAACCGGAGACATTTTTGCCCCCGCCCTAGAAAAACTGCAAACCAAAAAATTAGATGCCATTGTTGCCAACCCAGTCGATCTTGTTGATAGTGGATTTGGCAGCGATCGCAACCAGGCAATTTTCCTGGATAATCAGGGAGGAAAAAAGGCGATCGCGCCTTGCAGTAAATTACAAATGGCACACCATCTTTTTGACTTTATCCGTTGAGATCTAGGGCGCACCCCCCAAAGCTTGTCGCTGCTGGAGTACCTAAAGATCGTATTTTCCTAGCGTTTCATCCTCCTCAAGTTCGAGAGCATACTGGCTATGCGATCGCATAGCGTCTGGAAAGCCACCATTTTGTAAATGTCTTACGCTTTGCGTCCTAACCGCCTTGGCGGTTGCTATACTTTTTCAGCAAGCCCTATGTAGATGGATTCATATTTTTAGACCGATTAAGCTGGGATAATTTTAATGAATCAGGGGATTTAAAGTTTCAAATAGAAAGGTTTAAAGAAAATACTGGTCATTATCCTGAATCAGTTCATGTAGACCAAATTTATAGAACCAGAGAAAACCGCGCCTTTTGTAAAGAAAGGGGAATTAGAATCAGTGGTCCGCCGTTAGGAAGACCCCCAGCTAATGTCAGTCCAGAAACCCAGAAACAAGCCTTAGAAGATGAAAGATTTAGAAGCGCAATTGAGGGGAAATTTGGTCAAGGGAAAAGGAGATTTAGTCTAGATTTGGTCAAAATGAAACGGTCTGATACTGCGGAAACAGCTATTGCTATTTCCTTTTTGGTGATGAATCTCAATACCCTGCTGGCCAGGATATTGAGGGTTTTTTTTGGTCTTTTTTCCCGGAAAAATACTTTTCTAACTTGGGTGATTAAGAAAAGATATGATTGGAGAACATTAGCCAAAGAAAAAGTTATATTTTCTCCCGGCTGTTCAACTACAAAATATTTGGCTCCGGTTTTTTTAACTTTTTCAGCAAGCCCTAACTGGTGGGGGTGATCGGAATTTGATGTTGAAATTGGTAAAATCATCGATCGTTATCCCAGTTGAACCATCCACACCAAAAAGCCCAGAATTTGAGCGACAGAAGGTAGCGGATAATCAGTCAGATCTACTGTCACTGTCGATCCTGCCAACTTTAAAAATCGCCATTGCGTGCCACTGGTAACGCTGCCATAAATCACCGGAATTGCATTTCCTTTAATTTGATTAAATTTTTGAGCCGCCACCATCTCCGCCAAGCACTGGCCTAATCCTGTTTTCAAGTCCGCTTTTTTGGCTTCTACAATTATCACTGCTGGCGCTTCTATGTCTAGCAATTCTGGCGAGCGACTAATCAGAAAATCGCAAATCCCGCTCAAACCTTTCTCCGGTTCAACAGTAAACTCTTCCCCTGAAAATATACTAATTTGATGGTGCAGTATTTTTCTAACTTCTAGCAACACCGGACTAATAATTAACTCAGAGCGGGCTTTTTCACTTCCCGTTGCCACAGCCAGGGGCAAACTTTCCTCTAGAAAATCGGTGAGAGTGGCACTGGGAGTTATTGGCTCAATTTCCGGCAAGAATCTCACCCCTTCTACTGTAGTCAATCCAAAAGCTTGCTTGACTTTGCCGACAGTGGTAAATTCGCTATAAGACATTATGGTTTTTGTAAATAACTTTTATTGACTACATGGTAATTAATTTATGCGATCGCCTTCTTTAAGATAGCATTAACTGGGGCGGCGCTGCTTTTTTCCTGGCGATCGCCTAATTTATGGCTGGCTATATACTCAGATATTGCTATTTATTCGCATTAGCGGAATAATTTCCCAAAGAAGGCATAATTCCCACAGATATAGTTGAGCAACCCGTGAAATACTTTTTCTTATCTGATGGCTGGACCGTTGGCAGAGTTTGGGAATTCGGCGGTCTTTGGAACGAAGGGATCTGGCGACGCAAGCCAGAAATCCAGCGTTTAGAGATCTTCATCCTAGAGCAGGGCGAGAAATTATCCCTCTATCGGGTCGAAGATGCCGTGTTAATGGTGGAAGTGATGCCGATAGCGCCCACTGACGAATCACCTAGAAATATTGGTCAAGTCGTACTCAAACGTTTAATTAGCGCGGATGAGGCGCTCGATCTCCTCAATAAACACGACCAAAAACCGGGCTAAACCAGGGACTTTTTTTAGTCTTGAAAATGTGGCAAAGACGTATAATGTCAAACTATGCAGATTTAAACTGTCCGGGAGGACATCCCCGTAACAGCCCTCTGCAATGGGTGAGAAGCTTGGGGACAGAACTACCTTTGGCATTAGCTAGGCAACTAATTGATGGCAAAGGGACTGGGTGAGCCAAGAATCCTTGCTATGAATGGGGGAAGAATGTCAAATTTCTTTACACAGTCTCATTTTTGCGAAGCCCCGATCAAATTGCCTGTACTGCCTTGCTGATATGGTACAGACAAGGTAATAGTATAAAATGGCTGATTCTAAAACCTTAAAAAAGAAGCGTCGAATCTAAATAATTAACCTTTGAGGAGGCTCGTAGTCAATGGGACTACCCTGGTACCGAGTACACACAGTCGTTCTGAACGATCCAGGCCGATTGATCGCTGTACACTTAATGCACACTGCCCTCGTAGCAGGCTGGGCTGGCTCGATGGCCCTGTACGAACTAGCAATTTTAGACCCTAGCGATCCTGTCCTGAACCCCATCTGGCGGCAAGGAATGTTCGTGCTGCCGTTCATGGCTCGTCTGGGCGTGACCGAATCTTGGGGCGGCTGGAGTCTCACGGGCGTACCAGCTACCAACCCTGGTTTTTGGTCTTTTGAAGGCGTGGCTGCCGCTCACATCGGGCTGTCTGGCCTGTTGTTCTTAGCCGCCGTCTGGCACTGGGTTTACTGGGATTTAGAACTGTTCAGAGACCCCCGCACTGGCGAATCTGCCCTAGATTTGCCCAAAATGTTTGGCATTCACCTATTTCTTTCTGGACTCCTTTGTTTTGGCTTTGGGGCTTTCCACCTGACTGGACTGTATGGACCAGGAATGTGGGTATCTGACCCCTACGGATTGACTGGGAGCATTCAACCAGTAGCGCCGGAATGGGGACCAGATGGCTTCAATCCCTTTAATCCAGGGGGGATTGTGGCGCACCACATTGCGGCAGGGATTGTGGGGATTATTGCGGGTCTATTCCACCTAACGGTACGTCCGCCAGAACGACTTTACAAAGCTCTGCGGATGGGGAATATTGAAACCGTTCTCTCTAGCAGTATTGCGGCAGTGTTTTTTGCCGCCTTCGTAGTGGCAGGCACGATGTGGTATGGCAGCGCTGCTAGCCCCATTGAACTGTTTGGCCCAACCCGCTACCAGTGGGACAGCGGTTATTTCCAACAAGAAATTACACGCCGGGTAGAAACTAGCCTCGCGGAAGGTAAGAGTCCTTCGGAAGCTTGGTCTGCCATCCCGGAAAAACTGGCTTTCTACGATTATGTCGGCAATAGCCCCGCCAAAGGCGGTTTGTTCCGGACTGGGGCAATGGACAAGGGTGATGGAATTGCCCAAAACTGGTTAGGTCATCCAGTATTCAAAGATGCCGAAGGTCGGGAACTCAGCGTCCGCCGCTTGCCCAACTTCTTTGAAACTTTCCCAGTGATTTTGACTGATAAGGATGGCATTGTCCGCGCTGATATTCCCTTCCGTCGGGCTGAATCTAAATACAGCTTTGAGCAAGCTGGCATTACTGCCAACTTCTACGGCGGCGAACTAAACGGTAAAGTCTTTAGTGACCCGGCAAAAGTGAAGCAATTTGCTCGCCGCGCTCAACTAGGCGAAGTGTTTGGATTTGACAAGGAAACCTTGAAGTCTGACGGTGTGTTCCGTACCAGTCCGCGGGGCTGGTTCACCTTCGGTCATGCCGTGTTTGCGCTGTTATTCTTCTTTGGTCACCTCTGGCACGGTTCTCGGACAATTTACCGCGATGTGTTTGCCGGGGTTGATGCTGATTTGGAAGAACAGGTGGAATTTGGCCTGTTCCAAAAAGTGGGCGACCTCAGCACTCGAAAGAAAGAAGCGGTATAAAAGAGTAGAGAGTGTGGAGTTAATCTCTAAAAACTCCACACTCCCTCTGGTCGCTCTCTTGATAGACTGTTAATTAAGCGGAAAATCAGGAAATTCTGACATGGAAAGCGTTGCTTACATTCTCGTTTTGACCCTAGCTTTAGGAACTTTGTTCTTTGCGATCGCTTTTCGGGACCCTCCCCGAATTAAAAAGTAACTGGCAGCCCAGGGCGATAGCTTTTAGTTCGCCTTGGGAATAACTGTTAGAATTGGACATACATCTCAATCTCCTGAGCCGCAGTTTTTGCTCTTTTGTCTACTTGACAGCAGAGTATAAATCGGCTCAGATTTTTGCATTTATACCCTGGTTGGGGACAATGTTTGAAATTTTGAAATGATGAATATAGTCTGCGCTCCGAAAAGGAAATCAGCAGCCTGACTAACCAACTCCTAGCGGAGGAACTCCCCAGATGCAATGTCCCTATTGCCAACATACCGATAGCCGCGTGCTTGAGTCGCGCTCCACCGAAGCCGGACAAAGCATCCGGCGCAGGCGGGAGTGTTTGGAATGCAAGCATCGGTTCACAACTTACGAACGAATCGAATTTGTGCCAGTAACCGTGATTAAGCGCGATGGACAACGGGAATCTTTTGACCGTTCTAAGTTGTTGCGCGGGATAATTCGCGCCTGCGAAAAAACCCATATTAGCCAAGATCGTTTAGCGGTATTGGTGGATGAAATTGAGGCGGAATTGCAACAACGGATAGTCCGGGAAGTTCATAGTAGCGAGATTGGGGAATTGGTACTCCTACACTTGCAAGCCATTAGCGAAGTGGCCTATATCCGGTTTGCCTCTGTCTATCGCCAGTTTCAAGGGATTCGAGATTTTGTGGAAACTCTCGAACGGCTCAAAGAGCAAGCTCAGGAAATGAACGCAATTGAAAGTAATGTTAGTTCAAGCGCCGAGGGGATATCCTGCTTGCCAACGCCTGTAGCTACCAATATCTAAGTTGATTAAATAGGGAACATAAAGATAAGTTCCTAACCCTCCAGGCCACCAATCTAATAGCTCGGCTAATTGCTTGCTAGCATAGCCGTCCACCCAGAAATCCACCGAATCTCCGGCAACGTGATGGCTAATTTGCTGTCCAGTTCGAGCTAGGTCAATATGCTGTTGATAGTACCAACTGGCAATGTGAAAGGGCTGGTTAATCTGATTTTTGGCAATTTGCAATTGTTCGGCTAAAGCGATAATATTGCTAATGATTTCTGCCGTTTGGGGGATGCGATCGCCATTGGCTGTGGCATCAGCCCAAGTAAAGCTACAGCCAGGAGCAATGGGGGCATCAAGATAAATTTCCTCTGTTGTGCCGGGAATGTGAAAGGAACCGCTCTGATGCTCTGAGGGAGATTGAGATTTTTCTGGAGATTTTACCTGGGGCAGGGGAACGCTCCACCAAGTCTGATAAAACTGCTCTAGTAATTCTGGTTGATTTTCCTGAAGCCATTGCCCCAATTGATCGATGGCTTGGTGCTGATGCTCCACATTCCGATAGGATCTAAAAGCGTGCCTGAGATTGATTTCCATTTGATTGCATTCTCCAGTAGGCGATCGCTACGCCTTGATTATCTGAGAGGAATGGTATCTCCTCTTATTCCATCATCCCTCTAAATCTAGCCCTGAACCACAAATTTTTTAGTCATCAGGCTCAAGAGAATAAACGAGTAATTGCCAATTTTGGGTTCAGCGTGGGGACTTGGTGGGGACTTGGTAAATGTAACGAAATGCAAATATAATGAAAACGAGTCAAAGCTTCTTATCGATAAAGGTTATAGCAGCAAATGCGAGTTGCGATCGCCGGGGCAGGTTTAGCAGGGCTTTCCTGCGCGAAATATCTCATCGATGCGGGACACATCCCGATGGTACTAGAACGGCGCGATGTCTTGGGCGGCAAGGTTGCCGCCTGGAAGGATGCCGATGGAGATTGGTATGAAACTGGGTTGCACATCTTCTTTGGGGCCTATCCCAATATGTTGCAACTGTTCCAGGAATTAGGGATTGAAGACAGGTTGCAGTGGAAAGAACACTCGATGATCTTCAATCAACCAGATCATCCGGGAACCTATTCCCGCTTCGACTTTCCCGACTTGCCAGCGCCCATCAACGGCATCATGGCAATTCTGGGCAACAACGATATGCTCACCTGGACGGAAAAAATCCGCTTGGGTATTGGCCTCATTCCGGCAATCCTCCAGGGGCAAAGTTACGTCGAGGAAATGGACAAATATTCTTGGTCGGAATGGCTGCAAAAGCAGAACATTCCCCCCAGAGTGGAAAAAGAAGTCTTCATCGCCATGTCCAAGGCGCTGAACTTCATCAACCCCGATGAAATTTCCGCGACCATCGTACTCACCGCTCTCAACCGCTTCTTGCAGGAAAAGAATGGTTCAAAGATGGCCTTTTTAGATGGTTCTCCCACCGAACGGCTTTGTCAGCCGATGGTAGATTACATTACTGAACGGGGTGGAGAAGTCAGATTAAATGCCCCAATTAAGGAATTTTTACTCAACAGCGATGGTACTGTCCGGGGATTCTTGCTTCGGGGACTAAATGGAGCCGCTGACGAGGTACTGACGGCAGATATCTACGTTTCTGCCATGCCTGTAGACCCCCTGAAAGTGATGCTACCAGCACCGTGGCGGCAACTAGCCTACTTCCAAAAATTAGACGGCTTGGAAGGCGTGCCAGTAATTAACGTCCATCTCTGGTTCGATCGTAAACTAACAGACATCGATCATCTGTTATTTTCTCGGTCGCCCCTACTCAGTGTCTACGCGGACATGAGCAATACCTGTCGAGCATATACTAACCCCAACCGTTCTATGCTGGAATTGGTTTTGGCTCCAGCAGAAGATTGGATTGGTAAATCCGATGCCGAAATAGTTGCCGCCACAATGTCAGAATTGGAAAAGTTGTTTCCAACCCACTTCTCTGGAGCGGAACCAGCCCAATTGCTGAAATATCACGTAGTGAAAACTCCCCGCTCAGTCTACAAAGCCACCCCAGGCCGTCAGCAGTACCGTCCAGCCCAAAAAACCCCCATCGCCAATTTCTATTTAACTGGTGATTACACCATGCAACGCTATCTAGCCAGTATGGAAGGTGCTGTACTTTCTGGTAAGCTGACAGCGCAAGCGATCGCTGCCGAACCCTCCTTACCGATGGATGAGGCGACCGTTAATTTGACCACTTCCCAGCCTGCCGCGAATGTTGCAACTGTCTAAGTCTCTTTGCATGAGAACGCTGGCCTCTTTAGAGGATTCTTACGAGCGCTGCCGCCAGATTACGGCTAAATACGCGAAGACGTTTTATCTGGGTACGCTATTAATGTCAGAAACCAAACGGAAAGCCGTTTGTGCTATTTACGCCTGGTGTCGTCGGACTGATGAACTGGTAGATGGAGCTTTGGCAGCATCTACTACTCCGGAAACTTTAGACCGATGGGAAAAACAACTAGAATCAGTTTTTGCTGGAGAACCCATTGACGATTTAGATGTGGCTCTGGCAGATACGTTGCAACGTTTCCCGATGGACATTCAACCTTTTAGGGATATGATTGCTGGTCAGCGGATGGATTTATTCTGCAACCGCTATAAAACCTTTGAGGATTTGAAGCTCTATTGTTACCGGGTGGCGGGGACGGTGGGTTTAATGTCAGTAACGATTATGGGCATTGAACCGAAAACCTATAAAGCCCCCTGGGATCATAGTGGTGAGGTCTATGTTCCCACAGAAGAAGCGATCGCCCTGGGAATTGCCAACCAATTGACAAATATTCTCCGGGATGTGGGCGAAGATATCAAGCGAGGGCGAATTTACTTGCCTTTGGAAGAACTAGCCCTATTTAATTACACTGAACAAGACCTTTTAAATGGGGTGATTGATGGGCGATGGCGGGAATTGATGCGCTTCCAAATTGCCAGAGCGCGAAAATTCTACGCTCAGGCGGAAAAGGGCATCAGTGCCTTAAGCCGCGATGCTCGCTGGCCCGTTTGGGCAGCCTCCATGCTCTACAGTCAGATTTTGGATGCCATTGAAGGCAATGAATATGATGTTTTTGGAAAAAGAGCTTATGTTTCCACCCCACAGAAGTTTCTTTGTTTACCTAATGCTTATTTAAGAGCGCAAATCCTCTAACTATCGATCTTGGCGCTAATTTTGAAACTATCTATCAGTTTAGCACTGAAACCATTTCAGTGCAGTTTTCCGTAGCAGTTTCCATCAGCGAATCAATCTTATTAGCTAGATACTGACTAATTTGGGGCGCGTTGAACCGCCAAACTAGCTTATCTGTATTGACTTGGTTAGAAAAAGAATCGGGGTTTTTCCCAGTCAGTAAATAGACAAATGTTCTGCCCAGGGCAAAGAAATCCGATGAGGTTAAGACAGAGCCTTGAAGTTGTTTTTGGGAAGTATAGCCCAGAGACAAAACTGTGATGGCGGTAGAATTAACTCTACCCGTAGCGCCAAAGTCAATTAGGGTAATTTCTCCATTGGGTTTGAGCATCAGATTAGCTGGTTTAATATCTTGATGGACAATCCCTAATTGGTGGATATAACCCAAGATATCGAAAATTTGCCCCAACCAGTTCAGAGCTTGGTGTTCGGAAATTGTGCCGTTTTGCTGCACAAACTGTTCTAAATTTTTGCCTTCAACTTTTTCCATTACCAAACAGTAGGAACGCTTGCCGCCTTTTCCTGCCGGAATGCTGAAAAATCCCTCTGGCTCAACTTGGGGAATGCCGTCATGTTGCAGCCACATCATAGTTCTGGCTTCGGCTTTAAATTGTTGAATTAAATCTGGCAACTGAGACTTCAAAATTTTAATGATTTTGGTTTTTCCAGCATCTTTGGGGTCGCTGTTCCAATCAATCACTTCAAAAATCTCGTAGTTGTCAAAGATCTGTAATTCTCGCAAGGGGCGAATTAATTGGTAGCGCTCGTTAACTAATAAGGGAGTACCGCAAGTTTGGCAATTGTCGTCACAATCATAGTTAGGGCGATGTTTGCACTTGGAGTTTGGGCAGTAAAGGATGTTCTCAAGAGCCGAAATTAAAGGATTCATGGCAGTAAGATTCATCAAAGTTTGGGCAATCAATCAGTGAGATTGGGCTTACTGGAAAATCTGGGAAACTTGCTTTACATAGATAATTTTATTTTGTTTGCCAGTTTCCATTAAATCTAGGTGGCAAACATATTGCCATTAGATTTTCAATCATTAACAGCTGTAGTTTCCAGTGTTCCCAAAACCCATCTATTGTTGTCTCGCGATGAAACCCCAACTTTTATGCAAAGCTCTGAAAATATTTTCCAAAATTTGATTGAACTTAGGACAATAGACATCTACCAGTGGCTCTAAGCTCTGAGGCGGCTGAAGTCAGGACTTACATCGTCATCCTATTGGCGAATCCCGTTTAAACTGGTTCCTAGGCTCTGCCTCGGAACCGATATCGAGAGGCTCTGCCTAGGCTGTTGACTTTGTGCCTTTTTATCGGGTTTTTATTCATGCAGTTTTTAGGTAGTCAGTTGCGGGATTTTCAACCAATACCAAGTCCTTTTGATTGACCATGATTTATGTAGGGGCGGGTTTGGGGATGAATTTTAATATTCACCAATAACCTGAATAAACCCGCCCCCGACGGCATCGATGAAGTCAATTAATGGTAAATTTGAGGGTGTATGGGGCGGGTTTAGATCATTTGTTGGTGGGTATCAAAGATCTGAGTTAACCCGCCCCTACTAACTACTTGGGTTAATGATTTAGACCCAGTATGATGACATAGTTATTGTATGAATAAAATTGCTCAAAAACTTACAAAGTCAACAACCTAGGCTCTGCCTCGCTTGGTTCTCGTCGAGGCAGAGCCTAGGAACGAGTGATTAATCATGGTCATTTTCTTCTCGCTGCTCAAGCTACGCTACTTTCAAAACATCCCTATTTTACTTATGAAACCAAAACGGACAGGCGGATACAGGTGGAGTCAGCTACTGGGGATTGCTATGACCATACTGGTCTTGAATATCACTCCATCTGCTCTTGCGGATGTGAATGTTAGCCCAGAGGAACTCAAAGCGATTGTCCAAACGCGGGAACTGGCGGTGCAAGCCATCAACACTCGTGATTTTTCTAAGATTAAGCCTTACTTGCATCCCACTTTCACAATTACAACCGTTGATAACCAGATTTTTCATACAGCAGATGCGTTTGAGAAATATTGGAATCAGCAGTTATCAGGCCCGATCAAAAATATCAAGATGGAATTGAAGGAGGAAACTGTCAGAACATTTCTTTCAACCGAAACTGAGGTGGCTTATGGAGAAGCGATCGCCGTTTTTTCTTTTACAGATGGTAATGTCGCAACTATGCCTATGCGATGGACGGCAGTGCTGCAAAAGTTCGAGGGTAAATGGACTCTGCAATCGCTACATTTCTCGTCAAACTTGTTGGATAATCCGGTACTAAATACCAGTCAACAATTAGGGCGAAATCTAGCGATTGGGGCGGGTTTAGGTGGCTTAATATTGGGCGCGATCGCTGTTTTATTACTCCGTCCCCAGGGACAGCAAACAACCGAGAGCAAATCACCAACCGAGTGAGCCAAAAACAGTAATATCGTCCGTATAACTAAGGAATGAAAAATCAATAATTTGATGATAATAGTAGGTTGGGTTGCTAGAGAGCAAAACCCAACAAACCACTGATAAATGTTGGGTTTCCACTGTCGTTTCAACCCAACCTACTAGCGCATCTAGTCTAATTTACTGGGTTGGCAGATCTACAGGACTTACGCAACTATCCCAGCAACAGGGGCAACCACGGGGGGATTGCCCCTACAAAACGCTATATATAGAGGTT
>CAKZHE010000298.1 GCA_936920195.1 uncultured cyanobacterium | reverse complement strand
CTATCCTAGGAATAGGGGCAACCACGGGGGGATTGCCCCTACAAAACACTATATGTAGAGGGTCTGCGTAAGTCCTGCTGGAATTTGGTTTATTTGCCGATGCAAAAACGGCTGAAAATTCGGTCTAAAACTGATTCGGTGACTTCTTCTCCGGTGATTTCTCCTAATGCTTGAATTGCGCCTCGGAGGTCAATTGTCCAAAAATCTAGGGGCAGTTGATTGGCAATGGTGATTTGCACTTGTTCTAAGGAATTTTTGGCACTGGTGAGGGCGGCGGCTTGGCGTTGATTAATGGCTAAGTCTAAATTGGCGGCTTGGATATTTCCAGCGTGGGCAATCTCTAAAATGGCGGTTTCTAAAGCATCAATGCCTTGATTGTAGGCGGCGGCAGTTTTAACAACTTGCTGGAAATTAGGTGGAAATTGCCCAGGAAGATTTTCTACTGATAAATCAATTTTGTTAATAACTAAAATTAAGGGACGGTGCTGAACTTGAAGATAAATTTCTGCATCTTCCGCTGTCCAACCAGTTTCAGCATCAATTACAAATAAGATTAAATCGGCACTTTGGGCAGCGGCTCGCGATCGCTCTACCCCAATTTTCTCCACTCGATCTTCGGTAGCCCGAATCCCGGCAGTATCTAAAACTTGAATGGGAATCCCCCCCACAACTAATTGGGATTCAACCACATCGCGGGTTGTGCCAGGAAGTTCGGTGACAATGGCGCGATCGCTTTGACTCCAAGCATTGAGTAAACTAGATTTACCCACATTGGGACGACCAACAATTGCTACTTTTAAACCAGTCCGGAGCAATTCCCCGCGATCGGCAGTAGCTAAAATATGATTGACTTGTTCCCAAACCTGTTTTAATTGACTTTGAATTTCCCCTTCATTTAAGGGCGGCAAATCTTCTTCAAAATCAATTCGAGCTTCGATTTCTGCCAGAATGTCTAAACAAGTGGTTCGCAATTGGCGAATGGGTTGAGCTAACTTGCCTTGCAAACCAGCTAAAGCAGTTTGGGCAGCTTGAGGCGATCGCGCACCCACCAAATCGGCGATACTTTCTGCTTGAGTGAGATCCAACCGTCCATTTAAAAATGCTCGGAGAGTGAATTCTCCCGGTTGTGCCAGTCGCGCTCCCTGCTCCAAACACAATTGCAATACTTGTTGTACCGCCATCATCCCCCCGTGACAATGGAATTCTACCACGTCTTCGCGGGTGTAGGAGCGGGGCGCTTGCATAATTAGTAATAGGGCTTCATCCAGAACTTGTTTGGTTTGGGGGTGACGGATATAGCCATAGAGGATGCGATGGCTCGCCCAGATTTGCTTGCCAGGAGCGTGAAACAGGGTTTTGGCAATGGCACAAGCATTTGCCCCGGAGAGCCGGACAATGCCCACGCTGCCCTGTTGGGGGACAATAGCAGTAGCGATCGCTGCAATGGTAGTGCTTTGTCCGAGGGTGGCAGTCATCGAAAAATTGGGTAGAAACCCCGTCCTTTAGCGATAGCGAAGGACGGCTTTATCTTAAAAGTTTAACACAATCACAAAATATGTGCTAGAATGTAAATTATTATGGAAAAAGCCTTTAGTTACCGATTTTACCCAACGACCGAGCAAGAGTCGCTGTTGCGGCGCACCTTGGGCTGTGTAAGATTAGTTTACAATAAAGCGCTCCATGAAAGGACTCAAGGATGGTACGAAAGACAAGAGCGAAT
>CAKZHE010000297.1 GCA_936920195.1 uncultured cyanobacterium | reverse complement strand
GGTAGGAATTATCGTCTGAAACCCTTGCTTTGCAAGGGTTTCAGACCGTAAAAAATCCTAGCGTGAAACAGCCCTGCTGTAATAGTAGGGTGCGTTAGCGATAGCGTAACGCACCGCCTACCACTTCTTCTAAGATACAAGGGTGCGTTAGGCTGGCGCTAACGCAACAAGACACTCTATTTGCAGTAGCTGCATCAGTCCTGGGAATTTTTCAATAGCATCAAAAGTACAGAAAAGTCCATGAGCAATCTCGCTATTAGTCCAGCAGTCATTACCAAGGTGCTACCAAACTCCATTGCCGCTGAAGTTGGTTTTGAAGCAGGGGATGCTTTAGTGGCAATCAATCATCAAAAACCCCGCGATCTTATCGATTATCAGTTTTTGTGTGCGGATGAAGTGTTGGCACTAGAAGTGCTAGATGCCCAAGGGAAAACTCATACAGTAGAAATTGAAAAAGAGGTTGATGAAGACCTGGGATTAGAGTTTGCTACGGCTTTATTTGATGGACTAATTCAGTGCAATAATCGCTGTCCCTTTTGCTTTATTGACCAACAACCTCCCGGCAAACGCCAAAGTCTATATCTCAAGGATGATGACTATCGTCTTAGCTTTCTCTATGCTTCCTATTTGACTTTAACTAATTTGACAGCCAAAGAGTGGGAAAGAATTGCCCAAATGCGACTTTCTCCCCTGTATGTTTCTGTCCATGCTACGGAACCAGAAATCAGAATTCGCTTGCTGAAAAATCCCCGCGCTGGACAAATTCTAGAACATTGCCGCTGGTTCCAAGAGCAGCGATTGCAAATTCACGCCCAAGTAGTCGTTTGTCCCGGTATTAATGACGGTAGCCATCTAGAGCAAACTTTACTGGATTTAGCTCAGTTCCATTCGGGAGAAGTTCCTGCCGTGGCTTCTGTGGCAGTAGTTCCTGTGGGTTTAACTAGATTTCGCCCCCCAGACGACGAACTCATTCCCGTTACTCCGGAAAAAGCCCTAGAAGTAATTGCCCAAGTCCAAACCCTGCAAAAGCAATTCCGACAATGCCTAAAAACTAACTTTGCTTGGCTGGCGGATGAATGGTTCTTGATTGCTGGGGTAGAATTACCTCCAGCCTCCCATTATGAGGATTATCCTCAGTTGGGTAATGGTGTGGGTTCGATTCGGCAATTCCTGAAGCAGTTTCAAGCAATGGCGAAAAAGAAATTACCTCGGCAAGTCTCTCCCCCCCGGAAAATTACTTGGGTAGTGGGTAATGCCGTGGAAAAAGCCTTTGAACCAATTCAAAGGCAGTTGAGTCAAACGAAAGGGCTAGAAGTAAATTTGGTGGCCTTGTCCAGCGATTACTGGGGACAGAAAATTTCTGTGACTGGCTTACTGACTGGAAAAGACCTGCTTCAAGGTTTAGGCGATCGCGACTTAGGCGATCGCTTGCTGCTACCATCAATTATGATCAAACACGATGACAATCGATTTCTAGACGATCTGACGGTTGAAGAACTGGCAGCACAACTCAACACCCCAGTCTTGACTGTTAATGGTATTGAAGAAATCATCAACGCTTGTATTCAATAAGCATTCAGTCAGACTGAACCTTTCTAGCTGATTGCCAAGTGATAAATAACTTATGTCAATTCTTCGTCACCTTCTGGCTGCTAGTGCAGGAACAGCGATCGCCCTCAGTTATGTAGAATTGGGTTTAGCCCAGGATTCATCTCCCCTCGCTCATCCCCAACCAAATAACTCTCATCGCTCCACCTCTAGCAATCAAAGGCTAGTTCAGTCTCAAGTTTCTGCTACTCCTCAGTCCGATTCTGCCCCAGCATCCCTCAATCCCAGTGCCAACCCCCTACTATTTCCCACTAAACCCCAGGAAGTTAAGGTTCAAAACCTGCAACAAATTACTCTGAAACAGGCATTAGAATTAGCCCAACGCAATAATCGAGATTTACAAGTATCAACCCTAACTCTCGAAAAGAGTCGCGCCGCTTTGCAGGAAGCTTTGGCATCAGAATATCCCACCCTTACCTTTGAATCTGATGTGACGCGGACAGAATCAGCCTCTTCCAAGCTCTCTATTCTCAGACAGTCTTCAGCTAACTCCGCCGCACTGCTCAATTCTCTCCAAAACCCAATATCCACCACTTTTAACGGCACTCTCCAACTGAGTTATAACCTCTACACTTCAGGACAGCGAGAAGCCACCATCCGCGCTGCCGAGAGACAAGTACGTTTTTACGAGTTGGATGTGGAGCGGCAAGCAGCCCAAATTCGTCTGGATGTTAGTAATGCTTACTACGACTTGCAACAGGCTAATGCCCAAGTTCAGAATGCTGAAGCCGCATTGCTCGCCGCCCAAAGAAGTCTCACCGATGCTCAAAATCAAGAGCGAGTCGGTTTAGGGACACGGTTTGATGTTTTGCGCTCTCAAGTGCAAGTAGCCAATGCCAATCAAAATCGGATTAAAGGCATCAGCACTCAGCGGATTGCCCGTCGGAAGCTTTCTCAGCTGTTGAGCGTACCTCAAACTGTGGAATTGGCAGCAGTAGACATCATTGAACCCGCCGGGAAATGGAACTTGTCTCTGGAGGAAAGTATTGTCCTCGCCCTCAAAAATCGCGCCGAACTCGAACAGCAGTTAGTCCAACGGGAAATTTATCAACAGCAACAGGCTGCTACCGTTGCTAGCGGCAGGCCGCAAGTCAGTTTGTTTCTCAATTACAATGTCCTAGATGTCTTTGATGATGGGATTGGAGCCACCAGTGGTTATGCTGTGGGCGCAAAGGTACAGTGGACTTTGTTCGACGGTGGCGCGACGAGAGCGCAGGCAGTGCAGCAACAAGCCAATATTGAATCTACCGAAGTCCAATTTGCCAATTCTCGCAATCAAATCCGCTTTCAAGTGGAACAGTCTTATTTTAATTTGAAGTCCAATGAAGAGAATATTAAGACGGCATTTTTGGCCTATTCTCAAGCCGAGGAAAGTTTGAAGCTGGCTGAGTTGCGTTTTAAGGCTGGGGTGGGAACTTTAACGGATGTGATTAGCACTCAAGCTGACTTAGCCCAGGCGCGAGTCAATCGTTATACGGCGATTCTGGACTTCAACCGGGCGTTGGCAGCTTTGCAACGGTCAATTAGCAATCTTCCCGATAGTAAGCTCTCTGATGTTCCCTAGGGTTTGACTCCCCCACTGGGGTAAGTTTTTTTAAGTGGCAATTGTTAAAGAGGCAAGATGGCTAATATTAAGTTTGTCAAAGAAAATAAGGAAGCGATCGCCGCTGATGGTGCTAATCTAAGGCTGCAAGCTGTCCAAAATGGCATTGACATTTACACCTTTGTGGGCAAAATGACCAATTGTGGAGGCTACGGTCAATGTGGCACCTGCATTGTCGAAATTGTGGAGGGAGCAGAAAATCTCTCTCCTCGGACAGAATTTGAAACCCGTAAACTGAAGAAAAAGCCGGAAAACTACCGTCTCGCCTGCCAAACTATCGTCAATGGTCCCATCAGCGTCAACACCAAACCCTAGATTCAGGGTAGTTCCAGAAAGTTGCTGCAATTTCAGTATCCGCACAATGATATCCTAGTTGGTTAAGAATGACTGAGAGGCTCCAGTGCAATGCAAGTCAACGATTTAGGGTTTATTGCCAGCATCCTGTTTGTGTTGGTTCCGACCGTTTTCCTATTGATTCTGTACATTCAAACAGCTAGCCGCGAAGGTAAAAAAGACTCCTAATAGTCTCGCTGAAATCGAAATACCCCTGTCATAGCATCTGCTAGGTAGGGGTGTTTTTTTATAGGGAACAGGGAATAGGGAATAGGGAACAGGGAACAGGGAACAGGGAACAGGGAACAGGGAACAGGGAACAGAGGGGAGAGGGAATTAGGGAATA
>CAKZHE010000296.1 GCA_936920195.1 uncultured cyanobacterium | reverse complement strand
CCAGGGACTCAAGTCCCTGGCTAATAAATCAAGTCCTCTAAAGAGGACTAATAATTGCGAGTCTTTTTAGTCCTCTTCAGAGGACTTCAACTGTGAGACAGGGACTTTAGTCCCTGGCGGATTGATGGGTTACGCTCAAGTTGACAAGTCGGCGCTGCCTGGGAACCAGTTTAAGTCACCAATAATATGTCAAAATAAGGACAATTATTGGGAAATTGGGGCTATGGTCTGGGTAGCTGGTGAAAGATTATATGGTAATCGCTACATCATTGAAAGGCAAATAGGTGAGGGTGGCTTTGGAATTACCTATCTTGCCAAAAACAGCAAAGGCGAGCAGGTGGTCATCAAGACGCTGAAAGATGAGGTGATGACCAACCCAGATTTTACTGAGTTTAGGGACAAGTTTAAGGATGAGGCAATGCGGCTGGCTATATGCAAGCATCGTCATATTGTCCAGATTGAAAATTTTTTTGCTCACCAATCCCTACCTTGCATAGCAATGGAATATGTGGAGGGGGAGGATTTGTGGCGGCGGGTGAAAACTGGTGGTGTGCTGTCGGAAGCGGAAGGACTGCGATATATTCAGCAAATTGGCGAGGCGCTGGCGGTTGTCCACGAAAAGGGATTGCTGCATCGGGATTTGAAGCCGCAAAATATAATGCTTCGTTCGCGGCAATCGGAAGCAGTGCTGATAGATTTTGGGATTGCCAGAGAGTTTATTCCGGATGTGACTTTGTATCACACGGCTTACGCTACCCTCGGTTTTGAGCCGATTGAGCAGCATTATGAAGAGGCACATCGGGGAGAATGGACAGACGTTTATAGTTTGGCAGCGACTCTGTATTATTTGCTGACTGGAAAAATGCCAGAAGGCTCTCTAATGAGAGTCCGCCGGGATAGGTTGATACCGCCAAGGCAGCACAATCAAGGGATTAGTGAGGTGGTGAGTCAAGCAATTGTGCAGGGGATGGCGGTACAGCCAGAAGATCGTCCTGCGTCGGTGCAGGAGTGGTTGGAATTATTGCAGGCAGGGAGAAGTAGGGGAGGATTGCCTTTTCAGGTGTTTCAATTTGAGGTGGTGACGGTAAATGCTCAGGGGAAAGAAATTAATCGTCGTCAGCAGTCGGGGCAGTTTTTCCCAGAAGACTTGGGTGGGGGAGTAATTCTGGAAATGGTGGCGATTCCTAGGGGAAGTTTTGTGATGGGTTCCCCGGATGATGAGCCGGAACGTTTTAATTCGGAAAGTCCTAGGCACTTAGTCGATGTAGCAGCATTTTTGATGGGAAAATTCCCGGTAACGCAGGCGCAGTGGCGAGTGGTGGCAGCGTTACCTAAAATTAATACAGATTTAGATCCCGATCCATCCTACTTTATGGGCGAAAATCGACCTGTGGAGCAGGTATCTTGGGACGAGGCGATGGAGTTTTGTCGGCGGTTGTCGAAGAAAACAGGACGCAATTACCGATTGCCGAGCGAAGCGGAATGGGAATATGCCTGTAGAGCGAGAACTACTACACCATTTCATTTTGGTGAGACGATTACCACCGATTTAGCAAATTATGATGGCAATTATGTTTATGGTGCGGCATCAAAGGGCAAATATCGAAAAGAAACAACCCCTGTAGGCAGTTTCAAGGTAGCTAATGCCTTTGGACTATACGATATGCACGGCAATGTCTGGGAATGGTGTACCGATGGCTGGCACGAGAACTATGAAGGCGCACCAAATGATGGAAATACATGGTCATCTAGCGATGAAGTTAATAAGCGGATGCTACGCGGTGGTTCGTGGAACTACAATCCAAGGCGTTGCCGTTCGGCTGTTCGTGACAGGAGCTTTTCCAACGAAAAGTACATCATCAACGGCTTTCGGGCTGTCTGTCTTGTTGAGTGAATTCTTCTTACCCTTTACCCTTTTTCCCTCTTGCCCTTTACACTTCTTAATTTTATTTTGTCCCGTCTTACGGCGGAAATTTTTTTTAGTTTGTAGTTGGGCTTCAGCCCTTCCGGATAGTGGCTCAAGCCCAACTACAAACTTTTGCGGATAGTCTTTTATTTTCAGGTTTTGATGGTAAACCAGGATTGTGATTAGTCACCTGATTGATTTTTCCATCCTTAAATCGTGAATGGGAGCGAAGCAACTTGACTAAAAAACGCTCTGCTGAAATTGGAATTTTAGGGGAAAATCTGGTAGCTCAATGGTTGCAGGGGCAAGGTTGGCAAATTATCGCCCAGCGATGGCGCTGCCAGCACGGAGAAATTGATTTGATTGCCCAACAGGGCGATCGCCTGTTAACCTTTGTTGAAGTGAAAACGCGCAATTCCCGCAATTGGGATGCAGATGGGTTACTGGCAATTTCGGCATCAAAACAAATTCGTCTTTGGCAGGCAGCGCAATTATTTTTAGCCACTCATCCCGAATTGGACAACTTTCTCTATCGGTTTGACGTAGCCCTAGTCAGATATCAGGGCGATTGCTTGATATTACCCGCAGATCGCCTGCCAATAGATGAGAAGATTGTTTTGGGACAAGCAATTGCCTTGACCGGGTATCAGTTAAGCTTGCAAGCATACATGGAATCTGCCTTTGATAACATTGAAGCTTGAATGGCTGGCATTAGGCGAGAGTTTCCGGGCAGTATCCCAATCCTCTAGTGAACTGTTGGCGAAAAGCTTCAATATCATTCCGGTCAGGAATTCCGTGGGAAACTACCGCCACTTGGTAACGGCGCATCACTTCTACTGGTGATTGTCCAGTTTCTAGGCTCCATAATACCATTTGCAGGCGAATTTCTGGCTCGTAGGCCACCCCTAATTCATTCATAAAGGCGCGAAAGTCTCCCCGTTGCTGAGGCTCTAGGGAATAATTCATTTTTACCTTGATTGTCCAACCATCAATCTGATGAATTACTGTCATGAAGCGGACTGGTAAATGGGTCATTGAGTGTAAATACTCAACTACTCGGAGAGTTAAGCTAGCATTGGCTAGAAAGTAAATGAATTCCATAGCGATTCTTGCCTAGTATTGAAGCAAATGTCTTTATCTATATTCTGGCAAGTAATGGAGATCATTTATAGGGTAAGCACCCGTGACAATCTGGGGGAATCTACCCAATTTCTTAATACTGGGAGCAGGCACTTCAGAGTAGTATAAAGACTTAAAATAAATACAACGAATTGTTAAGATATAAAGAGTTAAAATTGGTCAAAGAAAATGCCCCAAAGTCAGCTAGAGAAACATTATACCTCCATTCAGTCCAATCCAGCTAGCACAAATTTAGATTTATTGTTAGCTAGTTATGACTATGAACTGCCGACGGAATTAATTGCCCAAAACCCAGTTCCTGACCGAGATAGTTCCCGCTTATTGGTAGTAGATTCCCCCAATAGCTATACTCATAGCATCTTTCGGGATTTAAGCAAGTTCCTACACCCGGAAGATTTATTAGTTCTTAACAATACTCGCGTCATTCCAGCCAGACTCTATGGCAGAAAGCCTACAGGGGCGATGGTAGAAGTGTTGCTGCTGGAAGAGCAACAGCCTAACTACTGGTTGGCACTGGTGAAACCAGGGCGGCGCTTGCCCCTAGGGGCGAAAATAATTTTTGCCGGGGCGGTGGATGTGACGGCGACGGTAATGGCAAAAGATGCGGCGACGGGGGGGAGATGGTTGCAGTTTGAACTGCCAGAGGGGATAAATTTACTGGAATGTTTGGAAAAGCTGGGGCAAATGCCTTTGCCGCCCTATATAACAGCTTCTCAGGCGGAGATGTCCCAATATCAAACAGTTTATGCCGAACGTCCCGGCGCGATCGCTGCTCCTACTGCCGGACTCCATTTTACCCCCGCCTTGCTTGCGGAATTATCCGCCCAGGGAATTGCCCAAGTGACAGTTACCTTACACGTCGGTATTGGCACTTTTCGCCCGTTAGAAGTGGCAGATATTACCACCCATCAGATGCACAGCGAATGGATAGATGTCCCCATTACCACCGTAGAGCGCATTCGGGAAACCAAGGCGCGGGGAGGCAGAGTTATTGCCGTGGGAACTACCGTAGCGCGATCGCTCGAAGGTGCTGCCATTGGGGGAGAATTAGAATCATATACGGGCAAAACTGACATCTTTATTTATCCCGGCTACCAATCGCGGGTAATTGATGGTCTGATTACCAACTTTCACTTGCCGCAGTCTAGTCTGTTAATGTTAGTTAGCGCCCTGATTGGTCGGCAGCGTCTGCTAAATTTGTATCAGGAAGCGATCGCCCAGAAATATCGCTTCTGCTCCTTTGGCGATGCTATGCTGATCTTGCCGGAAGCTAGGAACAGGGAAGAGGATTTTTAGTTTTACAGGTGTTTGAGTTATGCGGACATACTACAAAATTGCTATTTTGGCAGCGGCGATTGGGTTTGGGGGCATTAATCCTCAGCAAGTTGGGGCAGCAACGGTAAACAGCAATCCTCAGTTGACTAGAGAGAATCCCTTAGCTCTCAATTATCCTGCTCCCCTTAGCCAAAAAATTGCCCAAGAAATCAGTTCTGGCTTGCATACTCAAAATATGGAAGCGGCAATCCACTTTCAGCAAGGGGTAACGCTGTATAATCGGCGAGAATTTGGCAAAGCGGCAAAAGCATTCCAAACAGCTTTGCGGTACGATCCTCAAATTAGTGCTGCTCACTATCTATTAGCGAATACCTTCGCCGAACAAAACTTATTGGATGCGGCGGCGGGTGAATATCAAATCGCCATTGGGATGAATGCTACCATACCAGAAGCTTATTATAACTATGGCTTGACTCTATATCGGCAAGGCAAACTAGATTTGGCGATCGCCCAATTCCAAAGAGCGCTTAATCTCAATCCCAATCTAGAAGTTGCCAACTATAATATTGCCCTAGCCCTGGACTCTATGGGTAGATCTCAGGAAGCTCTACCGCAGTACCAACAAGCTGTGCGGGTAAATCCCAATAATGCCGCCGCTCAGTATAATTTAGGATTAGCTTGGACAAAACAACAACAAGCCGAACCTGCGATCGCCGCTTTTCGAGAAGCCATCCGGATTAATCCTAACCTAGCCGAAGCCCATTACAATTTGGGTGTATTGCTCGCTTCCCAAAATCAACTCCAGGAAGCTGAAACAGCCCTAGGCAACGCCGTTGCCCTAGCGCCCAACGAACCCAAAGTCCAATACAACTTAGGTTTAGTATTTGCTCAACGGGGCAATTTTGGAGCCGCTGCCAACAGGTTTCGCAAAACCATTGAACTTAGCCCCACCAACCTCAGCGCCTACCAACAGTTAGGCTCGGCACTGACATCGAATGGTGAATATGAGGAATCGGCGAAGGCATGGACAGAAGCAGTCCGCCTAGAAGCCAAAAACCCCCTGAATCATTATAATCTGGCGAAGGCGTATCAAAAAGCGAATAAATTGCCCGAAGCGATCGCCGCCTACAAAGAAACGGTTCTCCTCAATCCTAACTTTGCCGAAGCATTTTACAACCTAGGGGTAGCCCTACAACAAAACGGTGAAAAACAAGATGCGATCGCTTTTATGTTAGAAGCCAGAAAGCTCTTTGAGCAACAAGGCAACATCGAAAAGATTGTGGAAATTGAGAAAGCCTTGCAAAATGTCACCTTGCCCAAAGCCCCAATTTAGTTAATTGTAATATTCGTAGGTTGGGTGGCGCGACAGCAAAACCCAACAAACCACTGACAAATTCAAAATTATCAATTCAAAGTTCAAAATTGTTTTTTGAATTCTGAACTTTGAACTTCATTGTTGGGTTTCCACTGTCGTTCCAACCCAACCTACGATTTACTTACGCAACACCTCTATTAGTAGGGTGTGTTAGCGCAGCGTAACGCACCATAAACGCTATATGCAGAGCAACTGCTTAAGTCCTGTAGATGTGGTAATAAGATTATCATCAAGTTAAATACAGGCATTGAAATAAATCGTTAACCGAAAATTGCCAATCACCTAAGACCTCTAAAACCGTTAAAATTTCATTGCCAGATTTGACTACAGGAGTGCGATTTTGTTCAAAAATGGTTACAGATTCATCATCAGGATCGAGAAACCAACCTAATTTTGTGCCATGATTTAAACAAAAGACAATTTTTTTAATTACCCGACTAGCCGATTGACCAGGAGAGAGAATTTCAATTGTCCAATCTGGAGCAATTTCAAAGCGATTAGCTATTTGTCCTTTTTCATCTTTGGGAATGCGCCCCCATTCAAAAATGGCAATATCTGGAACAACTGAACCATTGCTAAAAGTACAGCGCAACTCTGGAAATGCACAAACTAACTTTTGAGGTTCTCCCACTTGGGAAATTACCTGCAATAAATGTTTTTGCAACCGACTGTGTTTTCCTTGGGGCATAGGCTTCTGATCAATCTCTCCAGCAATGTACTCACTAGCGGGTTCCGTTTCTGGTAATTTCAGAAACTCAGTTAAAGACATTTGGGATTTGGTTATTAATGATACCATCTTCAGTCCCTCCAATCAAGTTAAATACAGGCATTGAAATAGATCGTTAACCGAAAATTGCCAATCGCCCAAGACATCTAAAATAGTTAAGATTTCATTGCCAGATTTGACTACAGGAGTGCGATCGCGTTCAAAAATAGTTACAGATTCATCGTTAGGATCGAGAAGCCAACCTAATTTTGTGCCATGATTTAAACAAAAGGCAATTTTCTTAATCACCTGATTAGGTGATTGTCGAGGAGAAAGTATTTCAATTACCCAATCCGGAGGAATGTGAAAATTATCAGCAATTCTGCCTTTTTGATCTTTAGGAATCCGCCCCCATTCAAACACAGCAATATCTGGAACAATTGAACTTCCCGCAAATGTACACCGTAGTTCAGTAAAAGCACAAGCTAATTTTTGAGGTTTAGCAATTTGATTAATAACTGGTGCTAACTCAGTTTGAATTATACTATGTTTTCCTTGGGGGATATGCTTCCGATCAATCTCTCCAGCAATGTACTCGCTAGCAGGTTCCGTTTCTGGCAATTCCAGAAACTCAGTTAAAGACATCTGGGATTTAGTTATTGATAACACCATCTTCAGTCCCTCCAATCAACTTAAATACAAACATTGAAATAGATCGTTAACCGAAAATTGCCAATCGCCCAAGACATCTAAAACCGTTAAAATTTCATTGCCAGATTTGACTACAGGAGTGCGATTTTGTTCAAAAATAGTTACAGATTCATCATCAGGATCGAGAAACCAACCTAATTTTGTGCCATGATTTAAACAAAAGGCAATTTTTTTAATTACCCGACTAGCGGATTGAGCCGGAGAGAGAATTTCAATTGTCCAATCTGGAGCAATTTCAAAGCGATTAGCTATTTGTCCTTTTTCATCTTTAGGAATCCGCCCCCATTCAAAAACGGCAATATCTGGAACAACTGAACCATTGCTAAAAGTACAGCGCAACTCTGGAAACGCATAAACTAATTTTTGAGGTTCACCAACTTGGTTAATTTTGGTTCCTAAACGCATTTGCAAAATGCTATGTTTTCCTTGGGGCATAGGCTTCTGATCAATCTCTCCAGCAATGTACTCACTAGCGGGTTCCGTTTCTGGCAATTCCAGAAACTCAGGTAAAGACATTTGGGATTTGGTTATTGATAACACCATATTTTGTCTTGCCGTTAAAATTTCATCATCCGAATGTTGCTATTATACCAATAGATTGAGTGCAGCGTAGCCCTGCGTGCGCGCTAGCGCGATCGCCAACCCCAACCCAATGCCCTAAACAGAGAAAAAACTATGAATGAAGTTCAAAGCAACCTATATCAGCAAATTCAAGAATTCTACGATGCTTCTTCTAGTTTATGGGAAGAAGTTTGGGGCGAACATATGCACCACGGCTACTATGGTGTGGATGGTAAACAACCAAAAGAACGCCGTCAAGCCCAAATCGATCTAATTGAAGAATTATTGCATTGGGCGGGAATTGGTGCCGCCGAAAATATTCTAGATGTAGGCTGCGGTATTGGCGGCAGTTCCCTATACTTGGCAGAGAAATTCCATGCTCATACCACAGGGATTACTTTAAGTCCAGTCCAGGCAAATCGTGCCAAAGAACGCGCCCAAAAGGTAAAATTAAGCGATCGCACTCAATTTCAAGTTGTCGATGCCTTAAATATGCCCTTTGCCGATAGCTCCTTTGACCTAGTTTGGTCATTGGAAAGTGGCGAACATATGCCCGATAAAGTAAAATTCTTGCAAGAATGTCAGCGGGTGCTGAAACCAGGGGGAACTTTAATTATGGCAACTTGGTGTCATCGTCCTACCCCACCACCCTACGGACATTTAACCCCCGATGAACTCAAACATTTAGCCGAACTCTACCGAGTTTATTGTTTGCCCTACGTCCTCTCATTGCCAGAGTACGCACAAATTGCCCAAAATTTAGCTTACCAAAATATCCGTACCGCCGATTGGTCAGTGGCAGTAGCGCCCTTTTGGGATGCCGTAGTTGATTCCGCGATCGCCCCCACTGCTATTCTAGGTTTATTACTCAGCGGTTGGACAACCATTCAAGCTGCTTTATCAATGGGATTGATGCAACAAGGTTTTAAAAGTGGATTAATTCAATTTGGCTTACTTGCTGGCAATAAACCCTAAGTCCAATCTTCCTCATCAGCCGTCGATTTGCGATAAATCTTACCTGTACTATGAATTGCGCGAGTTTTTTGATACAGTTCCTCAACCGTTAACTGCCATTGCTGCAAGACGGTTGCCAAATCCTGTTGAATATCCCTCGCCCCTGGAAACCCTTGATAGCGAATGTTAAGCCGAGCCAATTCTACCAAATTGTAATCATTGGGGGGGGATTGCAGTAAGGTGGTGATAATTTCGCGATCGCCCTTATACTGAGGATGAACTTGGTCTTTACTTTCAGCCATAGGGAACAGGGAACAGGGAACAGGGAACAGGGAATAAAGGGAATAAAGGGAATTGGGAATAAAGGGAATTGGGAATAAAGGGAATAAAGGGAATAAAGGGAATTGAAAACAGGGAAGCTAGCAAGTAAATTGAGTAACTCTAACCTTTTTTATGAATTTGGATTTCATCTCCTACTTGCAGTATTCTACCTGCCTGGTTAGCAGGGATGCGCGTATTTACTGCCAGTCGATAAAAATGATTAAAGCGAGATACCTCTACCCCTGGAGGTAGAGTAGCTTGGCGTTGCGCCACAAAGATCTTTTGAAAATGGGGATAAACTTCTCCAGTCAAGGGATGGCGAGTGGGAACTATACACCTCTGACAGGGATTGATGCCCAAAAAGTGGACTTCCCCAATTTGAAATTCTACCAAATCACCCTCACGGGCGAATAATTGATCTTCCCAAAAAGGGCGCACGTCCGCAATTTCTAAATTAGTCCGCCAGCGAACGCTCATTTCTTCATAGTCGCCACCAGGAAACCAGGCAGCCACAGCTTTTAGAGTCGCAGTGCTAATAATAGTGGGTCCCGCCGCGTTAGTATCGTCCGGAAAACCTGTCAGGGAATTTTGTTGCAGGTGGACTGGGGTGCTAAAATAGTTACTCAACCAGGCATCTAGTTCAGCGCGATCGCCATCTAGATGAAAAGTATCTACCCTTGCCGTTCCCTCCACTTTCAGCGATACTGTTTTTGTGACCAAATCGAATTGGGAACGGAGCAAGTGAACTTTGGGCGATCGCTTGCCATTGATAAACTTTCCTTGTTGGTCAGCGATCGCGTACTCTCGATCGTACTGCAACGCACCACTAGGGAGGACAGTTGACCGATCGACTGCCACCCCATCTAAGGATTTAATCGGATAAATGATAATACGGGCTAAGTAAGACACAAAAACCATCAAACTGGGCTAGTCAAACTATAGCATCTCAAATTCAAAGTGGATAGGGAATAGGAGAGAATACAGCCGGAATACTTGCTCTTAGAACTGGCTATTTTTCAAGATATAATACATTGACCAGAAAACCATCGGCACATAAGAAAAAGCAATCAAATGATGGCTATTAACTTCGAGAATCACTTGACAATCAGCACAACTTAAGATTGTTAAATGATTATCAGCTTTGCAGCAAATTTGGATCTCTTGATTCTCGAATAATAGAACCTCACCTTGACGATTTCCCTTCAAATTGAGAATGGCAACTGCTGCTTTAATTACCAAATCAACATCAGCAGCTAGAGTAGATGCGGGAAAATAAAGATTGGATTTCATAAATATTGGCAGCACCCAGCAGATACCTCTACTGTAGGCCAAGCACAATCATCCTGCCGACCGTAACCCCTCCGAACTTTTAGGCAATTGTGCCAAGCGAAAATACTGATGTTTTTTCGTTGGGAAATGTTGTTAATTAAATATATCCCTTCTTGAGATTGCGGCCATGACAACTGAGGCAGCACCTACTACTCCTAACCCATCTCCATCGCCAGGAAACCAGGAGAAATGGGCAGAGAAAGTTCGTCTTTATCAAGCTCTGTTTGAACTAATAGATACTATTATTTGCGAACGAGACTTCTCAACGGAGACGATTTGCTGGAGCGGGAGTTTCACCAAAATATTGGGGTATAGTCCAGAAGAAATGGGCAGCGATTTTAATAGCTGGACAAATCGGATTTATCCAGAAGACCGCCCTAGGATATTAGCAGAATTGGAGAGCGAGATGGCGATCGCCCGTGCTGAGAACTTTCCCAACCATCACAATTTTGACATCAATTACCGCTTTCTCCGTCAAGATGGGAGTTATTGCCGAGTTCGGGAACAGGGAGCGATCGCCGGAACCGATAGCAGCATAAAAGTAGTAGGGATGATCTCCGAAACCGGAAATTCTACCGAGAAAGAATTTTTACTCAATGTCATCAATACTTCAGAAAATCTGGTTTTCGTCAAAAATATTGCTGGGCAGTTCCAATTTGCCAATGCCGCAGTTGCGAAAATTTACGGATGCGAAAATCCCAAAAACCTGATTGGCAAAACCGATGCCGATTTTAATTCTAATGCCGAAGAGGTAGCCCGGTTCCTCGCCGCCGATCGGGAAGTCCTCACCACTCTCCGCCCCCAAACCATCGCCGAGGAAACCGTTACCAGTCCCAACGGCACAGTCAGGTATTTTGAAACCACCAAAAAACCTCTATTCTTAGCCGGGGAACAAGTTCCCCAACTCCTAGGAGTCAGCAATGAGATCACCAAGTACAAGCGCCTAGAAACCGCCCTCAAACAACTCAACACTGAATTAGAAACCAAAGTCCTCACCCGGACAGAAGCCCTGCGTCAAGCTTATATTGAACTAGAACGCCAAACCAGCGAACGGTTAGCCAGCGAATGGCAATTGGGCATTGTGCTGGATGCCGCCCAGATGGGGACTTGGGAAGTTAATTTGCCCACCCAAGAAGTAATCTGGTCAGAAAGAGCCGAAGCAATTTTTGGGTTTGAAAAAGGAACTTTTCCGGGAACTGAAGCCGCTTTTGTGAACTGTTTGCATCCAGAAGATGCCCCAGCGTTCATGGCAGAAATCGCCACCGCCATTGCCCAAAGAATCCCCCACAAAGGTCAAACTCGGATTATTTGGCCTGATGGGACTGTCCGCTGGATAGCTGGCACGGGTAGTATAGTTTGTGACTCCCAAGGCCAACCAACCCGGATGACTGGAGTAGTTATGGATATTACCGAACGCCAGCAAGCAGAAGAAGCGCTGATTGCCAACGAAGCCCGATTGCAACTGGCACTGAAAATTGCCAAAATGGGGACTTGGGACTGGAATGTGACTACAGGCGAAATTGTCTGGTCAGAAACCACCGAAATTATCTTTGGCTTTGCACCGGGGACATTTCCTGGAACATATAAAGCTTATTTAGAACGCATCCATCCCGAAGACCAAGATTACCTAGCGGGTGCGGTTGCTCATGCCCTAGCCACAGGAGAAATCTACGACATTGAGCATCGTATTTGCTGTCCCGATAATTCCATTCGCTGGTTGCAAGCCAAAGGCCAAGTCCGCTATGCTGGGCGCGTGGCAGTGAGGATGAGTGGGGTAGTGGTAGACATCACCAAAAGCAAAACTGCCGAAGTAATTTTGCGGGAAAGTGAAGAACGCTATCGGCTGATGGCAAATAATTCCACAGATTTGATTAGCAGGCATTCCCTAGAAGGAATTTACCTTTATGCTTCCCCTGCCAGTCGCACCCTCCTGGGATACCAGCCAGAGGAATTAATTGGCAAGTCAGCCTACAAATTTTTCCACCCAGAAGATTTAATCGCCATTCAACAATCCCATAGCACCATTTTACAAAAACCAGAAATCGCCACCGTTACCTATCGAATTCGCTGCCGAGATAGTAACTACATTTGGTTTGAAACTACCAGTCAGACTATGCACCGCGAAGATGGCGGGCAAGAAATTCTCTGCGTATCGCGGGATATTACTCAGCGCAAGCAGGCTGAAATGGAACTTCAAAAGGTACTCAGACTGCAACAAGCAATTCTGGATAGTGCCAACTATACCATTATTGCCACAGACTCCTCCGGCACTATTAACACCTTCAATGCTGCTGCCGAAAAGTTGCTAGGCTATACCGCTGCCGAAGTCGTGGGCAAAAATCATCCCGGACTATTCCATGATATTGAAGAGGTAGTTCAGCACGCCCAAGAATTGAGCCAAGAACTAGGAACCGAGATTGAGCCAGGATTTGAAGTATTTGTTTGCAAAGCTAAACTGGGCAAACCAGAGGAGCGGGAGTGGTCTTATATCCGCAAAGATGGCAGCCGCTTTCCAGTCTGGCTATCTGTTACCGCCTTGCGGGATGAAGAAAACACCATTGTGGGGTTTCTGGGAATTGGCAGTGACATCTCCGAACAGAAGCAAATTCAAGAAAGATTGCGTTTGAGAGATAGAGCGATCGCCGCCAGCAGTAATGGGATTATTATTTCTGATGCTCGCGATCCTAATCGCCCCGTCATCTACGCTAACCTTGCCTTTGAGCGCATGACTGGCTATACAGTCGAGGAAGTGCTAGGCAAAAATTGCCGCTTTCTCCAAGGCCGCGATCGCCAACAACCAGAACTGCAAAAAGTTCGTCAGGCCATTCGGGATGGTAAAGATTGTACCGTTATCCTCCGCAATTATCGCAAAGACGGCACGCTATTTTGGAATGAATTAAGCATTGCCCCGATTTATGACCCCAAAGGCCATCTAACTCACTTTATCGGCATTCAAACTGATGTCACTGAACGCAAGCAGGCAGAAGCTGCCATGCAACAAGCAAAAGACCAACTGCAAGCAGTATTAGATGCCGTTCCTGGTCTAGTATCCTGGATTGGTGCAGATTTGCGTTACCTGGGGATTAACCAGCATTTAGCCGACATTTTTCAACAGCCCCCAGAAGTATTTGTGGGCAAAGAAGTCGGGTTTATGGAAACCAATTCTAAGTTTGCTGACTTCATGCGCCAGTTTTTTAGCATCCCTGCCATGCAAACTTCCCAAGAAATCGACATCCAAATTGCGGGAAAACAGCACAGCTACCTAATCGTTGCCCAAAAATACCAACAGGGAGAAGCGGCGGCATCCGTGGGTATAGATATTAGCTCCCGCCATAGTATGGAAGAAGAACTACGAAAATCTCTAGAAAAAGAAAAAGAACTGAGCGAACTCAAATCCCGCTTCGTTACTACCGTTTCCCACGAAGTCCGCACCCCCCTAGCCAGTATTGTCTTGTCTACGGGGATGTTAGAAAGGTATGATGCTACTTGGTCATTAGAAAAGAAAAAAAGCCACTGGCAAAAAATTCAGTCCTCTGCTGACCGCATCCAAGACCTCTTGGAAAACGTCCTCAGACTAGGTTCCACCGATTCAGGTAACTTGCAATTCAATCCAGTCCCAACCGATCTTAAACTCCTACTGGAAAAAATTGTTGAAGAAGCCACTGCCAGCGATCGCGGCGATCATCCCATCCTTTTGACCGTACCAGAGATAGATCCAGTTCCCCTAGACCAAAATTTCATCGAACATATCCTCAGCAACTTACTTTCCAATGCCATTAAATATTCCCCTAATCAAAATGCCATTCAATTAAGAAGCATTTCCCAAGACAATCAAATCATCTTTGAAGTTGCAGATAGGGGAATTGGCATTCCACCCGAAGATATTGCCGACTTATTCGAGCCTTTTCATCGGGCTAGTAATAGTGGTAATGTCCCCGGTACAGGACTAGGATTAACGATTGTGAAACGATTTGTCAAATTACATGGGGGAACAATTTCCGTTGACAGTACCATCGATATTGGCACAACTTTTACAATTACAATTCCGCTACTTTCCCATTACAAATTATGACAGATATTTTAATCATCGAAGATGATCTATTTATTCGGGAAAATATTCTCGAACTTCTCCAAAGCGAAGGATATCAAGTTTCAGGAGCATCAACTGGAGCCGCTGGTATTCAAATGATCCAAGAGCATTTGTGGGATTTGATTATCTGCGATATCATGCTCCCTGATACTGACGGCTATAGCATTTTGGAATTTCTGCGCCAAAATCAAAATCGGATTATTTCCATTACCCAACTGGTTTTTTTAACTGCTAAGGCCGAACGGGAAGATTTGCGTCTGGGGATGGAAATGGGGGCGGATGATTATATTACTAAACCCTGTTCTCCCACAGAGTTACTCAGCGCGATCTCTGCCCGACTGCACCGCCGGGATGCTTATCTCAATTCCCCAGAAACCATTAAAGAGATTATTCGCGGCTTGCAGCAAAAAGTCCAAGAATTACAGCGACAATCAAACACGAATGAAGCCCTGATCCTCAGAATTGCTGAAGAACTCAGACATCCAATTTCCAACATCAATTTGGCAATTAAAATGTTAACTATTGCCCCCTCACCCCAAGCTAGGGATCGTTATATCCAAATCTTGCAACAAGAGTGTTCCAAAGAGTTTTCTCTGCTCAATCAAATTGCTAAAAGCAATCATGGTAGCCCAGAATTAACAAATTTGTTGAATCGCTTTAAATCATGAACTATGACGACAATAATGCCAAAATCTAAAATTCTGGTCATTGAAGACGAGATAGCCATTAGAGAGAATATTGTCGAGTTGTTAGAAATGGCAGGACATGAAGTTCTGAGCGCCGAAAATGGTCAATTAAATAAAGATTCTGGTTCTCAAGAAGAAGTTAAAAATGAATTTGAGCATTTGTTTGAATCTCTGCGATATTATGGCACTGGAAACTAACATTATGGATACCACGACAATGACGCAAAAAAGTAAAATTCTAGTCATAGAAGACGAACTAGCAATTAGAGAGAATATCGTGGAGTTGTTAGAAATAGAAGGGTATGAAGTTCTGAGCGCCGAAAATGGTCAACTGGGACTGAAGTTAGCCACTAGCCAATTGCCTAATTTAATTGTCTGCGATGTAATGATGCCACAGATGGATGGATATCAAGTCATAGAAAGACTGCAAAAAAATCCGGCTACTAAAACTATTCCTTTCATCTTTTTAACTGCTTTAACCGGAGAGATAAAAGCTATTCAAGGACTGAGCTTGGGTGCAGACAGCTATTTGGAAAAACCTTGCAAGCCAGACATATTATTAGCCACGATTGAAAATCGACTGAATAAATATTCTGCTTACCAAGAGGAAGTTAAAAACAAGTTTCAGAACGTGCAGGAGAGCTTAAGTTACTTTATTCCCCACGAACTGAGAACGCCCCTGAACGGTATTCTAGGTTTTTCTAGTCTGGTTTTAGATGACTTGGCTACCGAAAAGAACCATCCTGATATTCCATTGGCTCGGCAGAAAGCGCTTCAGGAAATTTTTGAAATGGTAGAACTAATTCAAACTTCTGCTCGGCGGTTGGAAAAAGTAACTCAGAATGTTTTGTTGTATAAGGATCTGATCCAAATGGGGGGAGATCCAGAGAGCGTTGCCCAAATGCGAAGCCACAGTACCAATCCAGAAATTATTGTTTATTTGGGGAAAGAGGTGGCAAATAAAGCTAATCGAGCTAGCGATCTAGTGATGGAGATACCAGAAACGCGAATTCAAATTTCCCAGAATCGGCTAGCTAAATTAGCCGAGGAATTAATTGACAATGCTTTGAAGTTTTCTGAGCCAGGTACGCCTGTACAGATCTCCGGTAATGTTGACAAGGAAAAGTTTTATTTGACAGTGACTAATTTGGGTAGGGGGATGACGGCGGAACAAATTGCGGAAATTGGTGCGTATCGGCAGTTTGAGCGCAAGATGTACGAACAGCAAGGCTGTGGATTGGGGTTAATTATCGTTAAACAAATTGTGGAAATCCACGATGGGGAACTGTTGATCCAGAGCGATCGCGGCAAGCAAACGATGGTGAGAGTGGCGCTGCCAGTCGCGGCGCACTAAACTAGCTAGGTGAGATAATGGGGGAATATTACCCTGATTTGGCGAGGGGTGAGGCGTACCATATATCGGTAGTTGAGCAGTTGATGTTGAGCGAGATCACAAATAGTTGTTGTTCTAGCTGACAGACTACCTGTGCGCCAAAGTGCTAATCTTCATTAAATTAAGACAATGGAGCAATCAGACTGTATTTGGGGACACGCTGACCCAAAAATGCAGTAACGTTAAAAGTAATGCTCTTGCCAGTAGCCCGCCTTCCTAACGAAGCTAAATCTGCCATCAGGCGATCGCGTGTAGTTTTGAAAGGAATACCTATAAAATCAAAAATGCCGATAGTTGACTTTACAACTCTGCGAAGTTGGCTAACCAGTTCAATTTTGGTCTACAGTGGAGGGCAACCCACAGCTAACCAAAGCGATGGCACGAAGCGGCGCTGCGCCAATGCCTCCCAATCAGGGCTCCTTGCCACCTAGTTCGACCTAGATGGCAAAAATTATATAAAGAATCAATACGACCGGAAATGATGGACAGCCTGAGGAAGGAAACAGGGAACACCCATGTCTAACATGAAAAACCTATTCACGATACACTTCTGGGGCGTGCGCGGGAGTATCGCCTCTCCCGGACCAGAAACAGTCCGCTATGGCGGCAACACGCCCTGCGTGGAAATGAGAGTAGGTAACGAACGACTAATTTTTGATGGCGGTACGGGTTTGCGAATCTTAGGACAATCCCTGCTATCGCAAATGCCAGTGGAAGCTCATATGCTGTTCACTCACTCCCACTGGGATCACATCCAAGGGTTTCCCTTTTTCATTCCAGCTTTTGTGAAAGGAAATCGCTTCCACATTTACGGCGCGATCGCTCCCAATGGTTCAACAGTTGAGCAAAGGCTGACCGATCAGATGCTGCATCCTAACTTCCCTGTGCCGTTAAGGATCATGGGAGCGGAACTAAAATTTTATGATGTCCATGTGGGCAAAAAAATTGAAATTGGGGAAATTGTGATTGAAAGCGCCCAACTGAACCACCCAGGGGAAGCCATTGGCTATCGAGTGAACTGGGGTGGGGGATCGGCGGCCTATATTACTGATACGGAACATTTTCCCGACCGCTTGGATGAAAATGTCTTACAGTTAGTTCGCAATGCTGATGTGATGATCTACGATGCTACTTACACTGATGAAGAATATAATTCTCCCCGGTCTAGCAAAGTTGGTTGGGGACATTCCACTTGGCAGGAGGGAGTAAAACTAGCGTTGGCGGCTAATGTCAAGAAACTGGTAATTTTCCACCACGACCCGCTGCACAATGATGATTTTCTTGACCAAGTAGGCGAACAAGCTGCCCAAGCTTTCCCCGATACGATTATGGCACGGGAAGGTTTGTCGATTCAGGTGTTGCCAATCAATGCTGCTAATTCGGGAACTCCCCAACAAACCAGTATTTCGGCTTGAAATTGGAGTCAAGTCGCTCCAATTCAAAATTCAAAATTATTAATTCAAAAAGGCAATCAATGGGAGCCTGGACTCGGAATTAATAAATTCAAAATTATTATTCATTTTGAATTTTGAATTTTGAACTTTGAATTCAAACAGATTATTTCAAAATGTAAAGTGTGTGGGTTACTTCATCTCTAGAAACAGTTTTAATCCCCACGGCGATCGCCTTGGGAAATTTTGACGGCGTACATTGCGGTCATCAGCGGGTAATCGAACCAGTTTTGGCATTGTCTCATGCCACTGTGGTGACTTTTTATCCCCATCCCCAGGAATTTTTTACTGGACAAAAGCGGACATTACTCACGCCTTTAGAGGAAAAAGTGGAGTATTTGCGATCGCTGGGGGTGGAGCAGTTGGTCATGTTACCCTTTGACGAACTGCTGGCGGCGCTCAGTCCAGAGGAATTTGTCGAGAAAATTTTGGTTCAACGGTTGAAAGCGCAAAAAATCAGTGTGGGGCAGGATTTTCACTTTGGGCGACAGCGGATGGGAACGGCGACGGATCTACAGGCGATCGCTGCCAAATATAACATTGCCGTGAATATTGTCTCCTTACAAACTTGTGGAGGGGAAAGAATCAGCAGTTCTTCTATCCGGGAGGCACTGTTAGCCGGAGATTTATCTACAGCAAACCAACTATTAGGGCGCAACTACAGCTTGACAGGGAAAGTTGTTGTCGGACAAAAACTGGCTAGAACCCTCAGTTTTCCCACTGCTAACCTGGAATTGCCCCCAGAGAAATTTTTGCCGAAACATGGGGTGTATGGGGTTAGAGTGGCGATCGCGGCTAAATCTCCAGCCCAAAATACTATTTTGGAACATCCCCCAACCCCCTTAATCGGGATTATGAATATTGGTACTCGTCCCACCGTAGATGGAACTAGAATTACAATAGAAGTCCATATCTTAAATTGGTCAGGAGATTTGTATGGACAAACCTTAACTGCGAGCTTAGAAAAATTTTTGCGCCCAGAACGAAAATTTGCCTCTTTAGAAGATCTGAAAGCCCAAATTCAGGCAGATGTTGATTTATGGGAGGGAATAGGGAACAGGGAACAGGGAACAGGGAATAGGGAATAGGGAACAGGGAACAGGGAACAGGGAACAG
>CAKZHE010000295.1 GCA_936920195.1 uncultured cyanobacterium | reverse complement strand
ACACAGCCCAAAGTGCGCCGCAACAGCGACTCTTGCTCGGTCGTTGGGTAAAATCGGTAACTAAAGGCTTTTTCCATGGTTCACATTCGAGCATCAATTTTGTGATTGGGTTAAACTTTTCAGATAAAGCCGTCCTGAGCTTCGCTAAAGGACGGGGTTTCTACCCAATTTTTCGATGATGAAAAGGATGAGAAATGAATAAGACTATCTGCTTTGCCCTTTTGGTTGGTGGCGGTGCAACTACCGCTTCCTGATGGACAGCATTCCTCCTTTTTCCTTCCTCCAGTAATTTACTCTTCATTCTTCATTCTTCACTCTTCCGATGAATATTGGTATTGTAGGGCTAGGGCTGATTGGCGGTTCGCTGGGTTTAGACCTGCGATCGCAAAGACACCGGGTTTTGGGCGTTAGCCGTCAAGAGCGAACTTGCCAGTTAGCGATCGCCCGGGGGGTAGTAGACGATGCTAGCGTCGATCTAGCCCTCTTGACTGCTGCTGATGTAGTTTTTATTTGCACCCCGCTTGCGGCGATTTCGTCAACCGTCCATCAGCTGATCCCGCATTTGTCTCCCACGGCGATCTTAACGGATGTCGGTTCAGTAAAGTTATCCGTTGTCAAAACTATTGCTCCTCTATGGCCTAATTTTGTGGGCGGGCATCCTATGGCCGGAAATTCTGAAAGTGGGATCGAATCGGCTCAATTTCGGCTATTTAAAAATAATCCTTATGTTATCACACCGACGAATGAAACGCCACCAACAGTTACTGAGACGGTGGAAAATTTAGCGCGATCGCTGGGGGCAATTATTTATCGTTGCTCTCCCGCTGACCATGACCGAGCCGTGGCCTGGATTTCGCATCTACCTGTCATAATTAGCGCCAGCCTAATTGGGGCTTGTCTGAATGAACCTGACCCGGCGGTTTTAAAATTAGCCCAGAATTTTGCTAGTTCCGGTTTTCGGGATACCAGTCGGGTGGGCGGGGGCAATCCAGAATTGGGCGTGATGATGGCGCGCTACAATCGGATAGAATTGTTGCGATCGCTGGAGCAATATCGCGATCGCTTTGACCAAATATTTGATCAAATTGAGCGGGAAGACTGGCAAGGTTTAGCTCAACAACTACTAATTAATCAACAGGCACGGCCTCGTTTTGTCGATCCTAAGCAAGAACTAGAGTTTTAACCAGGTTTTTTCTCAATTTCCCCTCATCATCGGCTTTCTACTTTTATTTTTGTCAAGAATCGTAAAATCTGTCAATCAAGCCAGCCTCAAAGTGCTAAACAACTATATAGACTAGAATAACAGGGTGGCTAAAGTCGGAATATGGCACAACTCAGTCTTAACTCTGTCATTGATCGAGCCAAGATTACCAAATATTTATTAGTGCCGCTTCCAAAAGACGATAAATCTCAGTTTCTGTCTCAGGCCGGTTACACCCTGGAAAATTGGCAGCAACTTGAACGAGATTTAAGAACCCAAATTCTTCCTTTGGAGGCAGAACTAATAGAAGATACCAGATATGGTCAAAAGTATATCATTCGAGGAAGCCTAACCGGTACAAATGGTACAACATTACGAGTGAAAACTGTGTGGATGGTCACCTCATCTGAAACTAGGTTCATTACATTAGTTCCCAATTAACGAAACATGAATAAAATAAAATTTGAACTATTTACCCAAGTAGCCTTACACGAAGACATCCCTAAATACGGGTTAAAAAAAGGCGATATAGGAACCATTGTCGAGTATTATGCCATGCCAGAAGACGAAGAAGATGGCTATAGCTTAGAGGGCTTTGATATAGAAAATATTACAGTTGAAGTCACAGAATCACAACTAGAACCAGTAGAAGTGCTTGTACCTCAACCTCAGTATTAAGATAACTATTTAATAGCGGTTCTCAAATAGATGAAGCACGCCTAACGCTAGGTAAAGAAGTGCTTTCAAGATTGTCGGTATACTTCACCAAATCGAGAACCGCTATAATACAAGTTAAATTAAGAGGCGATGGTAACTTTATCTTCCCCAACCATTTTTTTCAGCACCAGCAAAGTAATATCATCATAAATTCTCTGTTCGCCAATATGTTGCTGTAAATCGGCAATGATTCTTTGCTTAATTTCTTCTGATGACAAATGATAATTCTTTTTCACTTCGGCAATTAATCGCGCTATGCCGTATTCTTCTCCCTGCATATTTGGCGCTTCGGTAATCCCATCAGTATATAGAACTACTACATCTCCTGGTTGCAATTGCACTTGCTCTTCTGCCATAAAATCGCCAATATGTAATTCCAAGCCAATGGGAAAGCCTAAATCTATCGTGTTAATTTCTTCTACTATCCCGCCAGCACGGACAATAATTATTTCTTCATGCTGTCCGCTAAATCGCAAAGTCCCATCTTGATAATCTAATAAGACTAAAGTTAAATTTTTATCCAAATCCATCCGCTCAATATTGCGATAGATGGTGCGATTCAGGACGGTTAATAATCGCGTTAGGTCAGTTTCGCCGTTTTCTAGGAGCGATCGCACTGCCGTTTGTGCCATAATCATTAATACGCCACTTTCTAATCCATGTCCAGTTACATCCCCAATCCCAATCAGAACGCGATCGTTGTAATTTAAGATATCGTAGTAGTCGCCACCTACCTCAGTAGCTGGTTCCATAAAGCTAGCAATTTCTAGTCCTGAAACTTGGCTCAATTCTGCTGGTTTTGGCAGCACCATTTGTTGCAGTTTGCGGGTAACTTCTAATTCAGCACTCATCCGAATATTTTCCGCTTTCAGCCGCTCATTCAGTAGCATAATTTCTTGATTGGCTTGACCTAATTGGGCAGTCCGTTCTTGGACTTTTTGTTCCAATGTTTGATAAAGCAAGGCATTTTCTAGAGAAATTGCGGCTTGAGAGGAAAGAATTTTTAAAACTTCCAATCTGGCGGCAGTAAAAGCCCCAACAGTTAAGTTGTTTTCTAAATATACAATACCAATTAGTTGCCCTTGATTGACAATCGGCGCACACAAAACTGATTTAATTTGATTTTCATTAATATATTTATCGGTAGTAAATATCCCTTCTTTGGTAGCTTCAGTTAAAACCACATCTGTCTGAGTCCGACTGACAAAATTAATAATCGATAGGGGAATATCATCAGCCTGGTTAATTGGTACAGATTGTGATACGACAACTTCATTCCCATCTACTTCGCCAGTAGCTTGAATTACCAGTTCTTCGCAATCGATTAAAATTAACACTCCTTTTTGAGCGCCAGCATTTTCAATGACTAATTTAATTAATTGCGATAATAATTTACTCAAGACAATTTCACTAGAGATGGCTTGAGCCGCTTTCATTACCGTCGATATATCTAAAACAGAACTAGAACCACTGCTAGTTTGATTGGCAGATATTTTAGTTTCTCTAATTCCCCCATAATTAATATTTTTAGTTAATAGTTGAGGATACTCTTCTTCTAATTGAGCAACTTTCCGTTTTGCGCCCCAAAGTTGATAGTTATAGTGAGCTTTTCTGAGATAAAGTTGAGCAATTTCTTCTTTGCCCCTATTTAACCAAAATTTAGCCCCCAGTTCATTTCCCAAAGCTTGATGCTGAATAAAATCATTTTCGGCAGCAGCAGCAATAGCGCGATCGTATAAATCCATTGCTTCTAAAGCGTTACCAGATATCCGCGCGATTTCCGCCGCAACTAGCAAATATTGATGAAGAAAATTGGCTGGACAATTGTCTGCCCATTTTTTAATTTTCTGGCAATTATTTTCGAGAATTTGCCAAGCAACTGTCTTTTCAATATCTGATTGCTGATGGTAAATAGCCGCTAAACTGAGAGTATAATAAAAGTAGAATTTAGTTATGGGAAAAAAGCCAAAATTAGCGGCTAATAGTGGTTCTACTTCCTGACAAATTTTCACTGCTTCTGCCGGATGGTTATAGGTATATAAAAGTTGTGCCTTTAAATAATAAAACCAATTAATTCCGTGGTAAAAACTGGTGCTTTGCCATTGCTGTATAGCTGATTTTTCATTAAAAATATCAGAATTTAAATTATATTTTTCTGGAGTATTATCTTGCAGATTCCGAATTATACTTTGCAAACTTGCAAAAGCAAAAATCATATTTTGATCTTTCATCTGCTGAACTATATGCAAATATTTTTCAGAAACTTCTGAAATTTCATTCAGATTTTTACCAATTTCAAATCTACTCCAGATGCCGAAAAATAAAGCCCAAACTCCATAGACTAAATCTCCACATTCAATAGATATTTGATAAGCTTTTGCATGAACAGGGAGATTGGTTTTGAAATGATTAATATAAGGATTCATCGCATGGGCAAAAAGATTATAAATTTTGCCAATCAAGCTAGGATCGTAAAATTTCTCACTAATTTTCAAGGATAAATCGCCAAATTGATAGGCGGTTTGATAATCTTCTTGCACTGCGAGTAATAAACCATAACAGGAATACCCAAAAGCAGAAGCGCTGGTGTTACCATATTTTAAGGAAAGGTTAACCATTTTTAATATTGACCAAACTAGCAAGTTTTGATTGGATAATCCATAGCAACCTCCCCATACTTGGATAAGTAAATTCATGCTGATTTTCATTTCGGGATCAATCATTTCTGGAAGATTGATTAAATCAGCAACTTTTTGTTGAGATAATGCTTGTTGAACTTCGGCTAATTTGGCAGCGATCGCACTCGGTAATTCGTCTTCACTATTAAATAAATTTAATCCGACTAATCTCAATCCAGCTAATCCCGCAGCGATCGCTTCTGAAAATTTTCCTACTGTTATATGCAGAGTGATTTGTAAGTAATAAACATCGGTCTTATCAAATTTAGATTTAGCTCGATCGATGGTAATCTTAAATAGTTCTTCGGCTAAATCAACGTTACCAATTAAATATTCACATTCGCTTCGTTCTCGGTACAAATCAAAAGTTAGTTGATAATCGCTTTCCCAACTATTTAAACTAAGGCAATCCATGCCTAATTTTAAATGAGCGGCAGCAGTTTGATAGGCAGTAGAACTTTTGGCTCTTTTGCCAGCAATCAAATTGAGATGACTCAATTGTTTTTTCTGTTCTGGCTCGGTAATTAATTCTGCGCCGAGATTAAAGTGATTAACAATATCAAAGATTTTTTCGTGAACTTCGCTCTCTGGTAAATCTTTTAGTAATAGCTGACCAATTTTTAGATGAACGGCAGGAAGTTCATCTATGGGAATAAGAGTATAGGCAGCTTGTTGCACGCGATCGTGTAGAAAAGAATAAGTAATTGTTTCGCCATCCAAGTGTTCCCAAAATTGTGATAATTTGTAGGTTTCACTCAAAGATAAAATGATTCCTTCTTGAACTACTGCCCATAAATCTTTGGCGGTAATAGCAAGCGATCGCTCATTAATCATCGCCACTACATCTAAGTCAAATCGATTGCCAATACAAGCCGCTAACTTTAATACATTTTGAGTGTTTTGATCTAATTTTCTGATCTTATTGACCATTAATTCCACCACATTATTAGTAATTTGAATCTTTTGCAATTGCTCAATATTCCAATCCCAGCAACCCTGGCTAAAATCAAATGAAAGTAAATTTTCCTGATAAAGAGATTTTAACAACTCAGTAATAAAAAATGGATTTCCCTGGGTTTTCTGAAAAATTAATTCTCCCAGCGGCTGCGCTCTCTCTACCTCACAACTTAAACTATCCGCAATTAATTGATTAACTTGCTCAATTTCCAAATTACTCAGATTAATAGTTGCTATTTTCATTCCAGTTTTGTGAATTTCTTCCAAAGTCAGCATCAACGGATGGACTGAATTTACTTCATTATCTCGATAGGCTCCCAACAACAACAAATATTGGCTATTAATATCAGTCATGATCAACTGAATTAAATTGAGTGAAGCCGAATCTGCCCACTGCAAATCATCTAAAAAAAGTACCAAGGGATGTTCTGGTTTGGTAAACACATAAATAAATTCTTTAAAAACAGAATTAAAGCGATTTTGCGATTCCACTGGTCCCAACTGAGGTACAGAAGGCTGCTTGCCAACAATCAATTCTACTTCCGGAATAACATCAATAATTATTTGCCCATTTTGTCCAAGTACATTTAATAGTTTTTCTTGCCAATCCAAGATTTTTTTGGCACTTTCAGTCAATAATTGGCGAATTAAATCTTGAAAGCATTGAATTAAAGAAGAATAGGGTAAGTCCCGTTTAAATTGATCGAATTTGCCAGAGATAAAATATCCTCGTTGTTCAATAATTGGTTTGTGAATTTCATATACTAAGGAGGATTTGCCAATGCCTGAATAACCGCCAATCAATAACATTTCATGCGTGCCTTGACTGATGCGATTGAAAGCCATTAATAAAGTGGCAATTTGTTCTTCTCGACCATAGAGTTTTTGAGATATTTGAAATTTATTAGAAACATCTCGTTCGCCAAGGGAAAAATCAGTAATTGTGTGGCTGGTTTCTAGTTGATTTAAACATTTTTCTAGATCGGTTTTAATTCCTAATGCACTTTGATATCGTTCTTCTGCGGTTTTGGCTAGCAGTTTCATAACAATTTTTGCAACTGCTTGAGGAATATCTGGATTAATCTCGTCTAAAGGAATGGGTTGTTTGGCAATATGACAATGTACTAACTCCATCGCATCGGTATTTTCAAAAGGTAGTTGATGTGCTAGCATTTCATAAAAGGTTACGCCTAAAGAGTAAAAATCAGTCCGATAATCTAGTACCCGGTTCATTCTGCCAGTTTGTTCTGGCGATATATATGCTAATGTTCCTTCCAAAATATCAGGATTGCAAATAGTCGGATTTTCTCTAGATAAAATAGTAGAAATTCCAAAGTCAATAATTTTAACTTCGCCTGTAGTGGGATTAAAAATAATATTACTAGGATTAATATCTTTATGGATAATGTTCTGTTGTTGAATTTCGCCCAAAATACTGCTAATTCGGATGGCTAGTAACAAAAACTCTTTGAGAGAGAATTTTTGAGATTCCATCCAAATTTTTAATGATTCTCCTCCAAAGTCCTCGAAGATCATTAATAAACTATTCTGATATTTTTGAATCTCGTATCCCCTCGCTATCCCGCTGATACTCAGTTGCCGACTAATTTCATATTCTTGTTTGTACTTGATTATTTCTGTAGCGGTAGGATACTCTTTTTGGGGAAACTTGATGATTACAGGCAGGGAATCTTGGTTGTGCCATCCCCGATAAACAATAGAATTGGAGCTTTCATAGATTTTGGCTGTAATTTGGTATCCTGGAATTTGCAGCATAATGTTTTAACTGAGCGATCGCCAAAATTTTTCACCTGGTCTAGACCCACTGCTTTATTATTACAAAAATTTGATGAATTTTCGTAAATATTGAATTGTAAAATTTCTTAAAAATTACTGGGGGCTGCGATGGCCTAATTTTCTAACTCCTGGTAGTTTATTTTAAGATTTATATCTTTTGCGCTTTTAAAGTTAAGTCATGCTATATCAATGTGGTAATTGAACTAGCTGGCTGAAAAGTAAAACCCATGACCAAATTAGAACTTTACCGAGAATATCCACCTCCAGGGGAAGATGCAGCCATAGCAGAGATAGTCAGGATTTCTACTGAAACCTTGCGGAAAACTTACCTGCCAGATAATAAACCTGTGCGTCGAGATCAGCACGTCAAAGATCATGGCTGCGTGAAGGGAGAATTTATTGTCGAAGATAATTTGCCCCCAGAACTCAAGTTGGGCGTTTTTAAAGAACCCAAAACTTATCCAGTGTGGATTCGTTTTTCTAATGGTTTCGAGAAAAGTGTCCGCGATGCCGACAAAGATGTGCGGGGGATGGCAATTAAACTGATTGGTGTCGAAGGGGAAAAGATTTTAGAGAGCGATCGCTTTGGCAATACTCAGGATTTCTTGGCAATTAATTATCCCACATTTTTTATTCGCAACGCCATTGATTATGTAGATTTCTTCAAGCAACGGGCGAATAATCAGATGATCAAGTTCTTCTTTCCCGGTTTGAATCCTTTCAGTTGGCGGCTCCATGAATTTATTGTTGCCAATTTAAGCATTAGTAATCAAGTTATTAATTTACTAGAAACCCGCTACTGGAGTAATTTACCTTATCGGCTTGGCTCTAGGGCAATTAAATTTTCCTTTAAGCCTTCCCTGATAACTAATACTCCGGCATCTGCCCCCGCATCAGATAACTATTTGCGGGAAGTAATGACAGAACATTTAAAGACCAAACCTGCCCAATTTGACTTTTTGGTACAATTTCAAACCGATGCTGAAAAGATGCCCATTGAAGATCCCACGATTGACTGGGATGAAAGGCAATCGCCTTTTCAAAAAGTGGCGACTATTAAAATTCCAGTTCAGGAATTTAATTCTCCTGCCCAACAAACTTTTTGTGAAAACTTATCATTTAGTCCTTGGCGCGCTCTCCCAGAACATACACCGTTGGGGGGCATTAACCGAGTGCGGAGAAAAGTTTATGAAGCTATTTCAGCATTGCGCCACGAATTAAATCAAGTGCCTAGACAAGAACCAACTGGGGATGAAGTTTTCTAAAATAAATTAAATTTGGGAGATGGGGAGATGGGGTGATGGGGAGTGGAGAATTAGCAAGAACTCCTTTTATTCCTAATTCCCTGTTCTCTCTTCCCTTTCTCCCTTTCTCCCTTTCTCCCTTTCTCCCTTTCTCCCTTTCTCCCCCCCATTCCCTGTTCCCTATTTCCCGTTCTCTATCAGGACTTACGCAGTTGATCTGCATATAGCGTTTATGGTGCGTTACGCTGCGCTAACACACCCTACTAATAGAGTCATTGCGTAAGTCCCGTTTAAGCCAAACTAGAAGGAGCAACAATGAAAACAGTCCAGACTATTTTCCAAGCCCTGCAAGATGTTATTAAAATCAAGCTTCTCAACACTGCTCCGGCAAAAGATCTGGTGAAAAAGAAAGCTGCCGCAGAACAAGTGGTATTACATTCCGCTGTGGGTAGGCTGATTTTTAGCGATTCTAAAAAACCTTTACACAACATTGAACTTGAGTTGTGGGACAGAGATATTGGTACGCCGGGGGATTTTTTGGGAGTAGGCATAACCGATAGCAACGGTTATTTTAGGATTGAGTACGATCCCCAAAAAGCTGGGTTTATGGATGCTCCCGATTTGGAATTGCGGGTAATCGAAATTCGCTCTACCTTTAATAACAAAAATGAATTAGTTTTTTCTAAACGATTAGCATATACGATCAAAGGTCAAGATAATGTTGACCAGTTGGAGTATGATTTTGGGACAAAGACTGTTCCCTATTGGTTGTACGAGCCAACCCATCCATTTCCCCGGTTAATGTTTTCAGCCTTGCAAGATCCTCCCGATGTTTATTCTGTGGGGCGGACTCTCAAAGGATATGAAGTTGCAGAAGTTTATCAAACAATTCAAGCTCGACATAGGATTGCTAACGCCTTGCATTCCAATCAACCTTCCCTGGCAGCAATTCAAACTGATTACCCGCCTAATTTAACCCTGAAACTGGAAAAAGAACAACCTGGTTATACCAGAAGCGATGAATTTTTGGGTTTGCGGGTATTAAATGGGATGAATCCTTGTTTATTACAACACCATCCAGACAATCCCCAGCGGTATCGGGTGAGTTTTAATTGGGATGCCTATGAAAAAAATCCTCGCTATGACTTGCATAATGTGGAGGCGTTCTTTGAAATTAAAGCAGGTAAGTTCCTGCCTGTCGAAATTACCGTTCAGTCTCGCTATCCAGATTCTTTAGCGCCGTTTTCTCCCCTACAAGAGTCAGTGACTTATACTCCCGAAAGTGGGGATTTGTGGTTGCAGGCGAAACGAATTTTCCGGACAAATTACTTATTTACAGCGGAGTTAGTTGAGCATTATATCAAATCTCATTTGCAGATGGAACAGTATGCGATCGCAGTTTTCCGCAACCTGAGAAAAAACCCTTTGCGAATTTTACTCCTGCCCCATTTAAAGAGCCTAGTGAATATCAATCAACGGGCGGATACCATTCTCGTTTCTGATTCGGGTTATGTCACCAGCGCTGGACCATTATCTGCCAAAAGTGTCATCCAAATCTGTCAAGAACGGATGTCAACAATGGATTGGCAAGGTTGGCAACCCCGGCAACCATTAACCGAAGATCACAATTATGCTCAAGTTGCCAATCTCTACTGGAAACTTCTAGGAGAATACTTGGATGCGTTTTTCCAAAAGCATCAACCAGCTATCATCCAAGAATGGGCAGAAATTCGGGCTTTATCCGAAGATTTAGTTGAACATAGCGTGGTGTATTCTCCGGCAACTAAGAGCGATGGTTGGGAATTCTATGACAGCCATGAATTGGATCAACCAGAAATTCCGCGATCGCCCTTTAATGGTAAAGTAAAAGCAATCAGACCAATTACCCTGACTGACCAACCTAATGACAGCGATCTTGCCAATCTCAAACAATTTTGCCGCTATGTAATTTTTCATGCTACCCTCTGGCATAGCTGGGTAAATGATTGCCAACCGCAAGATGGCGGAGAAGTTGTTTATAGTTGTTTGGCACTGCGGAATGGCAGTTTAGGCAGTGAAAACGATCCTGAAATTGCTCCTCCCCCCCTCGACGCATCCCAGTTACTCTTTCTCGTCCATACATTATCCGAGATTGAGTATGGATATATTCTCAAAAATGAGGATGGAGATATTCCCCCAGAATTGAGAAATATTTTGCTGTCAGCGAAAAAAGAGTTTGCCAAATTGAATTTCGATGTCAGTAAAATTAGGGCGTTGATTAATATTTAATTTATTGATGCCACCTGATGATAGCTAGGGCAAGAAATAAAATTTTTGTCCTGGTTTTTAAAAACCAAAATTGCCCAAGTAACTATCTGCTTTTTGACTTGCCATAGATATTCCGCACATCGTGGCGAAAACTCCAACGCAAATTGTACCAATTTTCCACCAGTGCCTTAATTATGAGAACAGTGAAGCCAATCGCTCCCAGGGAAAACCCGATACCCTTGGCAATGAGGATGGGCGCACCAGCAATCAGGCAGATGCCGCCAATCAAACCTCCGCCTAACGCACTCAAAAACAGCGATCGCACAATTTGAATCGCAAATAAGTAAATCACAAACAAAATTGACTGCATACCTGACGAGACTAATCTCGCCGACTGCCCTAGCTGCTTCCGGTAATTGAGCAAAATCCAAGTCCCAAAAGCCAAAACGGTCAAAATTACAATCGCATTAATAACCCACATAGTAACTCAACCCAGCAATTCAAACAAATGTCCTCAATATTATCAGATAAGCAATTAAAATATAACCAAAAATTATCTTTTAATTACAATTGGCAGGCTAGCTGGGGCTAGTAGACATTCGCGAAACTGCAACGCGCCTGCCACAGTCCTGTCATATAGTTCATTTATAGTGGTAATTGTCAACTGGTGCTAATTTTTGGGGGAAAGCCCCTGTGACTGCATATTTGAGATTGGGATTTTCACAACAGATGCTGCCGATTGTCAGGAACTCAGAGGCTCAAGCCACTGAGCTTGTAAGAGCAAGTCTCAAAGCAGGCTATTCTGACCAGACCATCCTGACCATAGCAGTACGCCCTTGGCGTTACCGTTGGTTAGGGTAGCCGTTATTGGGGTCACGACACCGGAGAATGCGACGCTAGTTTTCCGCTCTGTCATCTGCAATTAAACAGTTCTAAAGTCACTGGAACAGTGTTGCAGGTTTAAAAAGCCCTGATAACAGGTCGTTCGCGAAGCGTGCCGCAGGCGTAGCGAACATTACCCCGCAAGGGAGGCTTGAAAGAGCAAACCATTATGCGTACAGGATTGCCAAGCTTGAGATGGTAATTGTCCCATTGAAAGTACATTACAAAAGTACACCGAGATAAGCAATCCCAAGGCGGTAATGGACAAATTCAAAATTCAAAATTATCAATTCAAAATTCTTCTTCATTTTGAACTTTGAATTTTGAATTCAGAAGAGCGTCGTTTTTTCCTCTTAGTGCTAAAGCGACTGAGTTTCCAAACATCCCATATTTTCTTATGAAAACGAAATCACGCGATACCAGCCGAGATGCTACCTTAAAAGTTTTAGATCAAAGCGTGCGTCGCTCCGAACCTTTTTCTGGAAAACAACCTGCTGCCTATCTAGGGATGCTGTTGCTAGGTGCAAGCATCGCCTTTGTGGGTGGCAATATTATTCCGTCGAAGAATTCCTTACCTTCCCAAGCATCTACTGTCGCCACCAGTCCCTCGCTGCAATCCCGACTGCCGCAAACAGCAGATACTAACTTCATTACCGATGTGGTGGATAGAGTTGGCCCCGCAGTAGTGCGGATTGATGCCAGCCGCACAGTTACCAGCAAAGTTCCCGATGCTTTCAATGATCCTTTCTTCCGGAGATTCTTTGGTTCCAATGGTGTAGAAGAACCACAACAGCGGGTAGAAAATGGTACTGGTTCTGGTTTTCTGATTGATGCCAGCGGTCAAATCCTCACCAATGCCCACGTTGTCGAAGGGGCGGATACAGTGATGGTGACATTAAAGGATGGGCGGAAACTGCAAGGCAAGGTTTTAGGTGCAGACCGAGTAACCGATGTGGCAGTGGTGAAAATTGAAGGGAGCAACTTGCCAGTAGTTACTATTGGTAATTCTGATAATCTTAAACCCGGAGAGTGGGCGATCGCCATCGGCAATCCTTTAGGTTTAGATAACACCGTCACCAGCGGGATTATTAGCGCTACCGGACGTTCTAGCAATCAAATTGGCGTTCCCGACAAGCGCGTAGAATTTATCCAAACCGATGCTGCCATTAACCCCGGTAATTCTGGCGGTCCCTTACTGAATGCCAAAGGGGAAGCCATTGGCATCAATACCGCCATTATTCAAGGCGCTCAAGGATTAGGATTTTCCATTCCCATTAATACCGCCCAACGGATTGCCAATCAACTAATTGCCAAAGGCAAAGTAGATCATGCCTATCTGGGCATTCAGATGGTGACTCTCACCCCCGAATTGCAAAAAGAAGTGAATAGCAATCCCAATAGCCGTTTAAATATCGATCGCGATCGCGGTGTCTTAATTGTTAAAGTAGTGGGTAATTCTCCCGCTGCCAGAGCAGGCATCCGCGCTGGCGATATCATCCTGAAAATCGACGGCAAAGAAATCAGCGATGCCGCCGCCGTGCAACAATTAGTTGAAAAGAGTGGAGTTGGTAATAATTTAGCCGTAGAATTGAGCCGCAATGGGCGCAATCTCAGCCTCAATCTCAAACCAGGAGCTTTCCCAGTCAATTAAGTAGGTCAAGCAGCGACACGGCATTGCTAACACCCGCCAGGGACTTAAGTCCCTGGCTAATAAATGAAGTCCTCTGAAGAGGACTGAAGAACTCAGAACTTACGCAACACCTCTATTAGTAGGGTGTGTTAGCGCAGCGTAACGCACCATCAACGCTATATGCGGAGCAACTGCGTAAGTCCTGTTGAAAATAAGCAATCAATATAAAGCATATAGTGCGTCTGCTTAAAGATTATGCCAAATAAATTTAACGAACTAGAAAACTATTAATCTCATCAATTAACTTTTTGAGTTGTTGGACACTATGCGTTAAATCCAAATACAGACAGGACTTACGCATTCACTCCGCATATAATATAGTGTCTTGGTGCGTTACGCTGGCGCTAACACACCCTACTAATAGAGGCGCTGCGTAGGCTGTTGACTTTGCGAGTTTTTCAGCAATTTTATTCATGCAATAACCTTGTTCGATATTTTAACTCCCCTTGAACTGGTTCCTAGGCTCTGCCTGGGAACCGAATCCAGAGGCTCTGCCTCGAATGACAAAGCGAGGCAGAGCCTCTCAATAGGCATTCCCAGGCAGAGCCTGGGAACGAGTAAAACGAGTAAACAGATCAGAAACTGCATGAAGAAAAAGCCCCGAAAAAAGCCCAAAGTCAACAGCCTAGGAACGAGTGATTAATCATGGTTGTTCGACCGGATATGACTCTTGGTTCCCAAATTCTGTGATAACTTTCCGAGTTCTTTACTTTTCCTACTTATTATCAAGTCAACGTAAACAAAAAACACCAAGGATTGCCATGAATTCCCAAGCAGTCGGATTATTTCTCAGCCTAGGATTAACTGCAACTTTAGCTGTCGGTGGTACAGCCAACAAAGGGGCAATAGCAGCTAGCAGTACGGACACTACTACAACGCTATTGCCAAGTATTCTTGCTAGTTCTCAAATAGGAGATATCCAAAAAAGTAAGCATGGAGGTGGTGAAGGTGGTGAAGGTGGTGAAGGTGGTGAAGGTGGTGAAGGTGGTGAAGGCAGCAAAAGTTAACTCTAAAGTCCTGATGTTGTTAATTGACAGAAAAAAACTATGAACTCTAAAGCAGTAGCATTGTTTCTCAGTCTTGGATTAACCGCCGCCTTAGCCGCCTGCGGGACTGCGGATAAAGGAGGTGAGGAAGGGGGAAAAGATAAACCTTCTACCACATCTCCTAGCACTCCTGCTACCTCCCCTAAAGGTGAAGGAGACAAAAAAATGACTGTACCCACTCCCCAAAAATCTGTAACTCCTAAACCTGAAAAAACTCAGAGCGGAAGTGATGAAAAGGGTGAAAAGGGTGAAAAGGGTAAAAACTAGGATCATTCCCGATTAGATCGAACATTCAAAATATCATCAAATTAGACATTGCATTTAAGTGCCATGATTCTCTGTATTGATCCCATTCTCTCGCCGGAAGAATTAGTGCAAATTCACCTGTCTCTCAAAGATGCTGATTTTGTAGACGGTAAACTAACTGCTGGACATTACGCTAGAACTGTTAAAAGCAATCAGCAACTTCGAGGAGATACTGAAGCAGCCGCAATTGTGGAAGCAATTGTGAATCAGGCACTTAATCGCAATGCGCTGTTTCAGGCAGCTGTTCGTCCTAAAATCATTCGTCCGATTCTTTGCAGTCGTTATGAATCAGGAATGTCTTATGGTTGTCATACGGACAATGCACTGATGGGGGAGGAAAATGTTAGTCGATCTGATGTATCTTTCACTTTGTTTTTAAGCGATCCACTGAGTTATACTGGAGGCGAACTGGCTATTGATACTGGTTTGGGCGAACAGTTATTTAAACTCACGGCTGGAGCCGCAATTGTTTATCCTTCAACATTTTTACATCGGGTAACTGAAGTGACAGCCGGAGTAAGACTGGCTGCTGTCAGTTGGGTACAAAGTTTCATTCGTGATGCGAGCGATCGCGAACTTCTGTTTGAATTAGATACAGTTCGACGCGCCATTTTTGAAAAATACGGCAAAACAGTGGAATTTGATTTACTTTGTAAAACTCACTCCAATCTGTTACGGAAATGGGCAGATGTTTAGCGGAGATAGGATCTACGCACAGAATTATTGAATTAGTTTGTAGAGGTGTTAATGGCAACGCCTCTACATTTGGCAAAATTATCGCTGATTATTTTGCCATTTAGCGATCGCCTGTTGAGCATTATTATAAGCAGGCGTACCTTCAGGAATTAACTTGGCAGTTTGGACAGCCTGAGCAAATTTCTTTTGGGAGGCTCGCCCTTGGGCAATCTGATAAATTTTGCCGCTCCATTGGGCAACTAACTGTTGAGATTCAGTATATCCTGGTCTACCGGGGGCAATCTTAGTCGCAGTAGCGATCGCTCGATTATACGATGAAGCATCTCCTGGTCGAACTAACTTTTTAGCAGCGGCTAAAGTTTGACGATTGGTTTCCTGCTCCTTAGCTAATTTCTGCCAATTGGCAATTGCCTGTTGGGATTGTTGGTAGGCATTGGCATTATCCTTGGGTACTAATTTAGCAGCCGCGATCGCCTCTGGAAAATTCCCCTGTTGCGCCCGCCCCTGGGCTAAGTCCAAAATTACCAAACTCCAGCGGGCAATATCGGCTTGTGCCTCTTGATACAGGGGTTCTCCCGGCTGAATGGTTTGGGCTTGGACAATCGCCTTGCTAAAGTAAGAAGCTTGATTGGGTTGAATAATTCCCCTCGCTTTATCCAGTACCGCCTGATTTTTTTGGGGATTTGGGGATTTGGGTGCAGGGGCATTTAAACTAGCAGCTTTGGGGGCGCTAGGCGTAACTTCTGGTTGGTTGCTGGGCGGGGAAGCCTGAGCTACTGGCAGTGGACTTAGAGAAGGTAGTTGAGCGGTTGAAGGCTCTGGTGGTAGTGTAGGAGCTTTGCCTACAGTTGGCTGGGCTGGGGTTTGGTTGCCACTGAAAGCATCTTGGTAGCGCACCCAAACCCCCAAACTCAGGGCGAGCAATATTCCGGTGACTCCGCTCCAAAATAGCCATCCTTGCCACTGGTTAGGTTCTTCTTTTTCAGTCATAGAGTTTTTTGCCGGGTGGGGAATAATTGCTCCTGGTTGAGATACTATCTCCGCCGGGGCATCAGCAGCCTGAACTGAGAAGGTAGAATTAGCAGATTTTTCTGCTGTTTGGAACCCTGATTCCCAGATGTTGGTATTAGTAATATTATCTGATGAGATCGAACTGGTTAGGGGCGGATTCAGAATTTCCACATCCACATCGGGATGCAAAATTGGTTGGTTGCCAGTTTCGGGGGGAATCAGGATTAAAGGGGTTTGGATGGGGCGCAAGTAGTGTTCGCTCAACTCTGGCAGTCTGGTGCTTAAATATTTTTCCAAATCCACCAGCGTCAGAAAAGGATTGGCGCGTAAGGCTTCTAATAAACCCGTGGTAAAGAAGCCGCGATTCAGGGAGCTAGTTTCCTGGGAAAATTGATCGAGTTGACAAGACAGGGCGGTGGGAATGCCCATTTCCTTTGCCAAGGCAATAATTTCTTCTCCTACGGGAATATTCCCCTGCATTGCTTGGGCGCGATTAATATCTAGCAAAACTACTACTGGCGCATTGCCCCGCTGTTTGAGTAAAGTAAAGAGCGATCGCACTGCAATTCCGGTTTCTGCCACTTCCGCTGGATTACCATCAATGGGGATTAAGTAGTCTTGGCCATCCCAACTCACCCCGTAACCGCTGAAAAAGAACCACAGTGCGTCATCCTCGGCGGCTGGTGGCTGACAAAGATCCTCTACCCAGCTTAAAATTGTCTCGCGATTAGGATTGGTAGAACGATTGGCTACCGGGGGGGAAGTATCAGTCAAGAGCAGACATTGCTCTGGCAGAAACCCAGCTTCCTCAACCCAAAAATTCTCTAGTGCTAGGGCATCTGCTTGAGCATAGCCCAGGGGCTGAAAGAACTGATAGCGATTGATACCGATTGCGATCCCATTGAAATTTGCCATAATGCCCAAAGCCCATCTAGAAATTAGGTTATTTAGTTAGTCACAGCGGGGGAAGGTTAGCTCCGGATAGCCAGGAGTCTGACAAATCCTTAAATCTCAAGTTTACAATCGAAATCACAAATTTGTATGCAGGCGATCGCCAAGCAACTGAGTTCATAAGGAAAAAATCATGCTAGAGAAAGGTTTACAACCATCTAAATTCCCGGCGATCGCAGATGCAGAAGAGTCTTTTATTGACTATTATTATGATGAACCGGGCAGTTTACCGGGAACTCTGGATTTAGATCCTGATGCCCCACCCCCTGATATTGTCTTAATTGACTATAACCAAGAAACTGCCACCCGCGTCAAACTGCCATCTCCAGAAGCCTGCTTTCCCTATTTAGATACGGAGTCAGTTTCTTGGGTAGACATTCTGGGTTTAGGCAATCAAGAAACTTGGCAGCAATTAGGAAAAATCTTTGATTTACATCCCTTGGTGATGGAGGGGGTAGTTAATGTTCCCCAACGGCCTAAAGTGGAAGATTATGAAGATCAATTACTGATTATTACCTGGATGGTGATGATCAATGAAGGGTCAGAGGGATTTTATAAAGAGCAAGTTAGTTTTATTTTAGGAAAGAATTACCTGTTGACGGTACAGGAAGAACCGGAATATGATTGCTTTCAACCAGTGCGCGATCGCATTCGCAACAATAAAGGGATTATCCGCAAGCATGGCGCAGACTATCTCGCCTACACGCTTTTAGATGCCATCATTAATGGTTTTTTTCCTGTTTTAGAAGCCTACGGCGAACAAGTTGACGAACTGGAAAATGAAGTGGTTGCCAACCCTACCACCCAAACCTTAGAAAAAATCTATAAAATCCGCCGAGAATTACTCGCCTTGCGTCGAGCCATTTGGCCTCAAAGAGATGCCATTAACTCCCTATTGCGGGATGGCAGCGATTTGATTAGTCCCGAAGTCAGAATTTATTTGCGAGATTGTTACGATCATACCGTGCAAGTGATGGATATTGTCGAAACCTATCGAGAATTAGCCACGGGATTAATGGATGTTTATTTATCTTCTGTCAGCAATAAGATGAATGAAATTATGAAGCTTTTAACTGTAATTTCTTCCATTTTCATTCCTTTAACCTTCATTGCTGGGGTTTACGGCATGAATTTCAATGCCGAAAAATCTCCTTGGAATATGCCCGAATTAAATTGGTATTGGGGCTATCCCGCTTGTTGGGCATTAATGATTGCCACCGCCAGCAGTTTAATTTTCTTCTTCTGGCGACGGGGCTGGTTTGAAAATTCTTCTATAGTAAAAGATGATAAGTAGGTGGTCATCAATAAAATACTATATGCAAAAGTTCGTAGTTGAGCTTCAGCCTAGGCTGTTGACTTTGTGCCTTTTTATGGAGTTTTCTGCTCATGCAGTTTCTGCTCTGTTTACTCGTTCCCAGGCTCTGCCTGGGAATGCCTATTGAGAGGCTCTGCCTCGGATGACAAAGCGAGGCAGAGCCT
>CAKZHE010000294.1 GCA_936920195.1 uncultured cyanobacterium | reverse complement strand
CTTGAGTCGCTTGTAATCTCAGGTCTATTGGCGTAGCCTGCCGTAGGCATAGACGCGCTCGTTTTCAATCTCCCATAATTGTCTTATAAGTTTAAACCCAGATCCGCAATCTTCCCCAAGTCAACTTTTGGCTTAGTTCCCTGATTAACCAAAATTAAATTTTTTCTATGCCCTCTCAGTTATGGCCCTATGCAACCCCTGGTATCCCTGATGATTTATTTGACCGTTTGCCCGGAATTCCCCTCAGCAAGCGGGAGGTGCGACTGCTGATTATTTCCCTGCTGCAACTCCAGCCGGATTCTTTACTATGGGATATTGGGGCGGGGACGGGAACTATCCCGGTAGAGGTAGGATTATTGTGTCCCCAGGGGAGAATTATTGCCATTGAACGGGATGAGGAAGTGGCTAGCCTAATTCGGCGCAATTGCGATCGCTTTGGCGTTTCTAATGTAGAAGTAGTAGAAGGTAGCGCCCCAGAATGTCTGAAAACGTTACCCCATCCCCCCCACCGAGTCTGTTTAGAGGGCGGACGACCAATTAAAACCATTCTGCAAGAAGTTTGGCAATATTTGCCCCCCCAAGGGCGAGTAGTCGCCACAGCTGCTACTCTAGAAAGTCTCTATGCCATTTCCGAAACCTTTGCGGAGTTACAAGCGCGGAATATTGAGGTAGTCCAATCTGCCATTAACCGCTTGGAAACGCGAGGTAACAGTCAAGTATTTGCTGCGGTGAATCCCATATTTATCCTCAGCGGCGAAAAGCTCAGTTAAACATTATCTAAACAGCTATGCCTTGGCCTCGTATTTTTAGTGCAATTGTCGCGATCGCCCTTGCTTTGGGTATGCTGTTCCTGGGGGGATGGTATTTTGCCGTGGGTTGCGGCGCGATTGTTTTTTTAGGTCAACTAGAATATTTTCAACTGGCACGGGCTAAGGGTATGGCTCCCGCCACCAAAACCACCCTATTTGTCAGTCAGTTACTAATTATTACGGCTGCTTTAGCCCCGCAATTAACCGATGCGGTTTTTCCCTTGGCAGGGACTTTGATTTGTTTTTATCTGTTATTCCAACCCAAATTTGCCAGCATTGGCGATATTTCTACTTCGATTTTAGGTCTGTTTTATGGGGGCTATTTGCCGAGTTATTGGGTGCGGTTGCGCTTGGAACTTGCCCCCGCTGCTGCCGCCGAAAGTAATTCTCCTGAAGTGGCTAGTGGGGCGATCGCGCACTATTTAGATTTTAATAGTAACTGGTTAAATGCGTGGCAGCATCCCACCACCCTGTCCCAAGGACTAACTATTACTTGCCTAGCCTTCAGTTGCATTTGGGCTGCTGATATTGGAGCCTATGTAATTGGTAAATTCTTTGGGCGTACTCGCCTGTCTGATATCAGTCCTAAAAAGACTGTGGAAGGGGCAGTTTTTGGAGTTTTAGGCAGCGTAGCGGTGGGTGTGGCTGGGGCTTGGTATTTACAATGGCCTGTTTGGGAGGCGAGCGGCACTGGTTTAGGATTAATGATTGGGATTGTCAGTTTGTTAGGAGATCTCACCGAGTCGATGATGAAACGGGATGCAGGGGTGAAAGATTCTGGGCAGTTAATTCCAGGACATGGGGGCATTTTAGATCGGATAGATAGTTACGTTTTTACTGCGCCCTTGGTTTATTATTTTGTCACGTTACTCTTACCATTGTTCAAAGCTTAGATTTATAGAGGAATAGGCAATAGGGAATAGCAAAATCAGAGTTTTGTTACTACCAATTTCTTGATGCACATTCAGGTGAATTTGGATAGTGTGTAAGTCTTATCTGGCATAAAATGTTACTTTTAAGTTAACCTATAAGCACAAGGTTAGCCGCTAACTAGGTAAAAGAAATTTTTCAACTAACTCCGCGATCAATTTTTGTCCGTAGAGATCGAAACCAAAGTTCTGTCAACTTCATTTAGGTGAGTTTTCGCAAGAGTGAACCATCCAGATAGCATTTTTTAATTATTAGGCAAAATTTATGAATTCTCTGGACTCGCCTGCTGAACAACCAGATAGCTCCATCCTAGAAGGAAAAGAACAAAAAAACGCTTTTTTAATTGTCGGCATAGGGGCTTCGGCGGGGGGATTAGAAGCCTTTACCCAATTGTTTAACGAACTACCGAGCGATACTGGGATGGCTTTCATCCTGGTTCAACACTTAGAACCCAGTTATAAAAGCTTGCTGGCAGATTTATTGCAGTCTACTACCGAAATGTCGGTTTTCCAGGTAGAAGATGGCATGGTGGTGGAGCCTAACTGCGTCTATGTTATTCCACCAAATAAAAATATGGCGATCGCTCGGGGCAAATTAACCTTGCTCCCCCGTTCTACCATCAGCAGCCACCATATGCCCATCGATAGCTTTTTTGAATCCCTTGCCAAGGAGCAAGAAGATCGAGCCATTGGGATAATTTTATCTGGTATGGGGCATGATGGAGCCTTGGGTATGGCTACCATCAAAGCATCCGGAGGCATTGGCTTTGTTCAAAATGAGGAATCAACAGAATTTAATAGTATGCCCCGGGCTGCCATGAGTAGCAGTTGTGTAGATTTCATCTTGCCGCCGGGAGAAATTGCCAGGGAGCTAGTTAATATTAGCCGCCATCCGCTCAGTTTTCAGCTAGCACCTGCGGCAACGCACTTACTTCCAGAAGATGAAAACAGCCTATCAGAAATTTTTAGTTTGCTCCTCAATGTCAGCGGCATTAACTTTGTGGAGTACAAGCGCCCCACAATTCAGCGGCGGATTATGCGCCGGATGATTCTGCATCAGTTTCAAACTTTGAGCGATTATGTGGCATTCCTGCGAGAAAAGCCCGCAGAAGTGCAGGTCTTGTTCCAAGATATTTTAATTAATGTCACCAGTTTCTTTCGCGATCCTGGCTCATTTGCCGCTTTAAAAACCACAGTATTTATGAGTTTGATTCTGAATCGAATTGCCGAAAATCCGATCAGAATTTGGGTTCCTGGTTGTTCCACTGGAGAAGAGGTTTATTCCATCGCCATCTGCTTATTAGAGTTTTTGGAAGAGTGTAAATTTCAAACTTCGATCAAGATTTTTGCTACAGATATTCATCAAAAATCGATCGAATTTGCCCGGGCTGGTATCTATACTGACAAACAAATAATGGGGATTTCCGCTGCCCAGCAACAGCGATTTTTCCAACAGGTTGAGGGGGGATATCAAATTAGCAAGTTTATTCGGGAAATGTGCGTTTTTGCCAAGCAAAATGTTACCCAAGATCCGCCATTTTCCAAGATTGACCTGATTAGTTGCCGGAATGTACTGATCTATTTGGGCGTGGCTTTACAAAAAAAAGTCATGGCGATGTTTCATTACGCCCTCAATCCCGATGGATTTTTGATGTTGGGAATTTCGGAAAGTACCGGGAATTTTTCGGAACTATTTAACTTGGTAGATAAGCAGTATAAAATTTATACCCGCAAGTTAGTAACGCCCAAGATTAACTTTGATTTTACCCCAAATAGATACGCCTTAGAACCCAAAACATCTAGCAAGCAACCCGGCAAAGAATCTTGGAACAAGCACAATTTGCAATCTGAAGCTGACCGAATTGTTTTACAAAAATATGCTCCACCGGGAGTATTAGTGAATGAAGAGTTGGAAATTATGCAATTTCGCGGTCATGCAGCGCGGTTTTTGGCTCCAGAACCAGGGAATGCCAGTCTGAATTTGCTGAAGATGATGCCGACGGGATTGGCTTTGGACTTGCGGACAGCGATTCATCAGGCGAAAAAACAAAATAAACCCGCGAGAAAGGAAGGCTTAAAGGTACAATTGCAACAGCAATTTATCAAGCTAAATATTGAAGTAATTCCTTTCAAAGCATCTGATTCCAATAGTCAATACTTTTTAGTTCTATTTGAAGAATTACCGTTTGTCGAGAGCGACAAAACATTTCCCCGTCGGCAGAAGAGGGGTAAATCTTCTCAATCTAGGCAACCCGAAAACTTGGCGGTGCGAGAAGCCGAAATCATCCAACTCAGACAAGAAAATGCCGCTACTAAGGAATATTTACAATCAATGCTGGTGGAGCAGGAGACGATTACCCAAGAATTGAGAGCCGCCAACGAAGAAATTTTATCTAGTAATGAGGAGTTGCAAAGTACCAATGAGGAATTGGAAACGGCGAAGGAGGAAATTCAGGCTACCAATGAAGAACTGAACACAATTAATGAAGAATTGCAAAGTCGCAATCGCGCACTTAGCCACCTCAATGATGACATGAATAATTTGCTCAGTAGCGTGAGCATTCCCATCGCCATTATCGATACTGAATTGCGGGTACGATTAGTTACACCCTCGGCAAAAAAATTGTTGAATATCCGCTCGTCGGACTCAGTAACGCTCCTCAGTCATATTAACCTGACGATCTCCATTGCCGATCTACATCAAGCGGTGAATGAAGCGGTATCGACCACTAGCAGCCAAGAATTGGAAGTGCAAGATCAAGAGGGACGCTGGTACGAATTGCGAATTCTGCCCTATAAAACTGCCGATAATCAGGTTGATGGGGCGGTGATGATTCTGTTCAATATTCACGAATTAAAACAAAGTGCCGCCCTGCTTGCTGCCGCCCGGGATTATGCTGAAGCCATTGTGGAAACAGTGCGATCGCCCTTAATTGTCCTGAATGAAGAATTGCGGGTACAGCGAGCAAATCGGGCGTTTTATCAAACTTTCCAAGTTACGCCCCAACAGATCGAGCAGAAGTTTTTATTGAGTCTAGAAAGTCGTCTTTGGGACATTCCTAAGTTGCGGGAACACCTGTTAGACGTATTTTTCCAAGACCAACCCCTAACCGATTTTGAAATCGAATATGAGTTTTCCGGGATTGGATGGAAAACTATTTTGATCAATGCCTGCAAAATTACTCCCCAAAGTAGCTCCTTGCCAACCGTATTATTGGCAGTGGAAGATATTACCGAACGCAAGCAAATTGAAAATTATCGCCATCAAATCTTGCTCAAAGAGCAGCAGGCGAGGTCTTCTGCTGAGTCTGCTAGCCGAGCCAAGGATGAATTTCTGTCCATTCTGTCCCACGAACTAAAAAATCCCCTGACAGCGATTCTAGCTTGGGCGCAAGTGATTCGGACGAGGAATATTGATCCCGTGAAAATGCAGCGGGGATTAGAAGTAATTGAGCGCAGTGCCAAAGTGCAATCGAGATTAATTGAAGATATGTTGGATGTCTCGCGGATTGTCACGGGCAAACTGAGTTTGAATTTACTGCCCATTGATTTGATTATAGTTTTACGGTCGGCGATCGCCGCCGATAAACTGGTGGCTGAAACCAAGGGAATTCGATTGGAAACCCAGTTTACTCCCCAAGTTAATAAAGTATTAGGCGATCCCGACCGCCTAATGCAAGCAATTTGGAATCTCCTTTCCAACGCAATTAAATTTACTCCTGCCGGGGGTTGGATTCGGATTGAACTGCAACAAATCAGAGATCCTCAAACAGGTCAATTGCTAGCAGAAATTCAAGTCAGCGATAATGGGATTGGCATCGACCCGGAATTTTTACCCTTTGTGTTTGACCGCTTCCGCCAAGCCGAAAGCAGCAGCACCCGTAGGTATGAAGGGTTGGGTTTGGGACTAGCCTTGGCGCAATATATCGTCGGTTTGCACAGCGGGACGATTTCCGCAGCTAGTCCCGGCAAAGGATTGGGGACAACGCTCACCATTAGACTGCCCCTATTAATTCTGCCCGGTGGAGAGGTAGACCAGGAACCATTAGCTAGCGTACCAGAACCGGAGGTAGCAGAGAGGGCGATCGCCGAATTACAGGTTCTCAATGGCTTGCAAATCCTGTTGGTGGACAATGATCTGAATACTTGCGAGTTAATTACCGCCATTTTGGAACAAGCCGGAGCAACCGTAACTGCGGTAGAATCATCTCGTGCCGCGATCGCATCCAAGGATGCGATCGCGGGGCAGCCTTTACCAGACTTGCTGATCGTTGATATTTGGCTATCGGGAGAAAACGGCTATGATTTTATTCAACAAGTGCGATCGCTCCCCCCAGACCAAGGCGGCAATATTCCTGCGGTGGCGCTGACTGCCGAGATAAAAGCCGAAGATGTGGCTTTATCTGTTCAAGCAGGTTTTCAACTGCATATTTCTAAGCCCATTTATCCCGGCAGTTTAATTGTCAAAATCGCCCACCTGATGGGTAGAAACTTAGGAACTGGGGAACAGGAATAGGGAACAGGGAACAGGGAACAGGGAACAGGAATAGGGAATAGGGAATAGGGAATAGGGAACAGGGAATAGGAAATAGGGAATAAAAGAAGTTATTGCTAATTCTCCACTCCCCATCACCCCATCACCCCATCCAGAATCCCACTCTGTTTATGCCAATTTCCTCTACATCTGCCCCTAATCCCATTCCCACTGAAGGTTTAGCCGAACAGTCACCTAGCAAACAGCGTCCCCTCTGGGGATGGTTGGAGCCATTAGTATTGCTTGGTCCGGCTGGGTTCTGGTTGGGATTATTGTTAGTGTTGCCAGCCTTGGTCATTTTTCAGCTGAGTTTAGTTCCCAATATCAAACCCGGTGAAATTGTTAATCCCTCTGGCTTAGATAATTATTTTTTGGTCTTGCAGCCAGATTATTTGCGAGTTTTATGGCAATCGCTGTTTTTTGCCTTTGGCACAATGGTGGTTTGTCTGTTATTGGGATTTCCAGTGGCTTACTGGATTGGACAAATGGCTCCGAAAAAGTGGCAAAACTTGCTGCTCTGGGGATTTATTTTGCCTTTGTGGACTTCTTCGTTGCTCCGTTCCTATGCTTGGATTACCATCTTGCGGCCTACTGGGGTTTTAAATAGCATTCTGGGATTTTTTGGCATCCCCGGTTTGAAATTACTCTACGATTGGCCAGCAGTATTTATTGGCATGGGCTACAATTATTTGCCCTATATGGTATTAATTCTCTATGCTTCCATTGAAAGGTTAGACCGCAGATTATTGGAGGCTTCAGCGGATTTAGGAGCCAATCCAGTCGAAACTTTTTGGAAGGTGACAGTTCCCCAAACTTTACCGGGGATTGCGGCGGGTTCTCTGCTAGTATTTATTAATACCTTGGGAGATTTTGTCGATCCCGAATTGTTGGGGGGAGCTTCCAGCGGGACGGTTTCTCGGTTAATTTATAACCAGTTTTTAACGATTCAAAATTGGGGTTTTGGTTCGGCCTTGAGTATGGTGATGATTTTTGCAGTGAGTATTGCGATCGCTCTGCTGATCAAATACGGCGACACCAAAACCCAAATCTAGTTTAATTTAGCTCAAAAGCGCCAATATCGCAAGTCCCACCTTGGGGTCGAGTTACCCCCCGTTGGTCAATTTTTGGGCAAGTGGCATTATTCCCCCCATTGATGGCTGGACTTCCTGGCAATAAAGCCATTGTCGGTGTAGTGCCGCCATTATTGCCCAAAGCGCCTAATTGAGGATTGACAATTTGAATCCCGGTTACGCAATTATTATCGCTGGGGTCAGCAGCATTTTTGTTGGGAAATTCCAGATTATTGCCCCCATCGGTCATCAAGCTAAAACAGTTGTTCTTAATATTAAACCCCATCCCGCTATTGTTAGCAATATTATTTGCCACAATGGTATTTTTAATCGTCACATTGGGGTCGCCAAAAATCCCACCCCCTTGAAAGCTGGCATAATTGTTGGCAATGGTGGCATTGGTAATTACCAGTTTCCCATTAGTCCGCATAATTCCCCCACCATTACCGACGCTATTGGTAGCACTTTCGGCTCGATTGCCAGAGAGGGTACTATTGGTTAGATTCACAATACCATTAGTGCCAGTCCAAAAACCGCCCCCTTGATTGCTGGCTGTATTGCTGGAAAAAGTGGTATTGGTAATATTTAGGACTGTATTGGCATCACCCACCAGAAAGAAACCGCCGCCAAATCCTTGCGTGCCACCTCCAGTAACGCTATTACTAGAAATGATAGATTGATCGATGGTCATTTTATCGCTGTTATAAAGCTGGATAAAAATGCCCCCACCTTGAAATACAGCCGTATTTTGATTGAAGGTATTTTGCTTAAAAGTAATTGTCCCATTACCACCTTTAGCTCCATCAATATAAATTGCTCCTCCGCCCCCACCGGAACCAGTTTGCAAGGAACTGTTGTTGGAAAAAGTGCTGTTCGTGACAGTTAAATTACTCAGCAAATTATTAATTGCCCCGCCATTATTGGCTTGGTTGCCAGTAAAGGTGCTGTTCTGAACGATGGTTTGGCTGCCACTGCTGATATAAATTGCCCCACCGCCATCAAAAATCGTGGCGCTGCTGGTGGAGATATTGTTATTAAATTTGGAGTTACTGACAATTAACTGCACATTATTTCCGGCAAAGATTCCTCCTCCTTGAGCGGTGCTATTGCCATTGGCAATCGTCAGATTTTTGACGGTGAAAGTCAGGGAATTATTAACACTAAAAATTCGATTGGCTCCACCCCCGCTGAGAGTAATTAAATTGCCGCCATCAATCGTTGTATTGGCAGCAATTACTTTTTGACTAACGACAATTGTTTGGGGACTGCCACCACAATTAAAAGTGACTGTGCCGCCTCCGGTTAAAGCGGTAGTTAAGGCGGCATCGGTGCAACTGGCTGGAGTTCCACTACCAACAACACCAGCGGCAAAGGCTGGAGGCAGGGAGGGAATTAAGAATGTAATGCCGATGCCTAAAGTGAGAGAGGAAAGGATTGTTTTCATCACCAAAAGTTCCTGACAGCTAAAAGATTGTGTAGTGCGTCTGAATCATAAGTGCAAATGTGTAGGGGTAGCGCCCCCGTGCCTACCCCGATTTAACGCAGCGGGGGCAACCACGAGACCGGATTTAACGCAGCGGGGCAACCACGGGGGGATTGCCCCTACATGATTGAACTGGTTTCCAGGCAGAGCCTGGAAACGAGTAAAAAGGAAGTTTGTAGTTGGGCTTTAGCCCCAATCCGGAGGGCTGAAGCCCAACTACGAACTTTATACAACTTCTGCTGTTTGAAAAAGAATCCGGAACATATTTGATTTTATTTTTCTTTGGCAAGCTAACAACTAGAACTGATATCCTAAGCTGAAATAAAGACCATTATCTTGAAAATTTGTGCCGCGATCGCTTAAATTAACCAACGGTAACGCATAGTCAAGACGAACGTTTAAATTAGTCAAGGGTTGCCAAATTAGTCCTACTCCTAAACCAGCTAAAAATGTTTGAGAGGGGAGCAGATTCGGGTTGCCATCAGCATTCCAAACTAATCCAGCATCAAAGAAAGGTGCTACTTGCAAGGTGCTAACTCCCTCCGCATTTCGTTCTAAATTAATTCGGTTTTCCACTGAGAATCGAAAACCGCTATCTCCCGCCCGGGCATTTTGCCGGAAACCCCGCACCGATTGCCCGCCCCCAATTACAAATTGTTGGGAAGGTAACAGACTGTAGTTAGAAAGTTGTAAATCTCCCTGGGCAATTAACAAGTTGTTTTCATCTAAAACTTGCACTCGCTGAACTTGTCCTAACCAACTGGTAAAAAGACTATCGGGAACGGGATGGGTATTAATAGTAGCCCCAAATAACCCGACACCAAAAGTAAACAGCGATCGCGCTGACCATGCCCCATTCAGATCCCTTTTAGTATATTCTTGTCCAAACTTAAACGCCGTAGTCCGGCTCAAACCATTGGCATCGGGACCAATGCTAAAAGGCGTGGGACCAGCAAAGGTAAAAGTTTGTCCATTTTGATAGGCGAACCCAAAAGATAGGGCTAATTCTTGCCGAGGCGATCTAAAGACTGGTTGGCGATAGGTGGCCTCGAATAGTTGCGATTCGCCCCGCAAATCAAAGATATTAAAAGGCGCTTGGGTAACAATATTTCGAGTCAATGCAGTTCTAAATTGTAGCGTTCCATTGGTGGCATTTATCGGTGCTTGATAGTTGAGATCTAACACCTCCGCCCCACCTGTAGTAGTGCGATAATAAGTTGCCCCAAATTGATCGCCATGACCAGTAATATTCAGATTGCGAACGCCGACGGTGATTCTTTCTGAACCCACTGCTGGTGGCGAATAATTATCAATCCCCACACTGCCTTGCCAAACATTTGCTTCCTTTACCCGCACGGTTAAAATGCTTTTTCCTTCATCGCTCCCAGCACGCAAACTAGCTTCCACACTACTAAATAAAGGGTCTGCTCGAAGCAACCGCAACTGATTTTCTAGCTTAATCGCATTCAGCGGCTTGCCTGTAGCTAATTCCAACCGACTGCGAATATATTTTGGCCTTAGTTGTTGCGTGCCTTCAATCTCAATTTGTTCAATTGTGCCTTCAATGACGCGAATTTGGACAATCCCATTGCTAAAAGTCGGTTCAACCACCGCCCTAGAAGTGATGTAGCCGCCATCAAGGTACATCTTGGTAATGGCATCAGCGGCTTGTTTGATTTCTTGCCGGGTTGCCACGCGCCCTTCCAAGGGTTGAATAATGCTGCGCAACTTATCGGCAGTAAAGATGGTGCTGCCTGTCACCTGGATTTTATTGACTTGAATGGTTTCTGCGGTAGGTTGCTGGGCAAGGCGAGTAGTTTTTCCCCACTCTAGCCGAGGGGAGCTTTCTGGCAACGCGGAAATTTCCAGTTTGGGCAGATTTGGGCTAAGTCTATTTTCCCCTGGGGCAATGGGTGTAGATAAATTCCTAGCTGGGGAAAGTTCTGCTGCGGCTGGATTTGTTGCCGCCGCCTGAACTGGAACTGCCAAAACTAAGATTGCCAAACCTGAAATCGAAACCCCACATCCACGCTCTAGAGACTTTTGCTGCATATAAATTTTCTTAATGTCCGCTCAGACTACTTCGCTTTACCAAAAAACCGCTGGCAGTCAGTTCAAAATTGGAAAAAATTTTGCCGACTTCTGCCAAAAGAATGATTTTACTAGCAAGTAGCCAAAAAACTTGTTCTGGGACTTAGGCCCTGTTGACTAAGTTTCCAGGCAAAGAGCTACACCCCTCACCCCCGTTTAAGCATGGCTTGGTATGATTCCGGTGCGATTTACCATCTAGCTGTTTCTAGCTGTTTGGGAATAGTGTCCCCCTATAGACCGATTTTGGCAACTTTTTTATTTCCCTTGAGAAAAATAATCCAGATATGCCCGGAGAGTTCAGTAACTTTAAATTGCAAGGTTCAAGTACCCCAGCAATACTTATGAAATCAGGAATGAAATGCTTTGGCTTGTTAATGGCAGCCATCCCCTGCGCTCCTGTCGTGGCTCAGGCACAAATCGTTCCCGCAAATGATGGTACGGGGACAATTGCCGCGCCGGAAGGCGGGAATACGATTGAAATTCGCGGGGGGACGCTCTCTGGCGATCGCGCTAACCTTTTCCACAGCTTTGAACAATTTGGACTAAATGCCAATCAAATCGCCAATTTTATTTCTCAACCAGAAATTCATAATATACTCGGTCGGGTAGTTGGTGGCAACCCTTCGATTATTGATGGGGTACTGAAGGTTACAGGCGGTAATTCCAATCTGTTTTTGATGAATCCATCCGGGATTGTCTTTGGTCCCAATGCTAGTTTGAGCCTGCCCGGTTCTTTTACGGCTACCACGGCTACGGGGATGGGGTTTGGCAATTCTTGGTTTAATGCCTCTGGCTCAAATAATTATGCCGCTTTGGTGGGTACGCCCACTTCCTTTGCCTTTGATGTCACGCAACCGGGAGCAATTGTCAATTCTGGTAATCTGGCGGTGACATCCGGGCAGAATTTGACTTTGGTGGGGGGAACTGTAGTTAGCAATGGTACGCTTGCCGCACCGGGAGGAAATATCGTTGCGGCGGCTGTGCCGGGAGCGAGTCGGGTACGCCTGAGCCAAGCCGGAAATTTATTGAGTTTAGAAGTGGAGCAAAACCAATTAAATCAAACTTTGGTGACAGATCCTCTATCTTTACCTGAATTGCTGACAGGGGCTAAAAACCACGCGCCTAATTTGACGGTGAATGCCAATGGAGAGGTGGCGCTGGGGAATTCGGGCATTAAAATTGCGGCAGGAGATGTGGCAATCCGGCAATTGCAAGCGAGAAATGCCACTTTATCGGCAACCAGAAATTTAACTTTAGTCGAAAGCCAGTTGCAGACTTCGGGAAATCTGAATTTGTTGGCAAAAGATACTGTTCAGGTGCGGGATAGTCAGACAGGAGCAGTGGCAGTCAAAGCTGGGGGAGATTTGCGAATTCAGGGCGATCGCTCTATTGATATCCTCGCACTAAACCATACCCAAACCCCTTTTAAAAGTGGGGGAAATTTAACTTTAGCTAGCGATGGGGTAATTTCTGGCGATGCTCACTTGAACAGTCGCGGTAACTTTAGCATCCAAACTTTATCCGGCACTCCGGGCAACTTTGTCAGTTTATATGACCCCATTATTACCTCCGATGGCGATATTAGTTTTGCTGGTTATACGGGTGCATCTCTCAAAGTTGAAGCCAAAGGTAGTATTAATGTGACTGGTGATATTGTCATCACCGCCGCCGATACTAGCGGTGCTATCCCTGGTAGCGATCCAGATTTTGCCACATTAACGGGAGGTCGCGCTCTGATTTTAAGAGCAGGAGTAGCCACAGCTACCGATAATGAGGCTTTTGACTACGATTACATCGACCCAGATTTTTATTTCACCACTTTTAGCAAGTCGGCAACTACTTCTCCGGCGACAATCAATGTCGCTGGCACAATTGATTCTGGCGTACCTTTTACTACCACTGCTCCTTTGCGAGTCAGTTTATCGGCTCCGGGTAATGTTACGACTCAAACGATCCGTTCCTATGGGGCTGATATTGATATTACCAGCACTGGCGGGTCTATTTATACCGAAGATCCGGTGAATCAAACCTACTCTTTGGATTCCCGCAATGGGGCTAGTAATGCGGGAAATATTACCCTAAATGCGGCAGGAACTATTACCACTGGGGAAATCGTTTCCTACGCTTTTGATAATACTGGTGTCGGAACCACTGCCAATGGGGGAAATATCAATATTACCGCTACTGGCAATGTCAAAGTTGACAGTTTAAATTCCCTCTGTAATGGTTGTACTTCTGGCAAAGCTGGAAATGTGACGGTGAAATCTGGCAATGATATTGATGTTACCCAAGTCGTTGATGCTCGCAGCATTGGACCGGGAACCGGAGGACAAGTTAATTTAGAATCCGGGCGCTATCTTCGAGTTAGCAATGTGTTTGTCGATCCTGCTCTCAATCCTAATTTTAGTATTGATACCAGCGGCGGCGGTGGCGGTGGTTCAGTGGTAATTATTAATCAAACGGGAGTGACTGGCAATTTTGCGCCTTTTGTGGTGGGGAATGCGAGCGTGAATGGTACTGCCAGCAGCATTAATACGGGAACATCGACAATTACACCCACTACTTCTTTTACTACTGGAACCACGGTGGGTAATATTCAGATTAATTTTGGTAAGACTGCTAGCAATTCTAGTACATTTAATGGAATAGACAAGGATTTGCAAGGGCGATCGCCTACAGAGTTACCCGCAGAAGGTTTATATCTAGATAAAAAAATTCTCTGTGCCGCCGATGATTTGCAAGAACTACCAGGAATTTCCAAATTGCCTCATTGCGAGCAGTTACCGCCCAAGTAATGGGTTGATATTGGAACTGGTTTCTAGGCAGAGCCTAGAAACCGATATCAAGAGGCTCTGCCTAGGCTGTTGACTTTGGGCCTTTTTAGGGGCTTTCTGTTCATACAGTTTCTGAGCGGTCGAACGTTTACTCGTTCCCAGGCTCTGCCTGGGAATGCCTATTGAGAGGCTCTGCCTCGGATGCGCGCCAAGCGAGGCAGAGCCTCTGCATATCGGTTCCCAGGCAGAGCCTGGGAACCAGTTAACCAGTAAATATCAGACACAGTTATTGCATGAATAAAATTGCAAAAAAACTCACAAAGTCATGATCCGAAGTTCGATGACCTATTGTTTTAACCTAAATATGCTCCTACTTTGATCAAACCTTTTCCGATGGGAGGGTAAAGAAAAAGGTGCTGCCTACTCCTAAACTACTTTCTGCCCAGATTTTGCCGCCATGCCGCTCAATAATGCTACGACAAATTGCTAACCCTAAGCCAGTGCCACCTTTTTCGCGAGAGTCGGAGCTATCGACTTGTTGAAATCGCCCAAAAATTAGTTCTAGCTTCTCTGTAGGAATACCACGTCCGCGATCGCGCACTTGAAACTGCACCCCATCTATCTGACTGGTGACACTAAGGTGAATGGCAGATTGGGGGGGCGAGAATTTAATAGCATTACTCAGCAAATTTGTCAAAGTTTGGACGATGGCATCTGCCGCTGCCCACACTTTTACATCGGTAGGGGTAACAATTAATGATATCTGCTGTTGAGTGGCGATCGCCTGAATTCCATCAATTGCTTGTTGGATTAAATCTGCGGCTTGGCAAAAGGTTTTCTCGAAAACTGCCCTGCCGGAGTCCAGGCGCTCCAAATCTAAAATATCATTAACCAGGTTCACCAATCGATTAGTGTCGAGCAGAGCAATTTCAATCATCCGGCGAGCTTTTTCGGGTTTTTGATCGTACACCCCAGTTTTGATTAGTCCTAGGGACATTTGAATGGCGGTTAAAGGAGTGCGAAGTTCATGGCTAACAATGCCAATAAATTCATCCTTAATTCTTTCGATCTTTTGGCGCTCGGTAATATCTTCCCCAATGCTGATTGTCCCAATGATATTTTCCATTGAATCTTTGAGCATAGTATTATTCCAACCAATAAATCGTTCTTCACCGGATTTGGTCAAGATGGCATTGCGATAATAGGGATGAGTGCTCTCATTTAAGACTGCTGAGAAAACGGTTTGAATTGATTGTTGATGAGAGCGGGGAATAAAATTTTCAAACCAATTTTTTCCTAAAACTTCGGTGTATGTATATCCAGTCAGATTGAGGAAGAAAGGATTAACATAATTGATCGTTCCCAACCGATCGAGTCCGACCACAATTAACTCGACATTATCCAAAAGCGATCGCCAGCGGCGTTCAGCTTCTCGAATAGTGGCTTCGGCCTGTTGGCGTTCTTGCAGTTCAATTTGCAGTTGTTCATAAAGATTAGATTGTTGGATAGCGATCGCCAATTGGCTCACGATCTGTTGCAGCAGTTCTACTTCCCAGGATTGCCAATGGCGGGGAGCATCATTTTGGTAAATAATTAATAATCCCCAAAGAACTTCTCCCGAAAATATGGGGACAGCTAAATATGCTTGGGCTTGAAACTGTTGCAGGAGTTGGACATGACAAGCATGAAGTCCCGCTGCGTTAATATCTGCGATCGCAAAGGTTTCATGATTTTTAAACCGACCACCTTGAGTTTCTTGCAGATAGATATCTTCGCAAACTTTTTGAATATCCGCTCCCACCAGTTTCACCCAATCCTCGCCCACTGACTCCACTACAAAATCGCCACTCCAATCAACATTAAAGCGGTAAACAACCGCGCGATCGCTTTGTAATGTCTGCCTAACTTCAGTCACCGCCGTATTCAGAATGGCATTCAGATCTAAAGACTGGCGAATGGATTGAGTCATACTCCAAAGCAAATGTTCTTGTTGGGATTTCTGGAGTAAAGTTGCTTCCGCTTCTTTACGTTGGGTAATATCTTGATGAACTGCTACCAGCACATCGCCGTAGTCGGAATGCTTGAAGATAGAAGTAGTGGCACTACACCAAAATGGCGTACCATCTTTCTTGACATTATGAACTTCATAGCTGGATTCTCCGTTTTGTAAAACCGCAGTCCGAATGGCTTGATTTACCTCTTCCGCAATCGCTGCTTCAGTCGCATAATTCACAATTGAAATGTGCTGACCATTCAGTTCATCGGGATCGTAACCAAACATTTGCTCAAATTTAGGATTGGCATAGACAATCGCTCCATTATCGCCTCTGACTAAACAAATACCTTCCGCCATATTCCGGGTAATCACTGCCTGAAGCTCCAGCATTTGTTCGGCTTGTTTAAGTCGAGTGAGATCCCGCAGACTGACGATAACGCCTGCAATATTATTGCCTATATCATATAAAGGCGTATAAGTAACGCTCAAAAATTGGGAAACTAAATTGGGATAATTAAACCACCTTTCATACTGAATTTTTTCACCAGCTAAACATCTGTTTAAAAGAGGTTTAATGAAGTTATCAAATAATTCTATTCCTAGGATATTTCTAACTGAATTTCCGATAACTTCGCTTGCCGATTTGTTGCACCAAGTCAAATAAGCTTGATTGGCAATCTGATAAATATAGTGGCAATTTATCATTGCAATTCCATCGGTTGTATTAGAAATTGTCCGCTCATATTGTTGCAGGATTTCTTCAGCAAGTTTGCGATCGCTAACATCAAATAAACTAGAACGGCTCATCAAAAAGTTACCATCTCGATCGTAAATCGCGGTAGAATTGACATTCATCCACATCATTGATCCATTTCTATGTAACACCTGAATTTCTATATTTTTGATCGAGCCTTGTTTCTTAAATAGAGGGAAATTCTGATAAAAAATATTTTTACTTTCAGGGGAAATTAAATCAACAAACTTTTTTTTGTATAGCACTTCATCGCGGGTATAGCCTAACCAGTTTAGTTCCGTATCATTAATCATCACTATTGTCCCGGCTGCATCTAGGGAATGATAGCCACAGGGAGCATGATTATAGAGGTCTTCAACTTGATTGATATATTCTTGCAAGCGTTCGTTGACTTCTGTTAGTTCTGCTGTTCTGGCTATTACCCGTTGTTCCAGTTCCGTATTCAGTTCTTGGAGGGCAATTTGGGTTTGTTTGCGTTCGGTAATATCTCGACAAGCACAAAAGCGCATAATCTGACCTTGCCATTCCAAGAGGTTAGCACTGATCTCGACATCATAGATTGAGCCATCTTTTCGGCGGTGGCGAGTTTCAAATACTCCACTGTTACAGCCGCTATCATGTAGGAATTTATTCAGTCCTTCAAAAGTGAAATGAGCATCCCAGTCAAAAACGTTGAGGTGGGCTGTTTCTTCTGGTGTGTAACCCAACATCTCAGAAAATCGGGGATTTGCCTCTAATACTTTTCCTTCCCCATCTAAAATCACGATGCCATCAAAGGAGGTCTTAAAAATAGTCTGGATGCGAATAGATTCTGTTTTTACTTGTTCAAATAAATCAGCTTGTTGAATGGCAATACTAGCTTGAGCAGATAACTGGCGGAGTAATTCTATTTCATCATTTTGCCACTCGCGGGGCGCGGCACAATGATGAACAACCAATAATCCCCAGAGATTTTTGTCTTGCAGGATTGGCACAACTAGATTGGCTCGAACTTGTAAACCTATCAACATTTCCCGATGACAAGGGGAAATTTTGGCAGTGTAAATATCTGATTTGGCAGTAACTAAGCCTTGCTTAAAGGGTTCAATATAGTCTTCACCGACACAAGGATCGTAGGTATGATTATATGAAATTGAGTCCCAATTAGGATCGACGGATTCGACTAGAATTGTTCCGCTATAATCTGGATCGATTTTGAACATTAGGGCGCGATCGCATTGCAAAAATTGCCGCACTTCTTCGACTGTAGTTTGCAGAATATCTGGTAAATTCAGCGATTGGCGAATCCGCTGGATCATTTCCATTAATACCTGTTGTTGCTGAATCTGCTGGTGTAATTGCTCGGCATTGTATTGAACTAATTGTTGGTTTAGTTGTTCAACCTGTTTTTTGCTGTTCTTAAAACTGCTAGTCAGTAAATTCATTACCAGCGCTACTAGAAGAAAAATACTTAACCGCAATACATCCCCTGGAGAAGCAATCAAAAGTTGATTGATGGGAGGAATAAAGAAATAATCGATGGCGAGGGTTGACAAGACAATTGCTACCATTCCGGCTCGAAAGCCGCCATACGAAGCACTGAGGATGATGGCAATGTAGAAAAATGCTCCAATGGTGTGAGATAGAAACATTTCTAACCAGAGGGAAAGAAATAGGGCGATCGCAGTTGAGCCAATTGCCACGCTATAGGGTAAAAATTGCTGATATATTCTCATTACTATTTCTGCTCCTTGACTCTGTTGCCAATAATTTTGATTTTCTTTACCAGTTTCTTATTTTTAAGCTTTAATCTATTTTAAAATAGATGGTATGAATATAATGTTAAAACGACTTTTGTTTATCCATAAGGACAAGAATATTCCAGGCGTTATAGAAAAGAACATTGATGATATAAGCAACTATCTTATATCTATAGTTATTTCATTTAAGGCCATTCTCATTGAGATGATCAATAATCCTCCCGACTTGATTGTTTTAAACCTGGAATTTCCAGAGATGGATGGGATAGAAGTATTAAAAACGATTAAATATTATATATCTGATTCCTCTCCTGTGATGGTTTTTACCGCTAGACTTTTAACATTGGAGGAACAATACATATTAGCCAACTTAGGGACAATTAAGATTATCTATCACTCACCTCCTTGAAAAGGGAAAAGGGAACAGGGAACAGGGAACAGGGAACAGGGAACAGGGAACAGGGAACAGGGAACAGGGAATTGGGAATTGGGA
>CAKZHE010000293.1:0-17500 GCA_936920195.1 uncultured cyanobacterium | reverse complement strand
AAATGCGGGTTTCGTGGATATAAACGAAACTGCCTAAACCTAAAGCTAATAAAACCAATACAATTGTTTTTAGTTGCAATTTCATAAAGCAATGCTCCATATAAAAGTAAAAAATAATTAAAGTTCGTAGTTGGGCTTTAGCCCCTCCGGATTAGGGCTAAAGCCCAACTACGAACTTTGATTTATCTTCTGAGCCACCAAATGATGGCGGCGATCGCAAATCCCATGAATGGTACAATTGCGAGTGCCAACCAACCTACGGTTTTAGCTTGTCCAGCGGTTAAATTAATCCGGCGATTCTTTTGCTCCTTGGGGCGAATAGATAGCACCTGTGCGTCTCGCTTGCTTAACCAGGCGACTGAATTGAGAAAGACATCTCCATTCAGTTCTTTGCTAAACCAACTATTGGTAGCAAAGCTGGAATTACCCAAAACTACTAATCTTGGTTCGGCTTTATTTTCAGTTTCGGGAGTAGGAGAGGGCGATTTTGTGGGAGAATTGACCGGACGATTGAGCGCGACACCGATGGTTAATGGTCCAGGGCGATCGCTATCTTGATTAAACTGTAATTGTTTGTTTTCTAAATTGCTTTCTGCCCAACTCCGCTCGTCAGTAACTAATAGATTGGATGAGGCAATACCGGGAATTGTTTCCACGTCAATTGGGCGAGCTAGTTGATAAAACGAAATTCCCCCGCTAAAATCTTTGGTTATTGGATGTTGTCCATAATTGGTAATTAAGGGCGTGGCTGGACCCAAATTAATTAATCGTCCTGCGCCAGAAGCGTCAACGGCTAATCGATTATCTAGTTTGACTCCCCATTCCTTTAGGAGATTGTCTAGCCCAGGATTGGTGCTAGGATCGAGCATTAATAATAAGCTGCCACCTTGGTTGAGATATTCGCCGAGGGCTTTTTCTTCTTCTTTAAAAAGACTTTGTTTTGGTCCGGCAACGACTATCACCGCTGCATCTTTAGGAATGGTTGATTTTTGAGTTAAAGTCAGGGGTTCGCCAATAAAACTTTTATTCTTTAAGGCAGCTAAAGCTTGGGATAAACCGTTAGCTGATTCTTCTAGAGAGCGTTCGCGATGCCCTTGCAAAAAGTATATTTTGTCAGTGCGATCGCTAGTCAATTGTTCGATGGCATTAGTTAATTTTACTTCGGATAGGGCTTCTTCGCGCAAGGATTGAATAAACTGGCGTTTCTCACCTAATTCTAAATGGACTTCCGGCGGCGATTGTACGCCAAATTTCTGGGCTAACCCCAATTGTACTTGCGGGTCAATAAATTCAAAGCTAAACTGAGAACTATAACGGCGATAACTTTCCAATAATGCTCGGTCAGCGGGATTAACTTCTCGCTCAAATAATAAGACTTTCACAGGTTGCTGCAAATTTTTGACAACTTCCTGGGATTGTTTGGCTAAAGTAAATAATTTAGTTTCGGTTAAATCTAGGCGCACGGCATAGCGAACGCTTAAGAAATTTAGCATTCCCAAGATTGCCATGACTGCCAAAGTGGAAATTAAGGCATTTGTGCCAACTTGGGTAGCACGTTGATTCCAAATTCCCTCCGTACCGCTGCTAATAAAGATCAGCCACAGGGCAATAATGACGATGCCCAAAATTACTAATCCTAAGCTAGTTGCGCCCCAAATTTCGGAGAGAGTAGCGAGGGTAATTCCTGACACCGTCAGAATCGGGCCAAACCAAAAGAGATATTTGAGATACTTTAGCTGAGGGATTTTCATTCAAACTTCAAAGTTAATTTTAAGACCTTTGGAAGCGCAAGGCATCAATGGATTGAGCGGTGAGAAACAAACCCAGAAAAATATAACTGGCAAAGACAGCTAATCCGCTGGTATCGAGGTTGCCCCCAACTAGATTGTTATAGTGCTTCAGCAAGGATAAATGCCGTAAAGCTTCGCCCACTGGTAGCCAAAACCCGGTTAAACTACTGGCAATTAATTCCAGTACCCATAATAGTAAAACCAACCCGAAAGTGAGAAAAGCTGCCAAAATTGAACTATCAGTCAAGGAAGAAATAAACATTCCCAAAGATAGCACCGATGCGGCTAATAAAATTAACCCAGCATGACCTAAAAGTGGCACTTCTGGACGGATGGGGGGACTAGAGGCACTTAAGGCGATCGCTTCATAACCCAACAACGGCAGCACCATTGTGGTAAAAAAGGTTAAAACCCCTAATAGTTTCCCAGTGGCTACCGCCCAATTGGTGATGGGGGAAGTTGCCAATAATTCCAAGGTTCCCCGCTTCCGCTCCTCAGCATAGAGGCTCATGGAGAGAATGGGTAACACAAACAATGACAAGGAACCCATGATTTGCAAAAAGATTTTCAAAAACTCATAAGGCACATCTAAAGGTGGTAAAGGTACGCCAATTTGTTGGCCTTGAGCATCCCGCAAGGCGGCTTGAGCAATAATACCTTCTGGTCCCAACAGAATGGCCACAAAAAAGATCCCCGCAATTAACCAAAAAACTCCCGCCACTACATAAGCTAAGGGGGAAGCGAAATAACCTTGCAATTCCTTGCGGTAAATAGCTATTATATTGCTAACAATTGATGGCATCATTAAATCATGTCAAAGGAGTTGGTCACTAAACTAACTAACTGCCGGAATTTCATCATTGGGGGATGGTTCGGAAGTAGTCAACTTCAAAAACACATCTTCCAAACTAACCTGATTGCGGCGCATTTCATACAAGCCTAAATCTGCTGCCACTAAAACAGCCGCAATTTCTCGCCCAATTTCCGCGCCGGGAGCCGACAAGACGCGGAACAAAGCCCGATTTTCCGGCAAATCGCTACTAGGAAGAATTTCGACTAACCGGACTCCGGCTATCGATTGTAATCGGTTTTGGGCTGCGGTAACATCTCCCTCTACTTCTAGTTCATAACCTGAACCGCCAGCAATCTCTGCCATTAAGTTTTCTAGCGTATTGGTGACGGCGATTTGACCGCGATTGATAATGGCAACTCGGCTACAAGTCATGCTCACTTCGGGCAGGATGTGGGTAGAGAGGATGACGGTGTGACTGCCAGCCAAACTTTTAATCAGGTTGCGGACTTCAATAATTTGTCTGGGGTCGAGTCCTACCGTCGGTTCGTCTAAAATAATGGCTGGGGGGTCATGGACAATGGCTTGAGCAATGCCAACTCGTTGTTTATAGCCTTTGGAAAGTTTGCGAATCAAGACGCGGCGCTTGTCTTCAATGTTGCAGCGCTCCATTGCTAGATTAACTTGACGAAGGCGATCGCGTCCCCTGACACCTTTAATTTGCGCTACAAAGTGTAAAAATCCCTCCACTGTCATTTCGGGATACAAGGGCGGATTTTCGGGCAAGTAGCCAATCCGTCGCCGCACCTCTAGGGAGGCTTCGTGAACGTCATAGCCAGCAATTCGGGCTGTTCCCGCTGTGGCAGGCAAATATCCCGCTAAAATTCGCATAGTAGTGGTTTTGCCCGCGCCGTTGGGACCTAGAAATCCCATAATTTCCCCCGGCTCGACAGTAAAGGAGACATTCTGAATGGCGGGGGTGGAGCCATAGACTTTGCTTAAATTTTCAACTTCAATCATTACTAGATTTTTTAAACTTTATGGCGCAGTCAACGCTCTATGTTAACTCAGCAACTGGTAACGATACCAGCGCTGGTACGGCAAATGCTCCGCTGAAAACTATTGCCCGCGCCCTACAATTGGTGACTAGCGGCAGCGCGATTCAATTGGCAGCGGGGACTTACAATGGTGCGACTGGGGAAGTGTTTCCCCTAGCTATTCCGGCTGGGGTGATGGTAGTCGGGAATGAATCCACTAAGGGCAAGGGGATTTTAATTGAAGGTAGTGGAGAATATATCAGCCCTAGTTTTGGTAGTCAAAATATTACGGTGTTGCTTGCCCAGAATAACCAGTTGCGGGGGGTGACTGTCACCAACCGCGCCAGTAAAGGTACGGGGGTGTGGATTGAGTCGGCTGCCCCGTTGCTGGCAAATAACACTTTTACCAATTGTACTCGCGAAGGTGTGTTCGTGACGGGGACTGCCAAACCGCTGATTTTTGATAATCTGTTTGTGCAGAATACCAGTAGCGGTATTTCTATGCTTCGCAATGCCAAGGGGGAAATCCGTCGGAATGTGTTTCGAGAAATGGGTTATGGGATGGCACTGGGCGATCGCGCTGCGCCCTTAATCGCCGATAATCAGATTGTGGCCAACCGGATTGGCATCACTTTATCCCGCGAAGTCCGTCCAGTGTTTCGGCAAAACCTGGTAGAAAAGAACTTACAAACAGGTTTGGTGGTGAGCGATAGCGCTCAACCAGAATTAGGTAGTCGTCAAGACCCGGCGGGGAATATTTTTCGGGATAATGGCAATATAGATTTGCAAAATACGACTAATGCCACGTTGACTTCGGCGGGAAATCAACTGAGCGAATCGCGGGTGCAGGGAGCGGTGGATTTTGTACCTACTCAATTCCCCAGTCGTCCTCTTGGTCCTAACCAGTTTAGCGATGTGGCGGGACATTGGGCAGAAGGTTTTATCCAAGCTTTAGTCAATCGGGGGGTAATTAGCGGCTTTCCCGATGGGAGTTTTCAACCCAATGCCAACATTACCAGGGCGCAATATGCCGCTATTGTGAACAAAACCTTTGAACTGCCTGCCAAACGTCAGGGAATTGATTTTAAAGACGTGCCAGGGAACTTTTGGGCGGCAGCAGCTATTCGCAAAGCGACAACTATGGGCTTTATTGCGGGTTTTCCCGATGGCACTTTTCGCCCCGGACAAAATTTAACTCGGATACAGGCGATTAGTTCCATTGTAGGCGGGTTAGGATTGACAGGAGGAAATCCTAGTTATTTGAACGTTTATGGCGATCGCGCTCAAATTCCTAGCTATGCTACAGCTACCGTCGCCATTGCCACCCAAAAACGTTTAATTGTCAATTATCCCCAACTATCCCTACTCAACCCGATGCGGGATATCACCAGGGCAGAGGTAGCCGCCTTAATATATCAAGCTTTAGTGGCCTTGGGACAAGCCAATGCGATCGCTTCTCCCTATATTGTCACACCCGAACCCGCTGCGGTTCCCTCTTTTGCCGATATTCAAGTCCATTGGGCAGAAGATTTTATTCGCCGATTAGTCGATCGCGACTTAATTAGCGGTTTTACTGATGGTACCTTTAAACCAGAAACGGCGATCAATCGCGCCCAATATGCTGCCTTGTTAATTAAAGCCTTTAACCCCAGCAACAAACGTCCTGCCGCCCAATTTGCCGATATTCCGCCCAACTTTTGGGCAGCCGCCGTGATTCAACAAGCCTACCGGGGGGGCTTTTTATCTGGTTTTCCTGACCAAACTTTTCGCCCCAGCCAAAATGTGCTTAAACTACAGCTAATTCTGTCCCTAGTCAGCGGACTTGCCTTACCTGGGGGAGATGAAAAGTTGCTCGCCATCTATGAAGATCGGGACGATATTCCTGCCTATGCTAGACCTGCTGTTGCCGCTGCCACCCAACACGGTATCGTCGTTAATTATCCTCATGTTGCCCAATTAACTCCCAAACGGGAAGCCAGCCGTGCCGAAACTGCTGCCATGGTTTATCAAGCTCTGGTTTCCATTGGCAGGGTATCAGCAGTTAGTTCCCCCTATATTGTTTCTCGCCTGTTAAATTAAGTGGTAATGACACAGCCCAATTCCCACTTTGCTGCCTGCGCCACTGCCTTACTCGTCCATTACAGTTTTGAACTGCCAAACGATAAGGCGGAGGAGTTGGTGTCGGTATGGTTGCGGCAGTACCCCGCTAATTGGGTGTTATTGGCAGTGATTGAAGCTTTGTATCAAGGACGGTATAAATCGATTTCTGTGGAACAAATCCTGGCTTTTTGGCAGCGGCGCAATAAATCCTTGCCCCACTTCAACAGTGATTTTCAAAGATTAGTTTGTCGCAAATTGCCCCAAAATTTGTCCGGGGGGGAAAGCAGCGAGTTGTGGGAAGTTGCCACCGAGGAATTAGAAACTACTCTGCCCGAAGTTAATAGTCAACCTGTAGAATCAAACTTAGCGGGCAATTCTCCTCATCCCCCACCGCCCCCAGTTCCCACTTGGTCGAGATGGAATGCCAGTAAATATCCCATCCACCAGTTTACCCCGGCTGCGTCCGAGGAATCTACCTTTGAGGCCAAAATCAAGGCGATCGCCCATCAAGAGGATTTACCACCCATCGAGATTGTATCCGTTCCCAAAGTTGAAATAGAGCATAGCGATCGTGAAGCTAGGCGCTAGCCTAATCGCGAAGCTAGGCGCTAGCCTAATCGCGAAGCTAGGCGCTAGCCTAATCGCGAAGCTAGGCGCTAGCCTAATCGCTGAAGCTGAATTTTTTCTAAACCACTTGAAATGGCTGTACCTTCACCCCAAAGCAATATGAACGTAGATGAAATTTTGAGCCGATATACCGCTGGAGAACGCCATTTCCATCAAGTTAACCTACAAGAGCAAGATCTCATCAACACCCATCTCCAGGGTATTGATTTTAGTCAGGCAGACTTGCGTCAAACTCGCCTGGGTAAAACCGACTTCAGTCAAGCCATTTTTCGAGATGCCGACTTGAGTGAAGCTATCCTTTGGGGCGCAGATTTAAGCGAAGCTGATTTATACCATGCCGTACTACGAGAAGCAGATCTCAGTGGAGCCAAATTAATTCGGGCTTGTTTAAGTCAAGCCAACCTAAGCAAAGCCAGTTTATCTGGGGCAAATTTAACAGAAGCTAGCCTACTCCATACCATTTTATTTGAAGTAGATTTTCGTCCCAGTGCCGATCAGCAAACTAACTTAGGATACGCCATTTTAAGCAATGCTGATTTAAGCTATGCCAAACTTAATGCCACCCTTCTACACCATGCCAATTTAGAAGGGGCAAAATTGTGTCGAGCAAATCTGAGCAAACAAGGGCAATGGGGCGATGTTGCCACCGATCTCAGTTATAGCAATTTGCGCGGAGCAGATTTGAGCTACGCTGATTTCAGTGGAGCCATTCTCAAAAATGCCGATCTCAGTGGTGCTGACTTAACTAAAACTATCTTTACCGATGCCGATCTTACTGGGGCAATCATGCCAGATGGCAAAGTTCATAATTAATAGTACCAATATGATGTCGAAAAACCAAATTTTAGAAATAATCAAGCAAATGCCCAATGTAGAACGGGTGGAGATTATTGAATTTGCGTTGCGGTTAGTGCGCGAAGAAATGGAAAAAACCGAAAAACTCAGTTTAAGCCAAGCGGCTGAAATGATGCGCCCCTATTATGCCGAAGGTAGCGATCTAACTGAGTTTGTTGATGGTTGTAATGAAGACTTTTACAAATATCAGGAGTATGCGTAATGGAAGTAACGCACTTGTTAAGTACCGGGGAAGTGATTATTCCCAAAGTTTTGCGAGATGCTCATCACTGGGAAGCAGGGCAAGAACTAATCGCGATTGACATCGGCGATGGTATTCTCCTCAAGCCCAAAAAGCCCTTTAAGGAAACTACTCTGGAGAAAGTAGCAGGATGTTTAAAATATGAAGGGAAACCCAAGATTATAGAGGATTTAGAAGATGCTATTCGTCAGGGTTTATTTTCTGTTTGAACATAATACTTCTCTATCTTAGTTGTTAATATTCGATCAAATTCTGGCAGTACAAAAGATTCAAGATAATGAACATTGAAAGAATCTTTATCGGTTAAATTAATTATTTCTTTAACCCAAAAAAAGTTGTTACTTGATTCTGACAATAAATCTATTAAATCTCTTAGTTTCAGCATATCTGAATCTTCGTACCCACCTCCAAATCTTACAGAACTAACAAAAGTATTCATAAAATCAAAAAAATCATAATTGATCAAATCTTCAATAGTAGAATAGCAATTAATTCGCTGCCTTAGAGCATTCTCAAATTTTATTATATGCACTCTAAAATTTAATTGTTTAGATAGACCTACAATTTCAGAAATTAATTCTATAACCAGAATAGTTAGAAACATTTCTCTCAATTTTTTTAGATTATTATCTGATTTATGCTCAAATAGCTCAATTTTATAGTCATTTATAAGAAGAAGATTTATTCTACTTTTGATTAAAGTCCTAATTATGCCTATTTCAATTTCATCAAAAGGCTTATTAGCATTATAAATTAGAATATCTAATAAGAAGTGAGCTTTATTTGGGTTGCCTAAGCCTGTTGTATCGTCTACAGTCGAATCAAGGTGGCTGAAAGCGTGTCCAATAGACAACATTCTTGGACACGAATAAGGATTATTTAATTCGTATGTGATTCCATGTTCTAATGCGCCATAAAGACTGTTATTTATTTCATTAAGTCTTCTGCCATCCTGTCTGGTCGGTAATAGAAAATTAATCAATCTAGGATTCGCAAATTTTTTTAGATTTATCAGTCTCGACTTTTCGAGTTCTTTATCGTAAACTTTTTTATAATAAGTTTTGCGGCTTTCACTTATGTCAATCCAATAGGCAAGAACCATTATTAAAACAGTTTTAATGGATTTAATTTTTTTAATATTGCTTTGACCTTCCAAGTTTAAATCAATAGTCATATTAGGTAGTTGAAATTTCATAGTCTTTTAGAAGCTAATTGTATTGATGTAAAAATACGCTGGTAAATATTTACCAGCGCAAATATAACTCTATAGCTAAATTATAGAGTTGACCTCTTTGGACATTTCCTTTGTTTTGTTTACCTGTTTGGTAATCGAAGGTAAGTAGTTTTTCATTTCGTTGTATGAGTCAGCAGCTTTGCCAGAATCACAACACGCAAAAGTGTATTTTTTCATTCTTTCTCCTTGAATAATAAGTTTTTCGCACAAGGGACAGGGTTAAACAAATGTTTTTAATTCCTGTATATCTATGCTAGACCACCTGCTCCAAGCTTGAAAAGCGGAAAAAGACGGATCTTTATAAAAATTGGGTGCAAGACGGAAAAAAGCGGAAGAAGTAGGGTAAGATATCTATTGTTGTCTTATAGCTATGCAAATGGGCATTAGTGAGGTATTACAATTTGTGGATAAAGCCATCTATGCCAAGACGGGCAAGCATCTAAACGACTTGCAGCATGGAATTATCGAAGGCATACTAAAGCAACAGAAGTATTCTGAGATTGCAGATACTTATCGTCTTACTGAAGGTCATGTTAAGGATGTAGGTTACGAGCTTTTGCAAATGTTATCGGATACTTTTAACGAACCAGTTGATAAGGGTAATCTTAAATCCGTACTAGAAAGACAAGGTAATCAAAACGTTAGTTTTGGCAATAACAACATTTTTGGCTATATTAACATTTGTCCCGATCGACCTGCTACTACTGATGAAAGTCAGTCTAAAACTTCTAAATTCCCAACTAAAATCGACACAGTTAGCAAATTAAGACAGTTTGGCTTGAGCGATGAACAAATTGCCGAAGCGCTAGATTTACCATTAGAAGTAGTTAAGCAAGTGAATTTGGAAAAGTGAGTCTGTTTGTTTAGAGAATTTGTCCGTTGCTATAATTTGCTTGTTACTTCGCTATTGATGAGCAAGAATACCATCATAATTACCATGAGAACCTATCCAAAACCATAAAATTCCTTCTGGTTTGTCAAACCCTAACGCTCTGTAGTTTTTTCCCACTCTCACTGACCATAAATTGCCAATTTGCTTGAAGCGAAGTGATGGATGTTTCGAGTCTGCCTTAAGCAATTCATAGTTTTTATCTGCTAGCTCTCGAATTTCTTCCGGCAGTTGGCGGTAACATTCCCAAAATTCAGGTGTAGTGAAATGCTTCAAATTTGCCGACACTTTCCCTCACTAAATGCTGCTTCTGCTTGTTGAATCAAAGGATCTAATTTGCCAGCTTTCAAATCTTCTTCAATTTGCCTATCCCATAAGGACTCTTGAAACTCGTCTAGCCATTCGACAAACTCTGCCAGTTCATTTTGCGAAAGTTGCTTTACGGCTATTTTTATCTCTGTGATGCTCATAGTTCAGTGGCTTTTTATTCTATTTTCACTATTAACACTGGATTATAGTACAAAGTTGTACTATAATCCACTATAGCGCCTCTGAATCATTTGTGCAATTGAAGAATGAGAGTTTCTGTAGGCCGATGCACTGCCAACAACATCTGAGAACGCCATGTTAGCCTTAGATGGCATTGCCCACCCTATGACATGACAAGAAGTGCAAAAACAAGTATTGCAGTTGTCAACCAGCAATATTACTATGAGTAATAAGTAAAGATTGATGAAAACCGACACAATTTTTTATGAAATATTCAAAGAGTTTCCCAACATCTTTTTTGAATTAATTGGGCAACCAGAGATCGATCCGAATACCTACCAATTCCAAGCTCCAGAAATTAAACAATTGGCTTTTAGGCTAGATGGGTTATTTTGCCCCTTGGCAGAATTTTCGCATCAACCGCTTTATTTTGTAGAAATTCAATTCTACAACGATCCGAGATTTTATGAACGGCTATTTACTAGCATTTTCCTCTACTTCAGCCAATATCAGCCGCCCAATCCGGACTGGTATGCCATAGTAATTTATAAGCGCCGCCGCCAGAAAAACACTATTCCCTCCCGCTATCGCGCCCTAATAGAACCGCACCTGCGCCTGATTTACCTTGACGAGCTAAGGAAAACCGGATTAGAATTTTCTTTAGGGGTAGGCATAGTGAAATTAATTGTAGAAAGGCGATCGCAAGCCCAAAAAATTGCCCCGCAATTAGTTGTCCAAGCGCAACAAGAGTTAAGCGATCCGGTTCTCCAAGAGCAGGTTTTGCAGTTTATCCAAACAATAGTTCTCTACAAATTCCCAAAGTTAAGCACAGAGGAGATAAAAACCATGTTGAATCTAGACCTGATTAAACACACCAGGGTTTACCAAGAAGCCAAGGAAGAAGGCAAATTGGAAGGCAAATTGGAAGGTAAATTGGAAGGTAAATTGGAAGGTAAATTGGAAGGTAAATTGGAAGGTAAATTGGAAGGTAAATTGGAAGTGACCTCGAGGTTGCTAGCTCAAGGTTTCACTATTCAGCGAGTGGCAGAATTAGTAGATTTGGATGTGGAAATCGTTAAGCAAGTGGATTTGGAAAACAGATGACATTACCAGAAGTGCAAAAACAAGTCTTGCAGTTGTCAACTAACGATCGCTGGCAGTTGGTAAAAACTCTGTTGGAGTCTCTAAAACGAGAAACATATCCCAAGTTGAAACAGGGCAACCTGTCTCGACTACGGGGGATTGCCAAAAGTTCGGCACCAATAGGGGAGGCTGATGCGAAAGAGGATTATGTGAATTATCTTACCGAAAAATGCCAGTAATACGAATTTTGATTGATACCAATATTGTTCTTGATTTCTTACAGGAGCGAGAACCGTTTGCGGAAAATGCAGCCAGACTAGCCTCTTTTTTCAATCAAGAGATTCAGGATCGATGCCGAGCGTGCGTAGTCTTTCTACTAATCTTTCTGCACGTTGTCTTTCAGTTTCTGCACGTTGTCTTTCTACTTGGGCAATTTGTTCAGCTTCTGAAACTCTTTCTTCAGGAGTTAATAATCTCTCCCCAGCTTGATTATACCAATACAACCATTCCCTTGTAATTCCCTGATAAGTTCCCCTATCTGTCCCAATTCCTAAACCAATTTCTGGCATCCACAGGGGATTTCCCGCTAGCAAGACATATTCACTATTCACTAGACGATAAACTTCTAAAACCGCTTTGCGGCGACGGAAAGGGTTGTAAATTACATAATATAACACCCCCATTTCCGCATACAATTTCTTCTTTTCCGTATATTCTCCTCGCCGCTGTTGGGAAACTACTTCCAAGGCTAAAATGGGGACTTTTTGTTCTTCCCACAGCACGTAACTTAGGCGCAATCCTTCATCTATAACTCTTTCTACGCCTATACTTAAAAATCCATCCGGGACAATGGCTGGGATTTCGGGATGATAATAAATACCCATATCTACCCCAAAAAACCAATCTCTTCTTTCTGCCCAAACCATAGCTAAAATTAGTTCCAACAAGCCCGGAATCAGATGTTGTAATTGATTGTCCACTGGAGTATCATCAGAGTCAGGTAAATCTTCGGCACTAGGCCAGCATAAAAGGGGATTGTATTGAAACATAATCAAGGAAATTCATGACTTTGTTAGCGAGAACAAACGAACTTTAAGGAAGCCTCTTCACTAGAACCTGGAGTTGGAGCGCCAGCTACATTATTATCACTATAATCGTATTCTTTAATTACCTGCCTATTTTCATCCAGTAATTCTTTGAAATGCAGGTTAAAGAGTTGTTCCTGACAGTTGACTGATAAATAGTAGGCAGAACTATAGACTAATTTATTTTCAGCTTCGTAGGGAGTGCCAAAAACGATGTAAGACCAAAAGTAGCGCTGACTTCCTTTGGTTTCAATGGTGGTAGTATCAACATAGTAGATATTCTGCCTTTCATCGGTTTTGATCCGTATCCATTCGGCGATCGCTGTGGGAGAATGGATCAGATTGGCAGCAACGGCGACTAGAATGGCAGCGGAACCCAGGTAAAAATAGCGTAGTGCGTGCATAAACTAAATTCAGAAATCAATTGAATCCAGCCCCATTACTAACTAAATCAGAATTGCGGCGATCGCTACTCCAGACTCGCCAAGCTTTATCTGCCCAAGAATGGCGGGAAAAGAGCGATCGCTTAGTCAGTCATCTTCAAATTTTACCCCTATTTACCCAAGCTCGGAGTATCCTGGCTTACTTTAGTTTTCGCCAAGAACCAGATCTCAGTTCCCTGTTTACGAATGGCAAGCAATGGGGGTTTCCCCGAATTATCGGTAAATCCCTCTCTTGGCATCAATGGCAGCCGGGAGAACTTTTGCAAACCGGAGCATATAGGATTCCACAACCACCCCCAGATGCACCTATTTTAAACCCCTCTGAGGTCGATTTGATCCTAGTTCCGGCAGTGGCTGGGGATGCCTTCGGCTACCGTTTGGGTTACGGGGGGGGCTATTACGATCGAATGTTGAGTAGTTTTAGAGTAAGATCGGCGATCGCCATTGTCTTTGACTTTGGCTATTTTGACCAATTGCCCATTGATGATTGGGATCGACCTTTAGATGGGGTTTGCACAGAAAATGGCTATTATGGTAAAAAAATTTCTTAGGGTTCATAAGGCTCAAATTAAAACTTTAGCTACCTATGTCTTATTGAGTGCGATCGCGCTTACTATGCTTTTTCCGCTCTTTTGGCTCATTGGAACTTCCCTAAAATCGCCAACGGAAAATATCTTTCAATTTCCACCCCAATTATGGCCTCAGCAACCAACCTTAGAAAACTATATTAAGGTTTGGCAAACCAATCCTTTTGGGCAGTATCTATTTAATAGTACCCTAGTAGCAGTTTTAACCGTCACGCTCAATTTACTCTTTTGTTCCTTAGCCGCTTATCCCTTAGCTAGATTAGATTTTCGGGGACGAGATCTAATTTTATCTGGGATAGTTTCTACCATTGCCATCCCTTTTCAGATTGTGATGATTCCCCTATATATTTTGACAGTGCAACTAGGTTTGCGAAACACTTATTTAGGAGTAATTTTACCTGGGTTGGCTTCGGCTTTTGGGATTTTTTTGTTGCGGCAAGCCTTTCAGGGAGTGCCGAAAGAATTGGAAGAATCGGCGCGGTTGGATGGCTGTACGGAATTAGGGATTTGGTGGCACATCATGTTGCCTGCTGTACGCCCCGCCCTAGTAACTTTAGCTATTTTTGTCTTTATTGGTTCTTGGAGTGATTTTCTTTGGCCTTTAATTGTTTTAGATCGTCCAGAATATTATACTCTCCCCTTGGGCGTGGCAACTTTGGCAGGGACATTTTCCCTCGATTGGCGATTAATTGCCGCTGGCTCAATTATTTCCATTGCTCCAGTGATGTTGCTATTTTTATTTTTGCAGCGCTACATTGTGGCGACTGATATTGGTAGTGGAGTTAAAGGTTGACACTATTTAGATTAGACCTAAGATTTTAGCAATTTCTGGGCTGACTTCATAGACTTGTTCTTCGGGGACTAGGGGTAATTCTGACATTTTATGGGCGATAGCATTGTGAATTTGCTGCGCCAAAGCCGTAACATCTTCGATCCCAATAATCCACTTATCGACATAATTTTGCACCGTCTTACCGCGAATACCTAATTGAATGGCACGGCGTTCTAATTTGTGCAACCTGAGATTGCGATCTGGGTCCCATTGATAGCGAACATCCCCTTGATTGAGGGCTTTTTGCCAATCTAATTCCGTGGCAAATAAATTGCGATCAAAAACTGTCGGTACTCCCTGGAAAAGAATTGCCTGAAAACCTGCATGACTAAGTTTAATCTTCAGAATACGTTCTTGTCTATGTTTAGTTGCATAACCAGAGCGATAAAGCATCCAACCAAAGGAAGGTTTAATCCAAGTCATTCTTTCCAGGTTGAAACCTTTCCCAAAAGTTCCCAACCGCAATGCTTCCTCAGCAATTTCAGGTTTAAAAGCTTGGTAAACAAAAATTCCCTCTAAATCGAAATTGGCAAATATTTTTTTCATAATTAACTATGCCATTCTTCCCTTTGCGCTCTTGGCGAGAACTTTGCGTCCTTTGCGTTAAAATCAATCTCTCCCCCAACGGGAATCAATGTAAATAAACGACTGTGACTCCAGCACCACCATCAGAGGATTCTGCTAATTGAAAGCGCTCTACTTGGGGATGTTGCTGTAAAAATTCATGGACACCTTGACGCAATCTTCCCGTACCTTTGCCGTGAATTATCCAGAGAGTTCCCGCACCAGTTGCTTTCGCGATCGCTTGTTCTAAATCCACTTCCGCATCTGCCACCCGACTGCCGCGAATATCCACCGTATTTTGAGAAGTCCGAATGGCAGCATTAGCGGTTTTAGTCGCCGGGGGAGCGGAATTTGTGTCGGGAGTTTTTGGCACTGTTTTAGTAACTTTTACCTCCGGTTTCTGTCCATCCAAAGATTCAATATCTGCTAATCCTACCGTCATTTTCATCATCCCAAAACGGATAGAAAACATTCCAGATTCATCGGGATTAGTTAATACTTCGGCAGTTTGTCCGAGGCGAGGAATCCGAATGCGATCGCCAATTTGAGGAATAAACCCTTTAGATTTAGGCTTGGTTTGGGAAAGTTGTTTTTCGGCAATTTCCTGGACGGCGGTGGTGGCTTCCCTGGCATCCTGAGCCGTTGCCGTACCTTGTTGCAAGCGACGAATCACAGCGGCGATTTCAGCTTTGGCTTGAGCGATCGCTTGTTGAACTGCTAATTCTTGAGAAAGTTTTAAATCCCGTTCCCGTTCTTGCAAAATTGCGGTTTTCCGAGACAATTCTTGATGCAATCTTTCGGCTTGTTGTAATAATTTATCCGCTTCCTTCGCCTTAGATTCCTGACTGCGCCGCTGACTTTCTAATCCCGCAATTACCTCATTCATTTCTTGGGAATCACCGCCTACCATCCCTTGCGCCGCTGTCACAATGTCGGTTTTTAAACCTAAGCGACTGGCAATAGTTAAGGCATTGGAACGTCCGGGAATGCCCCATAATAACCGATAGGTGGGACTGAGGGTACTATCATCAAATTCTACCGAAGCATTTTCAAACCTTTCATCTTGATATTTGAGCGCTTTCAGTTCGCCGTAATGGGTAGTGGCAATCGTCAGTAAAGCTTGATTTGCCAAGTATTGTAAAAGGGCGATCGCTAATGCACTGCCTTCCGCCGGATCTGTCCCCGCTCCCACTTCATCTAATAATACTAAAGCTGAATTTTCCAGCTTTGAAGATGGATTTTCAATGGCATTAATAATTCGACTGATGCGGCGAATATGTCCCGAAAAAGTCGATAAACTTTGCTGTAAAGATTGTTCATCCCCAATATCTGCCAGCACTTGATCGAACCAAGGCAATTCTACTGGTTCTCGCGCCGCCACAAATAAACCCGCCTTTGCCATCAAAGCCGCTAAACCCAAGGTTTTTAAAGTAACTGTTTTTCCCCCGGTATTGGGACCAGTAATTGTCACCACTCGAATCAAGGGATGAATTTTTAAATCCACTGGCACAACCGCCGCGCCTTGTTCGTGTTGCTCCTGCCAAATTAATAGGGGATGGCGCAATTGTCGGAGAGTAATCGGTAAATTTTGAGTTTGGGAATTAGTATTAATTAAATGAGGGGGATTGGCTCCCAACCAATTACTATAACGTGCCTTAGCTGTGGCTAAATCTAATGTAGTGGCGATCGCCAACAACAGATCCAAATCTAGTTTCACCGCTGCCACTTGTTCCGTCAACCCTTGGCGAATCACTTCCGCTTCTACCTGCTCCTTCCGTTGCAATTGCCGCAATTGGTTGCCTTGGGAAACAATTGCCTGGGGTTCAATATACAGAGTTGCGCCGCTGCTAGAAGAATCGTGAACAATACCGGGAATGGCATCTTTTTGAGGTGCTTTCACCGGAATCACAAAGCGATCGCCCCGTTGGGTGATTAACTGTTCTTGAATGGCATTGCCTTGCCGTTGCAAAATACTGTGGAGAGTTTGATAAATGCGATCGCGCACTTGGCGCAATTGTTGTCGCACTGCTGCTAATTTTACACTGGCCCGGTCAGTCACATCGCCCCGTTCATCAATGCAGCGGTGAATTTCCTGCTCTAATTCGGGATAAGTGCGAACTTCTGCCACCAACGCTTTGAGAACTGGCACATCCTCTTGTTCATCAATAGTTCGCCGCAATCGTCGCACGCCGTTGAGGGTAGTAGCGATCGCCAGCAGTTCCTCTCCAGCGAGAATACTACCAATTGCTGCTCGCTCCAAAGATTCGCCAATATCCTGAATCCCTTCAAAAGAAAGTCCTGTCAGCAAGCGGTTTTCCAGTTGGTAAACTTCCTGAGTTTGGGCGAGCAAATGAAGAGTTTCTGCCGGAGTGCTAGGAATCGACAATTGCCGCGCCGCTACCACCCCCAACTTAGTGGCGGCAAAGGTGGCTAGGTGCTGGCACAGGCGGGGCCATTCTAGGAGTTCGAGGGTTTCTGCTTGGATCAAGGGGAGATGGATTGATAAGGGAACAGGGAACAGGGAACAGGGAACAGGGAACGGGGAATTGGGTGCTTTCTTATTTTAGGCCCAGATTTCAATTTTGTAGTGCATTTTGTAGTGCAAAGTCATAATTTATCACAACTTATACCAATTCTCTGAATCGTAGGTATAGTTGAGATCGTATTCATCACCAAGGAATCGAGCAGCGATAATTTAAAAGGTTTATTAAGATATCACACGAATCGCTTAACAGATTTAATTAATTGATGAAACGTACCGTCTCTGTCCCAGTCACATTGCCTGATGAAAGATTTTTAAATCTGATGAATCAGTGTGCATCAATATTTAACGCACACATTGACTGGGCGATAG
>CAKZHE010000292.1 GCA_936920195.1 uncultured cyanobacterium | reverse complement strand
ACTGGAATTCGCATGATTTGGTATAACCCAAAAATGTTTAAGTCCCTTCGCCCAACTTGATTAAGATGTCTTGGCTTAACCCAACTCCTGTACCAATCAGGATTAGAAATATCCGAACTAGGGAAGTATTCGGAAGTCTGTACCAAATCAAGTCTCAACGGGCTATTCAACGCTTACGTTGTCCGAATTGGTTCAGTCAATCCCCGTCCCTTTCAGGGCGGGGTTGTTGAAAGAAATTAGGGAATGGGGAATAGGGAGTGCCTGGTTTAATTTTGGCTCCCGATCAAGAATATCGCGATATTCAGCTTTGGCGGCAAGATTTTTTGGTTATATGGGCGCACCTTTCCCATTATGAGAACAGCATACCAAATTAGCCAAAAATTAGCAAGGGGTGGCGATCGCCATCTTGTCGATCAAACTATAAGTTCGGCAAGCGTGAGGATAGAGCGATTTTTTTTTAACCTAGCGATAGGTTTTTTCAATAAAACTTGACAAGTTTCTCATGCGACAATTGAAGATGAAAAAAATATTGATCAGTTGTCAATAAGGAGCGCCGTAATGGTAGCGATCGCCGAAAAAACCCAACGCCGCCTGACGCTACAAACCGCCGATATTGCCCAGAATACTACGGCAATCCGTTCCCTGGACTGGGATCGCGATCGCTTTGACATTGAATTTGGGCTGCAAAACGGTACTACCTATAACTCCTTTCTGATTCGGGGAGAAAAAATCGCCCTGGTCGATACCTCCCACGAAAAGTTTCGCCAGTTATACCTGGATACCCTAAAAGGATTGGTCGATCCTACCCAGATTGATTATCTGATCGTTAGTCACACCGAACCAGACCACAGTGGTTTAGTGAAAGATCTCCTGGCGCTGGCTCCCCAAATCACCATCGTCGCCTCCAAAGTTGCCATTCAGTTCTTAGAAAACCTGGTTCACCAACCCTTTGAACGGCAAATCGTCAAAAATGGCGACCAAGTGGACTTGGGTGGCGGACACAAACTAGAATTTGTCAGCGCTCCTAATCTCCATTGGCCTGATACCATCTTTACTTTCGACTATCAAACCAACATCCTCTATACTTGCGATGCCTTTGGGATGCACTACTGTACCGATAGTCTCTACGACCAAGATTTAGCTCCCATTGAAGAAGACTTTCAATATTACTATGATTGCTTGATGGGACCAAATGCTCGTTCCGTGCTGGCTGCCATGAAGCGGATGGCAGAATTACCAGAAATTCAAACCATTGCCACAGGTCATGGACCCCTGCTGCACTACAATGTCAAAGAGTTAACCGGACGCTATAAACAGTGGAGTCAAGCCCAAACTAAGACCGAAACCAACGTAGCACTATTTTACACTTCCGACTACGGTTATAGCGATCGCCTTTCCCAAGCGATCGCGCGGGGGATTACCAAAACTGGGGTAGCCGTAGAAATGATGGATCTCAAATCCGCCGAACCCCAAGAAATTACCGAATTACTCAACAATGCTTCAGCCTTTATTATTGGGATGCCACCCATCTCCAATAATAACTATTCCCAAGCCGCTTTAAGCACCATTTTGGCCGCCGCCAAAGCCAAACAAAGTTTTGGTTTATTGGAATCCGGCGGCGGAGATGATGAATCAGCCTATCCCCTACGAAACAAGTTCAAAGAATTGGGTTTAAACGAAGCTTTCCCAGCCATTCTAATTAAAGAAACCCCCAGCGAAGCCACCTATCAATTGTGCGAAGAAGCGGGAACAGACTTAGGGCAATTACTCACCCGCGATCGCAGTATCAAACAAATGAAGTCCCTGGATTCCGAATTAGATAAAGCCTTGGGACGAATTAGCGGCGGACTCTATATTATCACTGCCAAAAAAGGCGACTTTTCCAGCGCTATGCTTGCCTCTTGGGTAGCCCAAGCCAGTTTTGAACCCCTGGGTGTCACCATTGCCGTTGCCAAAGATCGCGCCATTGAATCAATGATGCACGCAGGCGATCGCTTTGTTTTAAATGTGTTGGAAGAAGGCAATTATCAAGCTCTAATGAAGCATTTTCTGAAACGTTTCCCTCCCGGTGCAGATCGTTTTGCCGGAGTGAAAAACCAACCTAGCGAAAACGGCGTACCCATTCTGACTGATGCTCTTTCCTACATGGAATGTCAAGTAGTTAGCCGTTTAGAATGTGCCGATCATTGGGTTGTTTATAGTACCGTGCAAGCTGGACGGGTTTCTAAACCTGATGCCATGACAGCAGTTCACCATCGCAAAGTTGGGAACCATTATTAAGAAGATTTTTTAACGCAAAGGACGCAAAGGGGGGCGCAAAGGACGCAAAGGAAATGAATGAGAATGAGTTGTCAACGGTAATTATTGGTTGTGGGTTAAAAGTTCATTCTGCTTTGGGACCGGGATTATTGGAATCAGCCTACGAAGCTTGTTTGTACCACGAGTTAATTAAAGCTGGGTTAAAAGTGGAAAGGCAAAAACCTATACCCTTAGTTTACGAAGAGGTACATCTAGAATGCGGCTATCGAGCAGATCTATTAATTGAGAACAAAATCATTGTCGAACTCAAAGCCGTAGAATCCCTTCATCCCATTCACCAATCCCAACTTTTAACTCATCTGAGATTAGCCAACCTCAAACTAGGACTCCTAATTAACTTCAACGTTCCCTTGCTCAAAGAAGGCATAAAACGAGTAGTAAACAACCTCTAACCCTCTCTGCGCCCTCTGCGCCCCCTTTGCGACCTTTGCGTTAAAAAAAACCTAAAATATTAGGAGTATCCTCAAACCCCCTTTGCGTTAAAAAAAATCCCCCCTAAATCACCATGAATCTCAAACCCCGCGACGTTCAAGTTCTCCCCATTGCTGCTGATACCACCGTCCTGCGATCGCGCACTTGGGATCGGCTAAAATTTGAAATTGAATATGGTTTGCAGCGCGGTACAACTGCCAATTCCTACCTCCTACAAGCCGACAAAATCGCCTTATTTGATCCGCCGGGAGAATCCTTTAGTGAAATCTTCCTCGCCGCCTTACAACAACGCCTGAATGTCCAACAATTAGATTATGTCATTTTAGGCCATGTTAACCCCAATCGAGCCGTTACCCTGAAAACCCTATTAGAGTTAGCGCCCCAGATTAATTTTATTACTTCTAATCCCGGCGCGATCGCCCTCAAAAACCTGTTGCCAGACCATGAACTAAATATCATGGTGGTACGGGGTGAAGAAGATTTAGACTTAGGCAAAGGTCATCATCTGCAATTTATTCCTACTCCTACTCCCCGGTGGCCCGATGAACTTTGCACCTACAATCCCCAAACCAAAGTTCTATTTACCGATAAGTTTTTTGGAGCGCACGTTTGCGGCGATCAAGTATTTGATGAAGGCTGGACAACCTTAAGCGAAGATCGCCGCTATTATTTTGACTGTTTGATGGCTCCCCATGCCCGACAAGTGGAAACAGCTTTGGATAAGTTAGCGGCTTTTAACGAGGCTTTTCTCTATGCTACAGGTCACGGTCCTTTGGTGCGTTATGGTTTAACAGAACTAACCCATTTCTATCAACAATGGAGCAACCAACAACAGGCTCAGGAGATCACAGTTGCCCTGCTGTATGCCTCTGCCTACGGAAATACCGCAGCTTTGGCACAAGCGATCGCACTGGGAATTACGAAAGCAGGTGTGGGTGTAGAATCAATTAATTGCGAGTTTGTGGAACCCACCGAAATTGCCACGGTTTTAGAAAAAGCTGATGGGTTTATCATTGGTTCTCCTACTCTGGGCGGTCACGCCCCAACGCAAATTCAAACAGCTTTAGGCACAGTTTTATCTACTGTCAGCAAAACTAAATTAGCCGGGGTTTTTGGTTCCTTTGGGTGGAGCGGAGAAGCCATTGACTTATTAGAAGGAAAGTTAAAAGATGCTGGTTACAAGTTTGGTTTTGAACCCATCCGGGCTAAATTTAAACCGACAGAAATTACCCTGAAATATTGCGAAGAAGCTGGTACAGATTTTGCCCAAACCTTGAAAAAAGCCAAGCGAACTCGCGTACCTCGGCAATCAGTTGGGGAATCGCAAGCTGCCAGAATTGAACAAGCTGTAGGGCGAATTGTCGGTTCTCTATCAGTGGTGACAACTAAACAAGGAGAACTGACTAGCGCCATGTTAGCTTCTTGGGTTTCCCAAGCAACTTTTAATCCTCCCGGTTTAACAATTGCCGTTGCTAAAGAGCGAGCGATTGAATCTCTGATGCACTCTGGAGGCAAATTTGTTTTAAATATTTTGGCAGAAGGTAAACAGTTGCGGCGGCATTTCCTGAAGAATTTTGCCCCTGGAGAAGATCGTTTTGCCGGATTAGATGTCAGCGAGGCGCGGAATGGTTGCCCAGTCTTAAATGATGCCCTCGCCTATTTAGAATGTTCCGTTGATAAGCGGATGGAATGTGGCGATCACTGGTTAGTTTATGCCATAGTTGAAAATGGCAAAGTCATCAATCCTGACGCGGTAACTGCCGTTCATCATCGGAAATCTGGTAGCCATTACTAATTTTTTGAGCGAACTAGGTGTGGGCAGTTGCTTCACTATCGATTTACCTTGTGCTATTTAAGCTTTGCCGTCTCGCTTGCCCAACTCATAAATCCCACAAGCAATACAAGCCATCATCCCGACACTAATTGTCCAACCGCGTCCCAAGCCTAATTCAATTCCATAATTGCACAATACTCCCACTCCTAAAAAAGGCACAATACTGAACAAAGAGGCATAAAAAGCATTTTGGGATTCTCTAGCTGGACGAGTGCGATCAAACTCCTCTTGGGAAGTATACAGCCACCGCTCGGCAAAATTAAACCAGCGATGCAGTTGGGCTATTACCCACTCTCCTACAGATGAACCCCCCAAGTATAAAGCCAAAGACCATAAACAAGTGCCAGCGATCGCCAATAGATCTAACTCAAATCGAAAAGGTAGAATTTCAATTGCCATCATTCTCAATCCATTTATTTTTTTGTCAATCCTGAAACAAAAAAGCTCCTGCTAGAGTGCAGGAGCAAAAAAAGAAACTAAATAAAATTCTTTTTTGTGGGGAGATTTTTAGTCTAGCTCCGGCATAGACAGCACTGGTTCAGTTTCGCGGTCAATACCTTTCTCAAAACCAGCCACCGCAGCCCGGGCGCGTCCCGCGTGCCACAAGTGACCGATAAAGAAGAAGAAAGCTAGTACAAAGTGCGAAGTTGACAACCAAGCGCGGGGGTTGACGTAGTTAAAACCGTTGATTTCGGTAATAATCCCGCCCACCGAGTTCAATGAACCGTTAGGAGCATGAGTCATGTACTCAGCCGCGCGCCGGATTTGCCAAGGTTGAATATCATTCTTGATCTTATTCAGATCTAAACCATTTGGTCCCCGCAGAGGCTCTAACCAAGGGCCGCGGAAATCCCAGAAACGCATCGTTTCACCGCCGAGGATAATTTCCCCAGTCGGAGAGCGCATCAGGTATTTTCCTAAACCAGTTGGGCCTTGAGCCGTACCAACGTTCGCGCCCAGTTTTTGGTCGCGAGCCAGGAAGGTCAAAGCTTGAGCTTGAGAAGATTCAGCGTTAGTCGGACCAAAAAATTCGCTGGGATAAACAGTGTTGTTAAACCAGACAAAGCAAGAAGCAATAAAGCCCATCAGAGCCAAAGCGCCCAAACTGTAGGAGAGATAAGCTTCTCCAGACCAGATTAAAGCGCGGCGAGCCCAACCAAAGGGTTTGGTAAGGATGTGCCAAATACCGCCACTAATACAAATCAAACCAATCCAAATGTGACCGCCAATCACATCTTCCATGTTATCAACGCTGACGATCCAACCTTCGCCACCAAAGGGAGAGCGAATTAGATAGCCAAAGATGACAGCGGGGTTAATAGTGGGATTGGTAATCACGCGCACGTCGCCGCCACCTGGGGCCCAGGTGTCATAAACGCCGCCAAAGAACATCGCTTTCAACACCAGCAATAAAGCACCTAGTCCTAACAGAATGAGGTGGATGCCGATGATGGTGGTCATTTTGTTCTTATCTTTCCAGTCGTAGCCAAAGAAAGAAGAATATTCTTCTAGGACTTCTGGGCCGCGAATGGCGTGATAAATGCCGCCCAAACCAAGAACGGCAGAAGAAATTAGGTGGAGAACGCCAACCACGAAATAAGGGAAGGTATCAATGACTTCACCGCCAGGACCAACACCCCAACCGAGGGTAGCTAAGTGAGGCAGCAGAATGAAACCTTGTTCGTACAAAGGCTTTTCGGGGACAAAGTGCGCGACTTCAAACAAAGTCATCGCTCCTGCCCAGAAGACAATCAGGCCAGCATGAGCAACGTGAGCGCCCAGCAGTTTTCCAGAAAGATTGATCAGGCGAGCGTTACCAGACCACCAAGCGAATCCAGAGGATTCTATGTCGCGGTTTCCGGCTGTTGAACTAGAGAGCGTTACCACGCGGTAATACCTCCTCAGGGAAAATAAAGTTTTCGTGGGGTTGATCTTGAGGAGCCATCCAAGCGCGAATGCCCTCATTCAGCAAAATGTTCTTGGTATAGAAAGTTTCAAACTCTGGGTCTTCCGCCGCCCGAATTTCTTGGGAAACGAAATCATAGGCCCGGAGATTGAGTGCTAAACCGACAATGCCGACGGCGCTCATCCACAATCCAGTGACTGGCACAAACAACATGAAGAAGTGCAACCAGCGTTTGTTGGAGAAGGCAATCCCAAAGATTTGCGACCAAAAACGGTTCGCAGTCACCATGGAATAGGTTTCTTCCGATTGGGTTGGATTGAAGGCGCGGAAGGTGTTAGCCTGATCCCCATCTTCAAACAGGGTATTTTCTACCGTAGCACCGTGGATGGCACAAAGTAAGGCTCCGCCCAGAATCCCGGCCACTCCCATCATGTGGAAGGGGTTGAGAGTCCAGTTGTGGAAGCCTTGTAAGAACAGAATAAACCGGAAAATCGCGGCTACGCCAAAACTGGGGGCAAAGAACCAGCCGGATTGACCGAGGGGATACATTAAGAAGACGGAAACGAAGACGGCAATGGGGCCGGAGAAGGCTAAGGCGTTGTAGGGACGAATGCCAACAAGACGGGCAATTTCAAACTGCCGCAACATGAAGCCGATTAAACCAAAGGCTCCGTGCAGGGCGATGAATGTCCACAATCCCCCTAGCTGACACCAGCGGGTGAAGTCTCCTTGGGCTTCGGGTCCCCAAAGGAAGAGAATCGAGTGTCCGAGGCTGTTGGGAGGGGTGGAAACAGCGGCGGTGAGGAAGTTACAGCCTTCCAGGTAGGAGGAGGCGAGGCCGTGGGTGTACCAGGAGGTGACGAAGGTGGTTCCGGTGAGCCAGCCGCCTAGTGCTAGGTAAGCACAGGGGAAGAGTAGTAGGCCAGACCAGCCGACGAAGACGAAGCGATCGCGTTTGAGCCAGTCATCGACGGTATCAAACCATCCCCGCTCTGCTTGGGCGCGTCCTAGAGCTATGGTCATTGAAAATCCTCTTGCTTTGAATTAAATCCTCAAGCTGATAATTGCGGCGAACTATACCGCCGGGAGGAGTTCACATTTCTATATACTAAAAAATATCAGAATTTTTACAATCTGACACGGATTTTCTCACAAATCTGGGGATCTTGCTCCAAATCGCCCCTAGCACAAATACCCAGAAGCGAGATAATCTGGATCGGGTTGCGATCGCAGCCCTGACTACAAAACCCTCTCAACTCAACTGCGCTCATGGTTGCCCCAACTACATCTCAAGACAATCTCCTTCTCCGCCAAGAGATTTTAGGCTCTCGTCGCCTCAGCAATTACTGGTGGGCGACAGTGGTCTTAGTGGCGGGAACTGGCTTTCTCTTGGCTGCAATTTCCAGCTACCTGAAAGTCAATCTCTTCCCCTTAAGTAATACTACTCAGCTAATTTTTATCCCCCAAGGTTTAGCTATGGGTTTCTATGGCATTGCCGGGGTGTTACTCAGTATTTATCTCTGGTTAGTCATTCTGTGGGATGTAGGCGGCGGATTTAACGAATTTAATAAAAAAACAGGTTTAATCAAGATCTTCCGTTGGGGTTATCCCGGTAAAAATCGCCAAATTGAGATTAGCCGACCTTTAGATGATGCCCAAGGAATTCGAGTAGAACTGAAAGAAGGGCTGAATCCTCGCCGGATGCTGTATTTACGGATGAAGGGAATGCGGGAAATTCCCTTGATTCGAGTTGGACAACCAATCTCGCTCTCGGAATTAGAAAATAAAGGGGCAGAATTAGCTCGGTTTTTGGGAGTACCTTTAGAAGGGCTGTAAGTCAATTGCTTTGGATAAAACAACGGAATCTGACGATCAATATGAAAACTGTAATTCATCGCTGCTTAGTCTTACTGTTGGTCACGCTGGGATTAGTTTTAGGCGGTTGCGATTCACCTCAAACAGGTTCTTTAAATCCCAATCAGCCTTCGCCTACGGCAACAGTTTCTGCGCCTGCTTCAGCTACTACGCCACCAGTCACTAATTTAGCTCGACTAGAAGGTAAAGCCACGGTGGAACTAATTGTTAATGGTGGGGCAATTAGGATTGAACTTGATGGCACTAATGCCCCCATTACGGCTGGCAATTTTGTGGATTTAGTTAAGCGAGGAGTTTACGATCAATCCATCTTTCATCGAGTGGTGAAAGAGCCTGAACCTTTTGTTGTTCAAGGGGGAGATCCCCAAAGTAAAGATCCCAATGTACCAAAAGCTTATTGGGGTACGGGTAATTTTGTCGATCCAGCAACTAATAAACCCCGTTATATTCCTTTAGAAATTAAACCGAAAGGGGCATCGGAACCGCTTTACAGTCGCACTTTCAAAACAGCAAATATCAGTCAGCCACCCCAGTTGCGACATACGCGCGGCGCAGTAGCGATGGCTCGCTCAGAAATGCCCGATTCAGCTTCTGCTCAGTTTTATTTTGCCCTGACGGAATTGCCCTTTTTAGATGGGAGCTATGCGGTTTTTGGCTATGTTACGCAAGGGATGGAAGTGGTAGATAAAATTCAGCAGGGCGATCGCTTGGAATCGGCGAAAGTGCTGTAATCTATAGGAAACTCCTACTGCCAAGAGGAGAAGCTCGCGCTAACCTAGCGGTATAGCGTGAAAGTATTTTACGATCGCAACTGGATAACTCCGCGATCAAATACTTGATTATCTGTACCAATCCCACTAATTATCATTTGATCGGCATAAACTTCAATCGCCGCAAAACTAAACCTGCTGGCAGCATAGGCAGTCCATTCGGAATGTCCCACTTTGCGAATTTCTGCACCCCCGCCACCACAAACTAAATAAGTAGTACCATCAATGGGACGACTGCGTTCGTAGTGGTGTTCGTGACCATTAATCCACAATTGGACGCGATACTTTTTAAATAAAGGGGTAAATCTGTCCACAAAAGCTTGATTTAAACCATACATCCCGGAAGCATAAATTTGATGGTGTCCAAAAACAACTTTCCAAGGGGCATCGCTGCGGCTCAGTTCCTGCTCTAACCAAGCCATTTGCGCTGTCCAATCAGCATTATGATTAGTATCGAGGGCAAAAACCTGGACGGTTTCTCGACGAAAAGTATAATAACGTCCTGCCATATTAAACCCCGGATAGCTAACTTCCAGATCGCCGTTGGCAGTGCGGATATCGTGGTTGCCTAAACAAGCCTGGAATTTCACCCCTTGCTGCAACAAATATTGATAGGGTTTTTCAAAAACTTCCCGAATCTTTTCTATTTCACCATTGGTATAAATATTGTCCCCTGCCAAAATTGCTAAGTTGAAGGGATTTTGCTGGTGGTAGCGTTGCATGGCTTTGGCAACGGCATACTGATTTTTAGTGCCAGTGCCAGTGTCTGCCACGGCAATGAAGCGTAGTAAAGGTGTGGAGGCGGTGGGGGATAGGCTGGGGGCAGGATGGGCATTGCTGACGGAGGCATTCTGATTGCCGAGGATTTTTAAAAACCCACCCAAACCACTCAGACCAGCGATCGCTAATAAATGACGGCGTTTTAATTTCATTTTTAATGTACCAAACAATAATCAATTAAATTCGGACAGCAGGCAAGGGGGAGAGAAATGGTAGATTTGTCGATAGCCATTGTTTAAGAATTTACAACTTTTCAGCCTGTTTGTGCGATCGCAGAGGAAGGAAAATGCCAGAAGATCAACCGCAACCACCGGAAGAGCCAACGAATAGCCCTAAGTCAGCGCCGGAAAAAGTCGCTCCATCGGGGGTGCAAGTAACATCTCTACTCAAGAAGCAGAGTATTAACGTGCTGCGCTTTACCATTGGGGCGCTGGAAGGGATTGTGGCGAAGTTGGAAGCAGATACTCCTTCCCAGACATCAAACTCCACATCCGCCCAAACTGGGACAATTACTACTAATCTTTGGTTGCCCCGCTTGCAGGCAGGATGGCAAGGGCTGTTGCAAAAAGTCCGTTCCCTACTGCCAGCCTCCCTCAATGATAAGTTACCAGATTGGGGGTTGAGTGGGGCGATCGCTAGTATCCCTATTTTCTTCCTCTGGATAACTTTATCTCTCCTGCCAGGAAAACCCCCAGAAGTAGCACCAGTAACTCCAGTGACAGTTACCCCAGTTGTCACTCCCTCTGCTATTGCGGTGAATCCAAAAGTAGAGGTTACACCCATACCAATTGCTATCTCTCCACCCACACCAGTCGCCACAACCACACCGAAGGTAGTGACAACTCCTCCTCCGGGGATTATCGCTCCAGCAGAATTAACTGCTCCTAAATCCGCCCAACCGATTAAATTAGCTCCGCCACCCGCCCCGGTTTTGACTCCAGAGCAAAGTTTGGTAGCGACAATTCAAAAGCAAGTGGCTGAAGTCACCAGTCAATATGCTAATGGTTTAATTCAATCTATTCAAGCTAACTTTCCCAGTAGTCGCTTGCAGGTGAAAGTCACTAATGATTGGTACGAGCTTAGTAGCGAACAACAGGATAAGTTAGCTACAGAAATGTTTGGACGTGCCAAGGAATTAGATTTTAGCAAGTTGGAAATTGCCGATTTAGAGGGTAATTTATTGGCTCGCAGTCCGGTAGTTGGTACAAAGATGGTGATTTTGCAACGAAAAACAACAACTTGATCGTGACTTACGCAGAGTCTCTATAATAGCGTCTGAATGAGTCGATGCACTCCCGTAGGGGCAATCCCCCCGTGGTTGCCCTTTTAACGGCAATCCCCCCGTGGTTGCCCTTTTAACGGCAATCCCCCCGTGGTTGCCCTTTTAACGGGGTAGGCACGGGGGCGCTACCCCTACACTTATCTAGAAAATCGCTGGCGCAAACGAGTGACAAATATTTCCACTTCCGGCACATTTAACCTGACAGCAAAGAGAGCAAAAACGCCTAAACCGATGGAACCTGCTACCACCAACTGCAATAACTGAATTAGAATACTGTTAGCATTCCATAGATATTGAATACTCCAACTAATTCCCCAACTAACTAAACCAGCGATCGCACTACTTCCTGCCAAACCCAAAAATGGTGTACTCCATTCTCGCCAAGGCAAACCATGTAACTTTCTATTCAGCAACCACAACAGCGCCACCATTGAAATTAAATTGACTCCCACCGTTGCCAAAACCAATCCCGGAGCGCCAAAAGGTTTAACTAAAAAATAGTCCAACACCGCATTGATCAAAATATTAATAATACTGATCCGAAACGGCGTTTCCCCATCCCCCAAAGCATAAAACACCCGCACCAAAACATCTCGCCCCAAATAGACAAACATCCCAATACTGGAAGCAATCAATACCGATGCCACTAATTGCGATGCTTGTTGATTAAAAGCATAGCGCTCATAAACCAACCGGACAATCGGCACAGCCAAAGCAATCATCACCGCACTTAACGGTAACATCGTCACTGCTGTTAATAATAAACCCTGCCGAATCCGCCCTTTTAATTCCGACCAATTTTCTGGCGCTGCCAACCGGGAAAAAATCGGTAACAAAGGCACTAAAATCACATTAGAAATAATTCCCAAGGGCATTTGCATTAATAATCCGGCATAGTTCATCGCCGCCGCCGCTTGGGGAATATAGGAAGCAAAAAACAAATCCGTGTACAGATTAATTTGCAACATCCCAGAAGACAACGTGGCTGGTCCCATAACTTGCAGAACTTGCTTAACCCCCGGTTGCCGCCAATCAAACCGCCATCGGAGCGTTCCCATCCCTGCTCGCCACTGGGCAAAAACCTGCACCAACCATTGTAGAATTGCCCCTAGGAGCGTTCCCCAAGCTAAAACCGTCCCCCCTAACTGAACATATTGGGGAGCATTGACTTGCCCCCCCAACTGCCAAACCAAAATTCCCAACCCGCCAATCACCGTAATACTGGAAAATAAAGGACTAACCGAGGGCAACCAATACATATCCGCCGCATTCAGCGTGCCAAACCCAATCCCAATTAGTCCTGCCAACACCGCCATTGGTGCCATAATTTGTAATTGTTGGATGGCGATCGCTCTCACTTCCTGACTCAATCCCGGCGCTACCAGATCGATAAAAAACCCCGCCGCCAACACCAACCCCAGACTCACCACCAACAACATCCCCCCCACCATCGTCGCCATTGTTTCCACCAAGGGAGCCGCTTCCGACTTTTCCCGCTTGGCTAACACACTGACGATGGCGCTGTGAAAAGGCCCATTAATTCCCCCTAACAGCACCAGCAAAAAGCCCGGAATCACATAAGCATAATTGTAAGCATCAACCGCCATTCCCACCCCAAAGGCAGCGGCGATCGCTTGCTGGCGCAACAATCCAAAAATCTTACTAATCAGCGTCGCCATTGCCACAATTCCGGCAATGCCAGTCAAAGAACGAGAGGCTTTTTCTTTTTCAGTCACAAACAGTTAATACTTAACTTGGCTCTTTTAATTTAAGCGTAGATTAGACCAACAACATCCCCATCACCTAATCAGCCGCTTAAAAGTCAAACTCTTACTACCGAAATTAATCAACAAACCCACCTCCAACTTATAAACCTTCAAATAATTCAATGCCTGAGCCAAATGCACATCCTCAAGCTGAATCACCGCCTTCAACTCCACCAAAACATTTTCCTCCACCACAAAATCAGCCCGACGAGTACCAATTGGCTTCGGCAAATCCTTGTAAAAAATATCTTTGGAGATCTCCCGCTCAAAACTTAAACCTGCCACCCCCATTTCATAAGCCAAAGCTCGCTGATAAATCACCTCTTGAAACCCATTGCCCAAAAACTTATGCACCTCAAAAGCAGCCCCAATAATCTTTTGAGTAATATCAGCGTGCTTCAAATTTCCCATCTTATCTAACTCCTCTCCGTGCAATCCGCGTAATCCATTCAATCCGTGTTCTTTCTTCTATGTTTTTCCAATACCCAGATCTTTATCCCGGCATTTTACTCAAACGCTACAAACGCTTCTTTGCCGACATTCAACTATCTTCTGGCGAAATCATCACCGCCCATTGCCCAAATACCGGACCAATGACAGGAATTGCTCTGATTGGCAATCCCGTTTTAGTCTCTCGCAGCGACAACCCCAAACGCAAGCTCGCCTATACCTGGGAAGCCATCCAAGTCAATGATAACGAACCAACTTGGGTCGGAGTCAATACCAACTTGCCCAACAAAGTAGTCAAACTGCTCCTAGAAAAATTCCTCCTCCCAGAATTATCCCCCTATGAAACCATCCGTCCCGAAGTAGTTTATGGTCAAGATAAATCCAGCCGGATTGATTTTCTCCTTACAGGTAGCGATCGCCCCATTTATTTAGAAGTCAAAAGTACCACCTTATGCCAAAACCGACGCGCTCTATTTCCCGATACTGTCACCGAACGCGGACAAAAGCACTTACGGGAACTAATGGCAATTTTACCCCACTCCAGAGCCGCTATGCTGTATTTTATCAATCGGGGCGACTGTCAAGAATTTGCTCCCGGCGATCGCTTTGATCCGGTCTATGGCGAATTGTTACGAGAAGCCGTATCTTTAGGATTAGAAGTCTTTCCCTGTCGGTTTGAAATTACCCCGACGGGCATCCGCTACCTAGGTTTAGCCGAATTTTTCCCCTCCCAAAGCATGGGATTGTAGATAGAGTGCAGTTAAAACAAGTCATTATCGCCCATAAATCAGGAAATGCTCGCAGTCGCCAATTGGCAGAACAGTGTGCCAGACAGTTAGAGCAACGGAATTGTCAGGTGTTGATGGGACCAAGCGGACCAAAAGATAATCCCTATCCGGTGTTTTTGGCTTCTGCTTCCCAAAAAATTGACCTGGCGGTGGTTCTCGGTGGCGATGGCACAGCATTAACGGCGGCGCGGCATTTAGCTCCCCAAGACGTGCCAATTTTGGCAGTGAATGTGGGCGGACACTTGGGGTTTTTAACGGAGTCTTTTGAAGAGTTTAAAGATACCGAATTAGTTTGGGATAGAATGTTAGAAGATCGCTATGCAGTGGAACGACGCATGATGCTGCAAGCGACTTTATTTGAAGGGGGAAGGGAAAATTTAAAACCAGTTAGCGATCGCTTTTTGGCTTTAAATGAAATGTGTGTCAAACCTGCTTCGGCAGATCGAATGTTGACTTCAATTCTGGAAATGGAAATTGACGGCGAAGTAGTCGATCAATATCAAGGAGATGGCTTAATTGTTTCCACTCCTACAGGTTCCACTTGTTACACTGTTTCTGCCAATGGTCCGATTGTCCATTCCGGGATGGAAGCGATTACCGTCACGCCCATTTGTCCCCTCAGTCTTTCCAGTCGTCCGATTGTGATTCCCCCCGGTGCAGTGGTGAGTATTTGGCCTTTGGCAGACTATGAATTAAACACTAAATTGTGGATGGATGGCATTTTGGCTACGGCAATTTGGCCTGGACATCGAGTTGATGTCCGAATGGCAGATTGTCAGGCTAAGTTTATTATTTTACGGGAAAATTACTCTTATTTTCAGACTTTGCGCGAGAAGTTGTTGTGGACGGGAGCGAGAATTCATTATACTAACAACCATAACAATTGAACCGCCACCGGAAAACGGATTAGCCGCCAGATAGGATAAGAAATATTACGATAGATGACTTGCTGTATGCGAGGATCGCTACGATCCTCGCATACAGCAAGTGACATTTTTAGGCAATAAGCCTGGAAAAAAAGAGTAACTTAAGATACTAATGAATTCTCGCCTACTTCAATTGCCCCCGCATTACCAGCCCTTGTCTCGGTAATGCCAACTTCCCGTATCTGTCATTTATGACAATAACTAGCAATAGCAAGTATTTACTATACTAATATCATTTTCTCGATAACGCAATGGTTGGGAAATGGGTAATAATCCTTTGCTAGCTAGAGTTTTGGTTCGCCGCAAGGCGATTTAAAAGAAATAATCTGATATAAATCGGAATTTCTAAAAAACTATTGACAAAGAAAAAAAGCCATTATAAGCTAGGCGTAGACAAGTGAACTCTTAATGAACCGCTTGCAATTTGCTCGTTCCTCATGCCCAACCTATAGTTGATCGAGAGATATTAACTGTTTAACCGATCGTTAGAGATCTCCAGAAACTAGGGGTGCGATCTTGATATACACCAGTTTCCAGATTTTTGAAGTACGCATTGACGCATTACCTCATAAACCTGCAATTTTTTGTGTAAGTGAAATCTTTTTTTGGAGATGCCTAATGAAAATCTATACCTTTAATGCGCTTGGAAACACTCCGGTAGAATTGCTGTGGCCTTTGCGCCCCAAAAACAGAGATAAAGCTTTTGAGAAATTGATTGCCGAAACTTCATGGACAGAAGTTAATTCGCTTAAAGATTGCGATATAGCCATTTATCCCCACAAAGCCTTTAGTCCCCAAGATCTCACTTTTAACAGTTCAGTCTATGATGCTGTTCAAAAAGCTCAAAATTTTGATAAGCCCTTAATCATAGATGCTACCTGTGATTCGGACATACCCCTAAATATTCCTACCGCTAATATTTTGCGGTTTGGACTCTACAGAAGTTTGAAGCAATCCTTTGAAACAGAGCGTCCTTACTGGAGCAATCAAAAAACCAAATCTGATTTAGAGTCCTTAGCAATTCTGCCTCGTTCCCAAAAACCCAGAATAAGTTTTTGCGGAACAACTTCTTCTCTAGGCAAATGGTTTAAGGTAGGCAAAGCTTTGCCCATGCCCTTAATCAAGACAGTTTTATCTCAAGGTAAAACTTCTCGGATGTTTCATATCCGCGTTCAAAAAGGTATGAGCCACAAAGTGCGGGAAACTGCGGCGAAGTTGCTAGAGGCAGATACCAGAATTGATAGCTACTTTGATATTACCAATGCTCTGCCAGACTATTACCATCCAGACAATATCTATCGAGAAAAACTGGAAAATATGTTCGTGGAAAATATCAGCAAGTGCGATTATGCACTCTGTGTGAGAGCGAATGGGAATTATTCAGGACGCTTTTACATGGCCTTAAATGCGGGCAGAATTCCAGTTCTGATTGATACAGATGTCACCATTCCTTTCGAGAATAAGCTCCATCTGGTGAAGGTTCCGGTAACGGCTTTGGATAACATTGGAGATTTCATTTTAGAACATTTTGCCAGAATCAGCGATCGCGATTTCATAGAAATGAAAAAAGAAAACCGCGAAGCCTACAACCAGTTCTTAGCTCCTGATAAATTTATCCCCAATTATCTGACCAAGTGTGCTTCCTCGACCGGAAAAGCCTTATCTCTGGTATAGATATACTAACGGTTTTGTTACTATATCAGCTAGTCTAAGAATGAAAGTGCTGGTTTTTAAAAAGCAATCTCAAGCGATCTTGAAACCCTTCTTCCAGTGGGAGAAGGGTTTTTAATCAGATAGAAAACTTAATCCAGCAACCAGATTTTATTGGCAAAACCATCATCATTCGTAGGCGGCAGGGGTGGATATTTGACTATTGCCCGATCTGATTTGCGATAAGTTGTGGGTTTAGTTTCCGGCTGCGGTTTTTTCGTTTCCACCAATTGCTGAGAAAGATTATAGTTGGCATCTGCCAATTCTCTCGCCGCTTTTTGAGCTTGCTCCAACTCCGCTTTCACCGCATTGAATTGTTCTAAGTGTTTCTGCAACTGCTGTACCAATTTCTTTTGGACTGATAAATCTGCTTGCAACTCAGTCACTTTTTGTTGAAGATTACCTTCCTGAGTTTTGGCTTCAGCCAAGGATTTTTGCAATTCTTGAACTTGTTTTTCTAAATTAGCTTGAATATCATTATTCTGATGGGGTGCTGGAGCCACATCACTAATCTTCTCAGGTGATATTTCCTCTACTGGTGGAATAATCTCTGCTGAAACTGATGGTTCCACAGCTTTGATTTCCTGATTAGGTAATTTTTGTCCCTCTTGCCGAATCATATCTGACAAATTTTTCTTACTAACCATCATTTCCTCCAATCGCGCTGTATTTCATTGGCTACGCGGCGGTAATCTGCTTCTGCTTCCCGGGCATTTTTCCCCCGCCATTGACTGATGGGAACTCCCTCTAGGGCGGCGCGTTCATGGGCTTTATAGGCTCGCACAAAGGCATGGCAAGCAGATATTCCTAACTCCAGCAGCGTGTTTTGCGCTTCTAGGGCATCGCCTAAACTCCGAGAATCTACTTTGGTTAAAAGTACCCGATGGGGGATACCTGCGGGTATGACAACCGAACGAACAGTTTCAATTAAAGCTGCCAAATCCATCGGCGCACAGGGGGTGGGCAAAACTAAATAATCTGCGGAAGAGATGACGGCGGCTAATGTTTCGGAATGTAAAGCAGGCGGCGTATCCACTACTACTAAATCGTAACCTTCTAATTGCCGTAAATTACTTAACAGGGCAGGATTAGTTTCTTGGGAGAGATCGAAACCCAACCCGCGATCGCCTTTGGGATTATCCTGGAGGCGATCTGTCGTATTTCGCCCCACCCACCAAGAAAAACTGCCTTGACTGTCAGCATCCACCGCCAAAACCTGATATTTTTCCCCTAAAATCCCGGAGAGCGCCATCACGGTTGTAGTCTTACCTACGCCCCCCTTACCATTAGCCACCACAATTACTCTCGGATGGGATGCCATGAAAATTTTCCTTCTGTCGCCAAACTTGTCAATGACGGTTCTGGGGGTATATCTTAACTGGCAAGGGTTTCAGCCTTAAATCCCCACCAATGCCAGCGAGCGATCGCCACCACTGTTTTTAAACATCTTCATTCCCAGTCCCGGTTTTAAAGAACCATTGTTGCACAATTAGGGGGTATTAGGAGCGATCGCCGAGTTTCAACAATTTTTTGTAAGTAGGTGGGGGTAAATAAAATACCATAAGAAAAAGTTCGTAGTTGGGCTTGATCTGCTCATACCAAATTCATAAAGCACTGCTACGCATCAACAATCCCCTTAAATCTCGCTTAAAAAGCCGCAGCAACTTTTTTCAACAACCCCGCCCTGAAAGGGACGGGGATTGACCGAACCAATTCGGACAACGCAAGCGTTGAATAGCCAATTGAGACTTGATTTGGCACAGACTTCCGAATACTTCCCTAGTTCGGATCTTTCTAATCCTGATTGGTACAGGAGTTGGGCAAGCCAAGACATCTTAATCAAGTTGGGCGAAGGGACTTAAACATTTTTGGGTTATACCAAATCATGCGAATTCCAGT
>CAKZHE010000291.1 GCA_936920195.1 uncultured cyanobacterium | reverse complement strand
ACACCATATAACCTCTCAACCAAAATCTCATCACCCACACCCCACTATTCCCTCTTCCCTTTTCACTGTTCCATCTCCCCCCCCTGTTCCCTCTTTCTCCCTATTCCCTATTTCCCAGTTCCATATTACGCACTGTATAAACTGTTTGCGGAAAAATTCCCACCAACAGCGCAAAAGCTTCATCGGGAATTTGAGCCATCGTGTTAGCATCAAAAAAACCCTCAAACTGATTGATGATTTTTTGCGCTCGTTCTAGGGGATAAGGACGATCGGTAATTTGTTTAGTTAGTTGAATCCACATCCGCCGAATTTTATAAGCTTTCTGCCGCTCTTCCTCAGATTCAGCTTTTAACAAAGATAAATTGCCTACAGGTAAAACTCTCTGACAATCAAGATCGAAAACCCCGCCGACAGCAGCGCCGGGACCCGCAAACTCAGCATGGTAGGCTTTATAAATAATTAAGCCATTCCGTCGGCGGCTATTCACCACCAACAGTTCTTGATTGTGCATAGAAGCGAGAATCTCTGACTGCTCCATAGAATTGCATTAATTAAGTTGTGGGAGATGTAGATGTTTGTGTAAAAATAACTTGCGGGGTCGGCACAGCAATCTTGCCAATCCATTTGATTCAACTTTTTGAACTTTATATCCTGCTTGGAGATAAAGTTGTCTGGCTTGATGATTATTTTCTAAGACATGGAGGTATAAATCTGGCATTCCCCACTCTAAGGCAGCGCGATCGCAAGCCAGCAATAATTCTCTGGCAACTCCCTGCCGTCGAAATTCTGCCTTGACTGCTAAATTGGAAACATAAGGATATTGCTGCCCACTATCCCCCCAAACAGACGGCGATAGCGCTAGCGCGCTCGCAGAGCTACGTAGTGCCATTTCCACTGTCCCAGCCAAACGATTTTGCTTGACTGTTCCGGAAACAACCTGCATGACTGCGACTAAACAAAGATAATTAGTGGAAGCTAACCGGAGGCGATTTCTTAAATCCTCATAAATTCCCAAGCGCATCAAAGGATGCCACCATTGCCCAATCCCCTTGGGAGGGTGGAAACTATCTGCTAGAATCTCTGCCATTGCAGATAGATCCTGGTGCCGTGCCGGACGCACAATCAAGTTAGTAGTCCCCACTGGCTGTTCGCTCAATTCTAGTTGGGAGTGCAGTACAGAAGAAAAGCAAGGATTCACCGCCAGCAATGTCGGATATTGGAGCCAAAAGGCGATTTTCAATGAAGTCATCCTATCATTTTGCCGTCAGGAGTCAGAAATTAGCAGTCAATAGTTAATTATCGGCGTTATAGCTACTTGCCCACCGGGTAATCTTAAAGATAAAGCGATTATATTATGCCCATCATTTCCAATCAGACCAAACTGATGTTGTCACAACTCCAGGCGATCGCTGTTCCCAGCCATACCGCTCGGAGCAAAGGTAGCGCTAAGATGAGCGAAATAGACAGATTGCAGTCAAGCAGCCTAAAAAATCTCTGTGGGAAAAGAATAAAAAGCTCAGGGGGAGAACTTCCCAGTTCCCCTTTCCTCAGCGGCAAATTCCCCTCCCCTGACACAATCTTGCCTTTGATTCGGAGGACAGCACTCCTTCCCCAGCAATAGCGCTAGGAAGAGAGCGCCGCGAACGTTTGATGACATCCCAACCCCGTCAAAAATCAAAAATTCTGGTTGTTGATGACGAACCAGATAACTTGGAATTGCTTTATCGAACTTTTTATCGAGACTACGAGGTATTGATCGCCGAAAATGCCCCCGCTGCCCTAGACATCCTAGCGCGACTGGACGACATTGCCGTGATTGTCTCCGATCAACGGATGCCCTTCATGACGGGGACAGAATTCCTCAGCATGACTGCCGCTCAATACCCCGATATTATTCGGATTCTTTTAACTGGCTACACTGATGTGGAAGACCTAGTAGGCGCAATCAACGCCGGGAAAGTCTTCAAGTACGTGACTAAACCCTGGGATGCCGAAGAACTGAGAGCCGTTGTGGGGCAAGCTATGGATACCCATAATGTCCTCAAAGTTCGGACGGAAGAACTCAGCCGGACTCTCCGCCGGGAATCCTTGCTGAATACAGTTACCAATACTATCCGCAATGCCGAGTATGGCAAGCAAGGGGAATCTCCCCTGCGACAGATTCTCCAGACCATTGTCGATACCGTCGGTCATATGCTGGAAGTGGATATTTGCATTCTGCGCCCTTTCCAAGAGGAGCGGATTGTTGATGAATGGTTTGTCTATCAGGAGCAAGAGGCCAAAAATAAGAAGACTGGGACAGCGCCAGAGGGACAGATTGCCCATCCCAATAATTTCTCTTTGCCTAACAACTTCAACTCTGGTTTAGCGCTCTCTCCCGATTTGATCTGGGAAACCCACGATGTACAAGCAATCAATGATGTGGAAACTGACGATCTTCTGCATGGGGATTCCCCGGAATGCCAGCGCCGCTGGGCGGCTTATCAACAAGCTGGCATCCGCTCTAGTTTAATTGTCCCCCTGATTTGCCAGCAAGAATTAGTGGCAGTCATTGCCCTGCACCAGTGCCAAGCCAAACGCCAGTGGCAGGATGATGAAATTCAGCTGGTGGTAATGGTGGCAGACCAAGCGGCGCTGGCACTTTCCCAGGCTAGCGCCTACGAACAGGTGAAGGCGTTGGCGCAACAGCAAGCCCTGGTAAATACTATTACCACCGCCATTCGTTCCAGCCTCGACCCCCAGGATATCTTTGCTGCCATTACCCAACAGTTAGGCAATGCTTTGCGGGTGGACGGATGCGCCCTATCCCTGTGGACAGAAGACGATGAGTTTGTCCAGTGCGTGGGATTGTATGATAGTTCCCAACCAGAAGCCGTCAGCGGCGAACAGTTAGAAGAAAGGTTGCGAGCAGATGGCTTTGCGAAACAAGCTAATTTGCCCCAGTCAATTGTGCCAATTGTGGGCAATCCGGTGTTGCGGCAGCTATTAGATACCCAAAAGCCAGTGGCAGTCAACGACTTACAAATTACGCCAGAGATGAATGGTTTTGACCTGCCCCTGCGTTCCCCAGCTAGGGCAATTCTGGTGGTTCCTTTGCTGTCTGATGGCAAGATTATTGGTAGCATTTCCCTGCGCCAAGCCCACTTGCCGCGCTATTGGCGGGAAAGCGAAATTGTTTTGGGTCAGGCAGTGGCGGCACAGGCAGCGATCGCTGTTCAGCAATCCCGACTGTACCAAAAAACTCGCCAACAAGCGGAACGGTTGATGGAATTAGACCGCCAGAAAACCGAATTTTTCCAAAATGTTTCCCACGAATTCCGCACCCCCCTGACGTTAATGATTGGCCCCCTAGAATCAGTGGTGGGGCAGAAACACGATTTACCCTACGAACAAGCGGAAATCGCCCTTCGCAATTCCCGCCGTCTGTTGCGGTTAGTCAATCAGTTGCTAGATTTACAGCGCCTGGATGCGGGACGGATGCAAGCCAGTTTTCGCCCTTGCAATTTGGCGGAATTTGTGCGTCAAATTGTCGATATTTTCCGTCCCTACTGCGATAAAAAGGGCTTGCAGTTGGAAACCCAGGTTAGTCCCTGCCCCTACGTTTATCTGGATTTAGAAAAATTTGATAAGGTGCTGTACAACCTGCTCTCCAATGCGATGAAATTTACCCCCATCGGGGGCAAAATTACCGTTAAGGTGGAGCCAGCCGGGGATCACATCCGCTTGCAAGTGGCAGATACGGGGATTGGCATTCGCAAGGAACAAATTCCCCATTTATTTGAGCGCTTCCGACAGGCGGAAGGCTCGGCAAATCGTTCCTACGAAGGCAGTGGTTTGGGTTTAGCCTTGGTGAAAGAACTGGTGGAACTGCACGGCGGTCAAATCTCGGTACAGTCAGCGTATGGGGAAGGAACCAGTTTTACGGTTTGGCTGCAAACTGGTAACGCCCACTTACCGATTGAGCAAGTTCTGGACGTGGCAACAGAAATCCAATCTAGTCGGGCGGCAGTGGAACTAGCTGATTTGGAAACCGATGGAATTGACTTAGGGACGATTGTTTACGAACCCCCGAAGGAGAAGCCGGAAACTTTAGCCCCCGCCGATCCCGCTACTGCCCCAGCCAAAACCCCTAACTCTGTCCTGGTAGTAGATGATAACTCGGATTTACGAGCCTATGTATCGCGAGTGCTGCGGCAAGAGGGCTACCAGGTATGGACGGCACGGAATGGGAATGAGGGGCTGGCAATGACCAGAGAGCAACGTCCCGATATTATTGTCACTGATTTAATGATGCCTGTCGTCTCTGGGTTGGATATGATTCGGATGATTCGGGAAGAGGACGAGATTAAAGGAGTACCAATTATTCTGCTGACGGCAAAGGCGGATGAGGAAACCCGGATGGAAGGGGTAGAAAGGGGGGCTGATGGCTATCTTTCTAAACCTTTTAATGACCGCGAATTATTGGCTCAAGTCCGCAATCTGCTGGCGTTGAAGGAAAACGAGCGCCGGGTGCAGGATTTAAATACTTATTTAACTGAGTCGGTGCTGTCGCGGTTTTTGCCCCCATCGATGGTGGAGAAGGCGGCAACGGGGGAATTGTCTTTGGATTTGGGGCCAGAACCCCGGTTAATTACCATTTTATTCAGCGATATTGTGGGCTTTACGCCCTTGGCAAATACTTTGCGGTCGAGTCGGGTGGCAAAATTATTAAATGCTTATCTAGAGCAGATGACGAGAGCGGTGTTTGAGAATGGTGGAACGGTGGATAAGTTTATGGGGGATGCGATTTTAGCTTTGTTTGGTGCGCCGGAGGAACTGAGTCCGAATGAACAGGTGCGGAGGGCGATCGCAACTGCACGGCAAATGTATCGTTCTCTGGATTTGCTGAACCAGGAATGGCAGGAACAAGGGATTGTGGGTGTTAATGGCAGGGGTTTAGTCCAATTCCGGTGCGGCATTCATCAGGGAACTGCGGTGGTAGGGATGTTCGGCAGTGCCAAACGTTCGGACTACACTGCTATTGGGCCAGCGGTGAATATTGCTTCGCGATTGCAAGAAGCTGCCGAACCTAACTCGATTCTAGTTTCAGCGACGGTGGCTGATTACTTGGAAGATAGCGAAATTACCAAAATTAGTCCCCTGAAGTTGAAGGGGATTGATGAAACAGTTTTGACTTTTTCGGTGAATTCTGTCAAGAGCAAAGATTAATAGGCGATCGCCTGTAATTTTTCTCCTGAGAAGGGGGGATTTTCTGGGGGAGAAGCTATGCGAAGCCCTGCGTGCGCGCTAGCGCTATCGCGGTGGGATTGATTACCCCGACAAACTATAATTGATTTCTGAGAGTTTCCTCGTCCCACTCTATCAATTCTGCCACTTCCTGAATGCTTAGACCTTTTTCTAGCAGTCTAAGTGCGAGTTCTAGTTGAGTATTTAGAGTGGTTTCTTGCTTAATTTCTTGCTTAATTTCTTCTCTGACTTGTTCTTTGACTTCTTGCTTGATTTCTTCTCTGACTTGTTCCTTAACTTGTTCTCTGACTTCTTGCTTGATTTCTTCTCTGACTTGTTCTTTGACTTTTTGCTCGACTTGTTCTTTAACTTCTTTCGTGAATGATTTCCTAATTTCTTCCTCGATTTCTTCTTTGACTTCGGCCTTGATTTCTTGGTAAACTCTAGTTCCTTTCAGCAGGCTAACGCTCAACATAGCTTCTATCTCCTTGGGAGTTAAACTGGGAAATTTGTAAAGAACGATTGTTTCGATAAACTGCAAAACTTTTTCTCGGATGACGGTATCGGTTAGTTCTTGTTTGGTTTGGACAACTAACTGCTGGGCAAGTTCTTTGGCAGGCTTGCCACTTTCAATTACTAATTTCACTATCCCGATGCCTAGGGATTGCGGGGGAGATTCTAGTTCATCTAAATAAATTTCGCGTAAGTGCCTTGGCGCTATTCCATTATACCGCGATGGTAAGGTGCTGGAATGACGACGACTTGGGTAAATTACTATGGCGTACCATTCTGGGCAAGTTGGTTGATATTGGTGGAAATAAAGAAAGATGCTGGCAAACAATCGGTCATAAAAATTTTTATCTTTGTAAAATTGGACTTCTACAAAGTATCTTGGTTCGGTACTGTTGTCGGCTAGGGGGGAAAATACTCCGTCTAGTCTGAAGCTCAGTTGCTTGATTTCTGGCGAGCTAAATTCATAGGCGTTGGCATTGGTTTCTGGTTGCCCCAATAGTTCAAAAAATATACTGGGGAATTCTCTAAATATCTCGTAGAAAATGACATCGGTTTTCATCTAGTTTTCATTTCTCCTTTGCTGGGGGCAGTTCTTTGGGTACGTCGTCACAAAGATGGCGATCGCTCTCTTTCACATTCGGGTTATTCTTAAGATAATCTCGCGCCCAATTGCAACCGCGTACCAACAGTTCGTCTATGTCTAGACTCAATAGGGATATTCCATCAACTCCAGCAAGAGCTATTTTGCTACCATCAGGGCTAAAACTAATATCTTCCAAAAAGGAGCGCGATTTTGATAGAAATGTGTCTTTGAAAGAAAAGCTGTCAAGCATATACAATTTTACAGAGGCTGGGGAAATTTTAGTTTCAGTAAAAGCTATTATTTTGCTATCTGGGCTAAAACTGAATTTCGTGGTGTAGCTAGAATTTTTTGTAATAGTTTGACGCTCTGTACCACTACTACTCCACCAAAGTTGAATATCATTACTATTACCAATAGAAGCAATTGTTTGATTGTCAGGACTAAAAATAGCATTCTTAACTTCATTTTGATGTTTTATAATTTTTAATTGCACCCCGTACTTATTCCAAATTCTGACTGTTTTATCATCGCTAGCAGAGACAATTGATTGACCATCAGAACTAAAGCTAACGCTATTTACTTTATCATCGTGTTTAAGAGTGTGTAGTAAATGACCATCCTTATTCCAAATTCTGACTGTTTTATCATCACTAGCAGAGACAATTAATTGACCATCAGGACTACAATCAACACTATTTATTTTGCTACCATGGCCTTTTAATTTACTTAACAATTTACCATCGATATTCCAAATATTTAAATTATCAATATTGCTAACAATTCCTATTGATTGACCGTCATTACTAAAGCTAATCTGGTTAAGATTTGCAATATTATTTCCATCTATAGATTTTAAAATACTCCCATGATCATCCCAAAGTTTTATGATATATTCTTGGTTTCCTTGAAAATCATAAATAATGCTTGCAAAAGAAATTATTTTGCTGTCAAAACTGAAGAATATTTTACTATAAATAAATTTATTATCTAAGTCTTTATTAGCTTCTTGTAGAGTTTTAATTTCTTTTCCTTGACTATTCCAAAGCTTAATCATATTGTCGTCACTAGCAGAAACAATCATTTTACCATTTGGGCTGAAAATAATATGATTTATTTTACGATTGTGTCCAGTAAGAGTTTGTATTACAGTACCATTTCTATCCCAAAGTTTAATGGTACTGTCAGAACTAGCAGATGCAATCATTTTACTATCTGGACTAAAATTAATATCGTTAATTTCATCATTATGCTTTTTAAAGGTAAGAATAAACTGACCTTTATTATTCCAAAGCTTAACATTTTTATCATTATGAAGCGAAGCCAATATTTTACTATCTGGACTAAAATGTATATTTTCTATTCCATAGTCATCAATAGAATTAATCAAAGTACCGTTGCGTCGCCAAAGCTTAATTTCACTACGTTCGCCACCATTCCCTAGACTGACAGAAGCTAATATTTGGCTATCTTGGCTAAAACTAATACTACTGACTTGATACTCGTGTCCTACTAATTTATTGATGAGCTTGCCATCATTATTCCAAAGCTTAACAATGTTGTCGTCCCCTATAGAAGCAAGAATCTTACTATCTGGGCTAAAAACAACACTGGTTACTTTTTGCGTATGTCCAAACAAGGTATTAATTAAATTACCTTTTCTGTCCCAAAGCTTAACTACATTATCTTCTCCAAAAGTAGCAATAATTTTGTTATCAAAACTGAAAATTATACCAGCAACAGTATCTTTATGGCCTTTTAGCACTTTAATTAAAGTTCCGTCACGTTTCCAAAGTTTCACTGTATTATTGCGAGTTGTAGATGCAATAATTTGACCATCATGGCTAAAAACAATGTTATTAATACCATCAGTGTGTTCCTTGAAATCTATTTCTTTACCATTAATATTCCAGGTTTTGATAAATTCTTCAGCACTTCCAGTCACAAAAATTTTACCATCTTGGCTAGGCTTAAAAACAGAATCATCGGCCTGAATAGTTTTAATTAAAGAGCCATTATTTCGCCATATTCTTACTTTTTTATTAGTATCACCAGAAATAATTGTTTGTTTTTTAGAAATAAAAAATATTTTATTGTCTGGATGTTTATGCTCTTTAGCCAGAGTATCTTTATCAATACGCCATAATTTTACTTCTTTATCTTTACTCGCAGAAGCTAAAATCTTACCATCAGGACTAAATTGAAGATGAGTTATCTTGTCATTATGGCCTGCAAAACCTATCCCTACGTATTCGCTATTAGTTTTTTCTATTGTAATATAGCGATTACCCCAGCGATGTACAGAAGCAAAAATTTTACCGTCAGGACTAAGATTTGTAAGCATCATATCAGATCTATTATTATTAATGTTTTTGAGCAAAACACCTTCAAGATTGTAGAATTTAACTGTTCTGTTGATATTGGTTATAACAATGTTTTTCCCATCTTCACTAAATCTAGTTTCAACTGCACCATAATTTTCTATAGTTTTAATATCTTGCCCATCACTATTCCACAATTTTATATTATATTTATCAGTAGAAACTAATAATTTACCATCAGGACTAAAGTTTACACTGGTTAAGCTGTTTTTATGACCTTTCAAATCTTTGATTATACTGCCTTGAATATTTAAAATTTTTATTCCTTGGTTTTCAGTACCAATAGCTAGACTTTGACCATCAGGACTAAAACCAAGACTGGTAACGCTATTAATACCATATTTATCATTGTTTAAGGTTATAGTTTTTCCCCCATCAAGACTCCATATTTTAATGGTTTTATCTTCACTTGCTGTTGCCAGCATTTTACCATCAGCGCTAAAGGTAACACTGGTAATATTACCAGTATGCCCTTCTAAGTTTTTAAATAAAGTGCCATTAATATGCCAAATCTTTACGGTTTTATCTTCACTAACTGAAGCTAATAGCTTACTATCCGGACTAAAACTAATACTGTTAACACTATTAGTATGGCCTTCTAGACGAGCTATTTCTGCTATTCCATAAACGCTTCTGTTTAATTCTGATGCAATTCTGAGAGTAGTCTCAGGCATAACACCAATTGATAAACGCTTAAATTCTTTACCTGCTTTTATCGCTAATACTAGACGCTCAAGTTCTTTTTTTTCTACTGAAGATAAGCTAAGATTAGTAAGATACATATTTATGCCAACCACTGTTGATAATATGGCAAACCCTCCTATGGCAACTAAGAATCCCGCCAAAGTTAAAGTTGCTTTCCGTGCTGTTTGCAACTGCCGCTTCAAAACCTGATTTAACCTGGCTTCCGTCAACTTCCGCTGTTCGCGCTCTTTTTCCAACTCGGCAATTAACTGGGATGACTGTTGCTGGCGCACAAAGGAAACCAGATAATCGTGAACTAATTGATAGCGATCTTCGGGGAAAGCTGGGATTCGGAAAACTAATCGGGAAGTGACTAAGATTTCTAAGACTAAATCCAACCTTTCGGATGAAACTTCTAACTCCATTTCCAAATCGGCGCGGGTTTTCAAGGGACGAGTATTGTTTTCATCCGTCAACAGGTATAAAATCAATTTGGCAATTTGCTCGTTATCCGTGCCGCAATCCTGCACCACTTCATCCAAAAATCTCCCCACGATCGCATTCTTGGGACCATGTTCTTGATATTGTTTTAAAGTGACGATTTTCTCGGTTTGCAATTGCGCTCCCACTACCTGCAATTCAATCGGGCGAACTTCCCCCAATTCCCCAGCTAAATCTCGGACTAATTCATCTAATAAACTTGGTTCTAAGTTAAACTGACTTTGACGAGTTAGGTTTTGAATCACTTGTTTGGCATCTTCGGGGGAAAAGTTGCCCAAGTAGTAGAGAATTCCTTTATCAAGAATATTGTTGTTGATTACGCCCAAGTTAATTAGGCGGTTATTGCACTCTAATAAATAGTGCAAGTAATCTTCCCGCAAGGAAAGAATTACTTTGACATGGGGAATATCCATGCACTGTTTCAAAAACTCATAAAAATGTCGGCGCTGTTGAGGTTCTTTGTAAATAAAGAAGAATTCTTCAAATTGATCGAAAATTAGCACTGTCAATAAATAAGCCGGATTGTTCTTTCGCAATTGCTCCAGAATGGGCGCGATCGCTTTTCCTTCATTTCCCAACCATGCTCCCGGTTTCACTTCCTCTACCATCGCCATTAAAGACTTGCCTAATTCCTGCACCCAGTCAGGATAAACTTGTTGCAAAACAGGTACAAGTTGCCGCGCATCTAAAGTGATTTGTCGCAAAGCCGGAATTAAACCTGCTTGCAAAATCGAACTTTTACCAACTCCCGATTGCCCATGAATAATGGTTAATCGATGATCGGCACGCTCAATTCTGGCAATTAATCTTTTCACATCTTGCTCTCTTCCCGAAGCGGCAATTTCCGAAGCCATACTGCCGGGAGTTAATGCCAAATTGCTAACGTACTGTTTGGCTTGCACTCTCCCCGCCCCAATAAAAGCTCGAAATCCAAATTGCTGTTCGATGGAGCGTTGTAATTGCTTGGTTTGAAAAGCGGCTAAAAACTCCTTTGATTGAAAATAAAGCGATCGCATTTCCTCTAAAATCAAAATATAGAGCATGGGATCGTATTGGGGTTTGCTTTGCTGAATCGCCGTTTCTAATTTGGCGATCGCGCTTTGATATTCGCCCTTGCCAGCCAGCGATCGCGCCTGAGATAATAAATACCAACTACCATGGGTCGATCTTTCCCAATCAACCGTTGGTTTGTCTTCCGGTGTCACCTGTTTGGCGGCACTTTCTAAAAGTTCCCCCGCCGTCGTTGCCAACTCCCAACCTCTATCCCAATCTGACTCAGATATTGCCACCTCTGCCAAAAAACCATAGGCTCGCGCTAACCGAAATGGATGGGGATAGGTTTGATGCCATGTTAAAGCTGTTTCTGCCACCTTTGCTAATTCTATCCATTTTTGCCGTCTTTGCAGCACATCCCCCAAAGCATTAATAAATCTCGCCGCCAAATCCGGTTGTTGAGCATTGACAAACAGATCCACACATTGTTGAAAATAAGATTGAGCGCGATCGCACGCTTCATCATATTCTGCCCGATGCTCTACTCCATATCTGCGCCACCACAAGCCCAAATGATAGAGCAAACAACCTGCCAGAAGTTGGGCATTGACACTTTCCGATCTCTGAGAATTCCCAGTTTTTTGCAACAACTCCAAACCGCGTTCATAGCATTGCCGGGACTTTTCTCCATAGTAATCAATATCCCTGGTCAGAATAAATTCTAATCCCACTTGCAACTCCGGCGCTAACTCTATCCCGGCAGTTTGTACCTCTTGCCGCGCCGCTGTCAATTCCAATCTTCGGGGAGAACCCGCAGCTAAATCTAGAGCCGCATTTTCCACAAAGATCCCTGCACCAACTTCTACAAGTCGTTCAACTACCCTTTGGACATTCTCGGCAATTAACTGAATTACTTCTTCTGGGGAAAAACCCAATCGATGAGTAGTTGCCCAACTTTCAATATCCGGCACAATCCGAATAAACTTGCGTTGCACCTCATCGGTAATCCACAACAGCAAAGGAAAAGCAAAACTCTTGCTAAACTCCTCCCGCACCTGGTTAGCGGAATTCAGCACCCCATCTAAATCATCCACCGCTTCCAAACCCAACACTATCAAAGCGTTTGGCTGTTCTTCTCCCAACTTCTGTTGAATAGTAGAAAAAAGGGTTTTTATCGACTTGTTTAAAACCAACTGCCGTAAAGGTAGCGGAGATAATTCCTGCAATCTGGCTACCATTTTATCCCGTTGGTGCAAATAATTGCAGCGGACTAAACACAGAGAAAAATCACCTTGGGAAAGGGCGATCGCCCTCGCCAAAGTTTTCAGCACTTCCTCATTTTCGGGATTTTCCCAAGTTAAATTATCGCTCATTGCAATTCCCTCGCTTCTGCCAAAACCGGATTAATCGCAAACCAACTACCGTCCTCATTCCGATATTCAAATACAAACATACTCCGCAGCAGGCTTTGATATTCTTCCTCTCCTCTCACAGTTTGACTTTTGGCAACTTGGCGGAGTAATTCCCAATCATCAGGAGTGATGCTTAAACTCAGGTCATTGCAGCGTTCTTTAATCGTAGTTTCCAGAGAAGTTTTGAGGATCGGTGGTTCTTGCTTTTGCAAACAACGATATAAAAACCCTAACAAATTTCGCACATGACCGCCACTAATTTGACATAACCGTTCTAAAGTTTCTGGCCTATCAAACAATGCCCCAACTAACTGCAATCTTTCCTTGGGGGGCAGATCGGGAAAAGCTCTAGCCAGAATCATTTGCTTCAGTAAATATATGCCCTCTTCACATTTGCTTCCATCTGGTAATTTGGCTGCAATCATCGGCAAAATCTTCGGTTCCAACCCACCCCCCAAACGATGTTTTAAAACCTCCGATTCATTACAAAATAACAAGGATAGGGGCAGCGTATAAACTACATGACAATTCAGGCTATTTAACTGCTCTCCCCGATCGATAAACAAATATTCCGGTAGAGTTCTTCCCGATGCCATCCGGCGATTATCAATCCGATCTAAATTGTCAACAATCACGACTAAACCTTGCTTCCCCATCCGCTTTAATTCCAGAGTTGCCTTGTCTAACAACTCCTCATTAATCGCTTCTAAAATACTGCTAGTTCGTGGTTCCAAATATTGCCGTAATTGGTGGCGAAGATTGGGACTATCCTTAGTTTTAGTCGTAATTTTACCAATTCCCAAAGATAATTCCGCTGCCGACATCTCGATCGGAGTTTGCAGAAAGTCGCCAATCTCTTGAAACAAATTGATAAAAAACCCCGGCTTTAACTTGATATTAAGTTTTTCTAAGCTGTTACTGACTCGTTGGGCGATCGCCATCAAAATATCAGTAATATCAACATCTGCCAAATCCAAGAATTGACTGGATTCAAAATAAACCACGTGCCAACCCTGTTCCCCCAATTCCGCTTTTAGTCGGAGCAATTCGGTAGACTTACCGCAACCAATATGTCCAGTAAATAATTGACAAGTCGGACGATCGGTTGATAAATGAGTAATTGTCCGTTCTAACTCCTGAATAATTTTACCGCCCCGCACCGAGGAAAAATCAATATAATACTTTCGATCCTCTTCATTTTCCACTGCCAAAGTCTTCACCGGATTGCAAGCATGATAAAAACGCTGCCAATCTAACCCCATATCCAACCTCATTCCTGGCGCTCTGCGGACTAATAACTAGACTATAGCTACTTTATTGTGCGAATACAAATAACTTAGAGATAAATTTTTATAACCAACATCGCTTCATCTAAACTTTAAAAATCAGATCGCCGCCGACTTGTCCCAAGTATTAGTCAAAGTGTACTATTAGGTCGATCGGAAGTTGCCAACAGTGATAGATGACGATATTCCCCCACGATCAATTTGCCAAAGATTATCTTCTGGAGTTGCTTTCCAGCTTAGGAGAAGTAGAAACTAGCCGCGACATCGCCGCCGAAGTCCGGGAGATTGATATTTGGTTTTCTCCCTCGCCGGAACTTAAAGGCGATTTACCTGCGGAAACGCGGCGCGATCGCCAAATCTTAGGTTTATTAGGTAAACTGGCGATGACTCCGGCAATTTTTGAACCGTTTCGCAATGCCGTTAGCGTCACCGCAGTTATCGGTTGTATGAGTAAATTATTTGATGTATTGGCAGCATTGGAACGACAAGCGAAACGGAAGAATACTCGGATTAACCGTGCTGACTTACCTTGGTTATGGATTCTTTCCCCTACTGTATCTGTGCCTCTCTTGAAAGGATTTGGTGCTAAACTAGATCGAGAGAACTGGGGCGATGGAGTCTATTTTTTACCGCCATACTTCAAAACCGGGATTGTGGCCATTCATCAACTACCTGCTACTCCAGAAACCCTATGGCTAAGAACTTTGGGTAAAGGCAGAGTGCAGGAACAGGCCATCAATGAAATAGAAACACTACCACAGGATTATCCTTTCCGGTTTGAAGTCCTGGAATTATTAGGAAGTTTAAGAGCAATCTTAGAACTAAGGCAAGATCTACAACAGGAGGATAGGAAGTTAATTATGCGGTTATCAGCAATTTATCTCCAAAGGTTGTCAGAAGCAACACAGCAAGGTATCGAGCAAGGCATTGAGCAAGGCATTCAACAAGGACAAAGGATTATAGTTGAAAATTTACTCAAAGCCAAGTTTGGAGAATTAGACCCGGAATTGTTAGAAATTATTGACCAGTGGCTGAATTTGTCATCAGAGGAATATACCCACTTGTTACTGCAATTCTCTAATCTATCCCGTGAGGAATTATTAGCTAGATTTAAAAACTAAATACCGTTGTTGCTAAAGGCGAAAATAATCAACCTTAAAAAGTGAACTTGGTTCAAGTTCGCTTTTTAAGCCTCAGTAGGATCGTTGAATTAAAATCTAGTCCGCGCTTAACATTTATTTATAAATAAGATTGACATACACCCCATCACCCCATCACCCCACCTCCCCATCACCCATCCCCCCATCACCCAAATTTTTTGACTCAGAATGAAACAGCGCGATCGCCTGGCCATGTTAAGATCCTTGTCAATTATGAAAACTGTGTTGGAGAAAATAACGAAAACATGGAAGCTACACTGCTGTTAGCCAAACTCCCCGAAGCCTACTCGATCTTTGATCCCTTGGTAGACGTTCTCCCTATCATCCCGGTGTTTTTCCTGCTGTTGGCCTTTGTTTGGCAAGCCGCTGTCGGATTCCGCTAAACGGGAACTGAATGTTAGGGCGCTTGTCGCAAGTGTCCTAACATTTAGCCGTTTTTAGCCCCTACCCGCCATCACTTTGCGAAAAGCTGGACGTGAGGCGATACTCTGGGTATAGGCAGCGATCGCTGGGTAATCGGCACTCCAATCAAGTTTGACAGTCATTCCCACATATAGTAGCCCCGTTCCCACCGCTAAATCTGCCACCGTAAACTCATCTCCGAGGAGAAATGGCTGTTGGCTCAAAGTGCGATTTAACGGGTTTAGTAATTGGGGCATTTCCTTGGCTCGCATTTCCTCCGTCAAGAGTCCTCGCAACAGCGTAGAATTAGAAAACACTACCCATTGGAAAATCTCGGCTCTTTTTTCAGCCGAATTTGGCATTTGAGCGTATTTTTCTGCCAAATAGAGCAAAATTGCCCCCGACTCCCAAAGTTTAAAATCCCCATCCACAATCGCCGGGACTTTCCCCATCGGATTAATTGCCAGATATTCCGGCTGGAGATGTTCGCCTGCGGGCATATCTAGGGTGACAGATTCGTAAGGAACTCCCAGTTCTTCCAAATATAACTGGACAATTGCAGCTCGACTGAGAGCGCCACCGTAGAGTTTGAGCATAAAATAACCTGCTAATGACCATGATTAATCACTCGTTCCCAGGCAGAGGGAACGCCTATCGAGAGGCTCTGCCTAGGAACCAGTTTACCAGTTTAATAGAAGTCAAAGCACTTTTATAGTGGGCATAAGTGTTGACAACGGTTCTAGAACAAGATGCTACTCGATAGGTGTATATTTAGTTAGTAAAAGTCACTGTACCCAAATCTAAATTTATGACGAAACTTTTGTCTGCCTTAGCCGTGGCATCTCTAACAACTCTATCTATTGCTTTAAAGGCCAAAGCTGATATTTTTGATGCGAAGGTTTACTGTCAAGTAGAAGGGATTCGCAGTGGACAGCTGGCACTACGACACCAGCCTAACGGTGAACCTTTTGCTGGGCTGAATAATGGGAATACTGTTCAAGCCTTTGGTGGGACTCCCTTTGTAAATGAAAGGGGGGTTTCGTCTGTTTGGTATGAAGTCAAGGTTCTGCAAGGCCCAAATTCTAGAGTTAATGGGAAAAAAGGTGTGGTTAATGCTGATTATTTAACTTGTGATTGGTATGATTTAAATGGCGAATTTATTCGGCGAGATATAGCACCTAAACGCTGATTATTTGTTGAACTCAGTTCTACATCATCAAAACAGAGACGTTCGAGAGGAACGTCTCTACTATTTTTTAAAACTTTGTTCTCTTGGCTTTACATCCCCATGATTTCATAACCAGCATCAACATAGAGAATCTGTCCAGTAATGCCGCTGGCAAGATCGCTACATAGAAAAGCTGTCGCATTGCCGACTTCAGTTTGGGTGACAGTTCGACCTAGGGGCGCTACTTTTTCGACATGATGAATCATATCCAAAATTCCGCCCACGGCTGACGATGCTAGGGTACGGATGGGACCAGCAGAAATGGCATTAACGCGGACATTTTGCTTGCCAAATTCGGCGGCTAAATAGCGGACGCTCATTTCTAAACCCGCTTTGGCAACACCCATAACATTGTAGTTGGGAATTACCTTAACTCCCCCCAAATAAGTGAGAGTGACAATACTGCCACCTTCAGCCAAGACAGGTTTGGCAGCGGCGGCTAGCTGCACTAGCGAGTAGGTGCTAACTTCCAAAGCTTGGGCAAAATCCGGGCGGGAAACGCTACTAAAGTCGCCGGATAAAGCATCTTTGCTGGCAAAGGCTAGACAATGGATCAGAATATCTAGTTTGCCCCACTTTTGGGCGATCGCCTCAAATAATTCTTTCACTTGCCCGTCGTTCTGGACATCGCAGGGCAAAAATAAGCTTGGTTTTAGCGGTTCCACCAGTTCAGCAACTTTTTTCTCAAAGCGCCCCTTCTCATCTGGCAGATAAGTAACCGCCAATTCTGCCCCACCTTGGTGCAATTGCTGGGCAATTCCCCAGGCAATGGAACGATTGTTGGCAATCCCAGTCACTAAAGCTTTTTTCCCGGTCAAATTCAGCATAGTTTCGATCCAATTTCCCTTGTCTCAGACTACTACATTGCTGGTCGTCTTAGCGCCGATGCTGTTAGCTCTCCAGAGGCGCAACAGCATCAGCGAACCCAGAGCTTTGCCCTGAATGTGGTGCGATTAATCACTATACTGTTTGATGGGGATGGTTTTTCCACCAGGGTTGCATCTGGCAACTTTTTGACCAGCGATGCTGCGAGCCTAGCCGCTTCGCTACGCATCTTTCTGGGTGGATTCAACTGAAATTGGTCTGATATAGCGAGTTTTCCAAAAGATTATGTATCGATCAATACAAAAAATGAACAAAGAGTTAGATTAAGTGTTCTGTGTAAGGACAGAAATCCCCTAAATTTTGGGTAATTCTCAGGATTAACTGGCATTCCTTGTGTTTGCCTAGACTGTTGGTTAAAGTAACGGATATGGTCGTGACCCAAGATAGACCGCTAGCATCAGTATTTCGGCAAATTGGCAGCGGGACATTCCCGCCTGTAGTAGAAGTTTTTGAGCGGGGCAAAACCATTTTTTTCCCTGGAGATCCCGCTGAACGAGTTTATTTTCTGCTGAAGGGTGCGGTGAAACTGTCTAGAGTCTATGAGGCCGGGGAAGAGATTACAGTAGCCCTGCTGAGGGAAAATAGTGTTTTTGGGGTGCTGTCCCTAATTACTGGGCATCGCTCCGATCGATTTTACCATGCAGTAGCTTTTACGCCAGTGGAATTGCTCTCAGCGCCCATTGACCAAGTGGAGCAAGCCCTAAAGGACAATCCAGAGTTATCGATGTTAATGCTCCGGGGACTTTCTTCCCGAATTTTGCAAACTGAGATGATGATTGAAACCCTGGCACATCGGGATATGGGTTCTCGATTGGTGAGCTTTCTGCTGATTCTCTGTCGAGATTTTGGCCTCCCGGCCTCCGATGGGATTACAATTGACCTGAAATTGTCTCATCAGGCGATCGCTGAAGCTATTGGTTCGACTAGGGTGACAGTAACTCGGTTATTGGGAGATCTTCGACAGGAAAAAATGATTTCCATTCATAAGAAAAAGATTACTGTTCATAACCCAGTCACCCTCAGTCAGCAATTCACTTAAGAAATTCAAAATTCAAAATTCAAAATTCAAAATTTTGAATTGAAACCGACAGGTGGTAAACGTTGACGGCGGCTCTCAATCCTCTGTCATTCCCTGTTCCCTGTTCCCTCTCCCCCCCCTGTTCCCTGTTCCCTATTAATGCGATAGGCTGTATCTGGACTGAACATGGCTCAAGTTGACATCCTCCCCGGCCTAAAGGCACGGGGATTCCTAAACCTCACGATTTAGGTTTCTGTTTCTTCCCCAAAAGGGATTTCGCACCAGCCCGAACAGATTTACTCTGTTCTGGTCTTATGGTCGCTCCACAGACTAATACCGCTAGTCCAGCGGCTAAAATATTTTTA
>CAKZHE010000290.1 GCA_936920195.1 uncultured cyanobacterium | reverse complement strand
TTGCTCTGCATATAGCGTTTATGGTGCGTTACGCTGCGCTAACACACCCTACTAATAGAGGTGTTGCGTAAGTCCTGTCCCTATTCCCTATTCCCTTAATTCCCTATTCCCTTAATTCCCTATTCCCTGTTCCCTATTCCCTATTCCCTTAATTCCCTATTCCCTGTTCCCTGTTCCCTGTTCCCTGTTCCCTCTCCCCCCTGTTCCCTGTTCCCTGTTCCCTGTTCCCTCTCCCCTAAGACTGCGGTAGCTGGCGAATTTTTCGGCTTTGTTCGATAATTTCTTCCAAATCCTCTTTGGATAAGCGTTTGACGTAATTCACTTTTACTTCTTCTAGCAGATCTGTAAGTAGGGACTGAAGTTTTTTGAGGGTTTGTTTTTCTTGGATTTGTTCTCCGATGGCGGCGGTGAGGTTTTTGATGAGAAGGTTGTTGAGTTCGTCTCCAGCGGGATCTTGATATTCTAGGGTGGCGGTTAAGGCGCTGTAGGCTGATTTAGTTAGTTCTGTGATTAATTTTTCGGTAAATTCGCCAATCATGGGATTTAATCCAGGGATATTCTGAAGTCCTTGATAACCGGGGATCTGTTTGAGGATTCGATCGAGTTGGTGACGTAGAATGGCTTCAATATCGGACTGAATTTTGGGTAGGACTTGATAGACGGTCATGTTAATGGCTAGTTTAGCGATCGCTTCTACTTCATTAACGTTATTTAGGTCAACATATTCTTTGGTTTCCTGTTGCTGTGTCAGCCAGCGAGTAATTTCTCCTTGGCGAATGGTATTTTGAACTTGGTTAATCACTTGCAAAACCACAACTTGGGTTAATTCTTCGGCAAAACTAGCCACAAATCCTTTGGTAGCTTGCGCCTGTAATAGTTCGAGATTGATTAGTTCTGATTGGTATAGCCGCAGGGTGACGGGAATAATCCGCAATAAACTTAATAAAGGTAGGTTGAGTAATCCGAAGGGCAAGATCAAAAAGATGTCGTACCAGCGCCACAGCATTGCTTCTTGCCATTTTAATCCGGGATGGCGGCGATGGATGGAGTAGGTACGAGCGATAAATTCTAAGGCAAAGAATAGATTGAAGGCGAGATCGAATTTCCAAAAATCATTGATAAAATCGTCGTTTTCTCCGGCTTGCCGAAAATAGTTGATGGCTAATAGGGGTTTAATTGACTGGTCGTAAAAAGCGATTTCTTCCGTCCAACCTTTTTCTTGTAAGTATTTCTGGCTCCAAAAGATATTGAAAGCTTGTTTGGCAGATTTTTCGGGAGTGGGGACGCGATCGCGCATTCTATTTTTAATTTTCTCCAACGTCCCAGTTTTATTTGCCGCTGCAAAAGGATTGCTTTCAATCATTTCTACGCTGTAACTTTGCAGGGTTTGCAATAAACTGGCAACTTCGGGAGACTGCAACCCAGTCTTGATGATTTGCGACTTGAGCTTTTCTACCGTATCAATATATTTTTGGGTTTCTCGATGGGGTTCAATCCCTTTGGTTTTGTCGTATTGCTGGGTAAGGGGATTTAACTGCCGAAAATAAAAATTCCGCCAAGGGACATAACTAAGATCGAATAATACCCAGCCTAGGTTGGCGAGGGCGATCGCGGCAACTGCTCTTTCAAACCAAATACTGCGACGAACTGAGGCTTTCTGTACGGATGACATTTTAGATTAGGGATGGGTGAATTTGGGTTTCTCGCCGATCAAATCCCGTCTGTACGAAAAATATAACTTACCAGTTTACCCCATTGCCCTATTTTCCTCCACTTATCCTCTTGCACCCCACAATTAATAAGTAGCGTTTCCGAACAAAGTTGTGTTCCAGTTCGACTACGATTATGTTGATCCAAGAATGCTTGGCCTACGTCTAAGGAACTTGCGAGATTAACTGTAGGTCATGGAGAACTAACTGTTCTGCCAAGTTGAAATTTCCTGGTAGGTAGCGATCGCGACAATTTCTCAATTAAATCGAAAATTTTTCTAGCAATATGGCAGATGTTAGAAATTTTCGGTCAATATTGTCTACAATTTTCCGAGCAGATGTTAAATCCTATATAAGATTAACATCAGTTTTGCCTTTCTCCGATTTGGGGTCAAGGCAGAGCCGGGATCTCTTTGACTGCTGGGTAGTGCGATCGCTCTAGAGAGCCTGCTCAAAAAAAACACAAGTTATTTGTTTTCAATCGCAGTTAAGTTTGATACGATTGTCCATTGACAGGCACACTCATCTTAGTTGGCAGACTCCAACCCACTCTGAAACTAAAGCATCAGGTTGATCCCCAGAAAATTTCACTTGGAGCAACAAGTCCCAAAACTTTTGTTATGAAGCATAAAATTAGCATCAAGCCTATGACCAGTCAAGGTTCCTTACAACGTTCCGAGCATCGGTTCTCACCATTTAAATTCCAGGCGCTGAAGGCAATGGCCACTCCAGTCCAAGCATCCTTGTTAACCGCCCTCCTTCTTGGCTCTGGAGGGATTGTACCCTTGGCAGCAATGGCAAATCATCTGCCATTGGAGACAATTGCCCAAATCCCTGCCGGATCTTCCGTAATTTACGTTAATCCTGCCACAGGTAACGATAGTCCCAGCGCTGGCAGCAGTGCCGCTGCTGCCTATAAAACTATTACCTATGCTTTGCAGCAAGCCCAGGCAGGTACAGTGATTCAGCTAGCTCCCGGTAGCTATACTGCTCAAACTGGGGAAGTGTTTCCTTTAGTCATCAAGTCAGGGGTGACACTGCGCGGCGATGAAGGCACTAAAGGAGCCACCATTGGCATTATTGGCGGTGGTTCCTATATTAGCCCGACATTTGCAGGTCAAAATGTCACTCTCCGGGCAGAAAAAGATAGCCAAGTTAGCGGTGTCGGCATCACCAACCCCAATACACGGGGAACGGCATTGTGGATTGAATCTACCAATGCCGTAGTCCGAAATAACACCTTTTCTAAGAGCAAGCGAGAAGGGGTATTTGTCAGTGGCACGGCTAATCCGGTAATTGAAGGCAATATCTTCACTCAAAATGACGGTAATGGCTTGTCGGTAGCTCGTCAATCCACTGGTCAAGTACGCGGTAATGTGTTTAACAATACTGGCACTGGCATTGCTGTGACTGAAACTGCCGCTCCTTCGATTGTCGGCAACCAAATTGTTAGCAATCGGGATGGGGTGGTAATCGCTAACGATGCGGCTCCGGTGCTGCGAGAGAATATCATTCAGAGCAACAGAGATAATGGGGTGGTGGCTATTTCCAATGCCAAACCAGATTTAGGAACTGGGGATAGCCCTGGAAAAAACCTAATTCGCAATAATAATGCTGCCAATACAGGTAGCTATGATGTGGCAAATCTCAACACCAATAATACTTTGTCCGCAGTGGGCAATGACATTGATCCCAAAAAGATTTTTGGCAAAGTGAATTTTAGTGCTGCGTCGGTTGGAGGAAAGTTTACTGATATTCAAGGTCACTGGGCGCAATCCTACATTGAAGCTTTAGTATCAAGGAATATCATTGCTGGATACCCAGATGGCACTTTTCGACCAAACAATTCAGTGACTCGCGCTGAATTTGCGGCAATTATTAACAAAGCTATTGCCCCAGCCGCAACGCGAACCGCCAATAATTTTAGCGATGTCCGTAGCAGTTTTTGGGGCTACAGTGCCATCCAAACTGCTTACCGGGGTGAGTTTGTTTCGGGATACCCAGATGGTACTTTCCGCCCAGATCAACGCATCGCTAGAGTTGAAGTTTTGGTAGCTTTAGCGAGCGGTTTGAAACTGCGTTCGGATAAAACTAGCGTGCTATCAGTTTTCACTGACGCAGCGAAAATTCCTAGCTGGGCAAATACCGCAATTGCTGGCGCAACTATCAAGGAAATAGTGGTAAATTATCCCACCCTTAACCAACTAAATCCTGCTGAGAATGCTAGCCGTGCTGATGTCGCAGCGTTTATCTATCAGGCGTTGGTAAGTGGAGGAAAAGTTCCAGCGATCGCTTCTCCCTATATAGTCAGAAATCCCTCATAGATTGCTGGGTTCTGACTTATCTGGTGTCCGGTTGATTAAGTAGGTGGTCATAATTAAAGCAAAAAATCAAAGTCAGTTTGTAGTTGGGCTTTAGCCCTCTCCGAATTAGGGCTAAAGCCCAACTACAAACTTTTGCGTATAGTCTTTTATTTATGACCACTTACTTAACTTGTGGGAGTCAATTCTGGAAATGGTAACTTCAATGCGGTTGAGGCAATAATTTGCGTAAGTCCTTTTGATAATCATCGTAGGTTGGGTTGACCGATAGGGAAACCCAACACAAGGATTGTAAATTTTAGGTTTACCCTATATTGTCGCAACCCAAGATTTATCAGTGGTTTGTTGGGTTTTGCTGTCGCGCAACCCAACCTACAATTAACTTTTTCTACCAATTAATAAATAAGTCATCATTTCTCCTTTGCCTTTGATGGGAATAATCCCCCTAGGTTCAAATAAAAATTGCTCTTGCAAACGTTCGTAAACTGTGGATGTGACTTGAATTTTCCCCGCTAATCCGTGGGATTCCATCCGGCTGGCAATGTTGACGGCATCGCCCCAAAGGTCATAAATAAACTTTTTGATGCCAATTACTCCCGCGACTACTGGGCCGGAATGAATGCCAACCCGAATGCTAAATGCACCGTCGGTTTGGGCATTAAATTGAATCATGGTTTGCTGCATATCCAGTGCCATTTCCGCGATCGCCTGGACAGAATTTGGTTGCGGAGTAGGAATTCCCCCCACTACCATATAAGCATCGCCAATGGTCTTAATTTTTTCTAAATTATGCCGTTCGGCAAGTTGGTCAAATTCCGAAAAAATCACGTTTAAAATTTCTACCAATTCTGTTGGGGAAATCCTCGCCGACAGTTCCGTAAATCCGACAATATCGGCAAACATGACGGTGGCATCGGCAAAATATTCCGCAATCGTGCTTTGTTCTTGTTTGAGACGTTTGGCGATCGCTGCGGGTAAAATATTCAGCAATAGACGTTCGGTTTGTTCTTTTTCTTGATGTAGTGCCGCTTCTACCTGCAAGCGTTCAGTGATATCTCGGAAAATAGCCCGGGTAGCCACTGGCTTGCCCCCAACAAACTTGCAATTAGCACTACCTTCCACGGAAATTTTCCGGCGATCTTTGGTAATAAATTCCGCAGTTACTGATTCAACAGGTTCGCCAGACATAACTTTTTGAAACACTTCTACACAGTGAACTTGACAGTCCGGATGAATCACATCAAAAACTGATAGCTGGGCAACTTCCGTTTCTGTATATCCTAATGCGGTTCGCCAAGCCCGATTGACGTATAAAAAGCGTCCGTCAGCGGCAACAGATTGAATCAAGTCACTGGCATTTTCAAATAAGTCGCGATAGCGTTCTTCGCTTTCGACTAAAGCCACTTCTACTTGTTTGCGCTGAATAAATTGCCCTAATTGGTTGCCAAATGCCAACATCATCGAAATTAGGTTTTCATCGCGAGGTTGAATTTCACTACTATAGAGGGCGATCGCGCCTAAAGTTTCTTCATGTCCTTGGATGGGGAAACAAAAGGCAGAATTTATTCCCGCCGCCATCATTGCTTCGGCTTGAAAGCGGTTGTCTTGACCAATTTCTGTCACCCAACAAGGGGCGCAACTTTGCCAAGCATAATGGGGCAGTTGATTATGGGCATCTAAAAGTAATTTTTGGATGGTTGTTGTCCGAGTCCAAGTTGTTTGACGACGCAGTTGGGGAGGAGATGAAGGGGAATTAGCAGGCAAAAATTCTCCGTCTTTGTCTAGATTTTGTACAGCTTCTACAATCCACATTTCCCCCGCATCCCAGCCCAAATGTTCGCCCATCGCCAGCAAGATTTTGGGAGCAGCTTGAGTTAGATTATTGGCATCGGATAAAATGCGGGCGATCGTTGACTGTACCATCCGCCGCTGTTCTATCCGCTTGCTTTCGGTAATATCTCGCCCAATATAGACAAAATTTTGATAGTGAATTTCTCTGATTTCTTCTCCTTCTTCTACGTCGGTTTGCGTTGCTGAACAAGAAAAAGCTATGTAGATTTTTTTGCCAGTTTTGGTATGGCAAACTACTTCTATATTGTTGAATAATTGCTCTTCTAGTAAAGGATGGGGTTGGATTGCTTGAAATAGCAGAGCGCTATCTGGAGCCAGGAGAGAAATTGGTTGACCAATTAATTCGGCTTCGCTATATTCAAATAATCTTTGGGCGGCTTGGTTAACGGTTTTAATCTCATTGGTAAGGGTGGTGACAATTAATGCGTCAGCAATTGAGGTAATAACTTTATCTATATATTGTTTGGCAGAATTTAATTCGCTTAATAATAAATTCATTTCATTAGTAGCTTGGACTAGAGTTTGTTCTAGCCCCATTCTGTCGGTCACGTCTTCTACAAACAACATTAGGATTTTTAGGCTATCGTCTGTTTTGCTAATAACGTGCAAGTCAAAATAGATGGGATCGGAATTTTCTTTAAATCGGCTCAATCCTTTCAGTTCAAAATTCTCTTGCTCTTCTGCTAAAATTGCCTCTAAGATATCTTCCAGTCCAATCAGTTCGGGAAAGCCATCTCTAACATCGCTACCTAGTCTAAAATCGCTGTCATTATCCGCAAATTTGGATATTTTTGGCGACATTTCCAAAATATTTAGCTCCCCATCTAAAGTGAAGTACTCGGCATTCCGGGCTGCCAAGAACTTTTTCAAGAGAAGATTCATAATTCCCTCACCGAAGATTGTTCCTTATTCCCTGTTTCCACAATTTTATTGACTAATGTTTGAAACATTTCATCTACAGATAAGCTGGTTTTGGCAGAGGTTTGATAAATGGCTAAAACTTGGGCGATCGCTTTGGCTTGAAAACCCTCGACAATTTGGGCGAGGTCTTCTTTGGCAATTAAATCAACTTTATTAAAAGCTACTACGATTATGCCTTTTTTATTGACTGACAAAAATAAATTGATATGCTCAGTTAAGCGCTCGATAGTTTCGGGGCGACTGACATCGGCGACGATTGCGGCTCCGCTGGCTCCTTGCAAATACGTTGGGGCGATCGACTTAAATTTAGTATGCCCTTCTAAATCCCAAATTAGCAATTGTAAATTTAACTTCTCCGCTTGATTATTCAACAACTCAATGGTTTTGCGAGAAATTTTCACCCCGACGGTAGATAAATAGCGATCGCTAAATTGTCTTTCTACAAACCGCCGAATCAGGCTAGTTTTTCCTACCCCAAAGTCTCCAATCAAGCAAATTTTTTTAGAAATAGTGGACATAGTGGTTAGAGCTAAGATGCACCTTTATATTTTAAACAACTGTTCGTAGGAGTCAACTGCCTTCGCAAAAGGAGTTGAGCGATCAAATCCAGAGTTTTTTCCCAATTCCCTATCCCCTATTCCCCCCCCTGTTCCCTGTTCCCTGTTCCCTATTCCTATTCCCTGTTCCCTGTTCCCTGTTCCCTGTTCCCTATTCCTATTCCCTGTTCCCTATTCCCTATTCCTTTTGCCTGCTAGGAATTTTAATATGAAATGTAGTCCCTTTTCCCGCCTCAGACCAGCAATTAATTGTCCCTTTGTGTTTTTCGACAATAATTTGGTAGCTAATAGATAGTCCCAATCCCGTACCTTTACCCACAGGTTTAGTAGTAAAAAAGGGATCGAACAGCCGCTTCCTCACTTCTGTAGTCATCCCTGGGCCATTATCCGTAATTTCAATCCCGACATCATTGCTATTATCGATGGTTGTCCGAATCTGAATATGTGGTTTAATATCTGGATTTTGATTGCTGATTTCCACCCAACTACTATCAGTTTTAATGGCATCCACAGCATTGCTAATAATATTCATAAATACCTGATTTAGTTGTCCAGCATAGCATTCGACCAAAGGCAGATCTCCGTATTCTTTGGTAACTCGAATATCTGGAAATTGATCGTAGGATTTTAGTTGATTTTGTAAGATCAAGAGAGTATTGTCGAGTCCTTCGTGAATATCAACGGGCTTCATCGCTGCTTCGTCAGTCCGGGAAAAGCTGCGGAGAGATTGGACAATTTCTCGAATTCGATCGGCTCCCATTTCCATCGATGACAAAACTTTTGGCAAATCTTCAATCAGAAAACTAATATCAATGGCAGAGGTTTGTTCTTTAATTTCTGGGGTGGGATTAGGATAGTTGTCTTGATAAAGTTGGAGAAGTTGAATTAACTCTTGGACGTAATCTCTGACATAATCAACGTTGCCATATATAAAGTTAACGGGATTATTGATTTCGTGGGCTACTCCAGCAATTAGCTGCCCTAAACTAGACATTTTTTCAGTCTGAATTAGTTGGGCTTGGGTGTTTTGTAACTCAACTAAGGCTTTTTCTAGTTGGGAAGCTTGAATTCTGGCAGTTGTGGCAGCAAAGCGACTTTGAGCATATAATTCGGCTTGATCGATGGCGATCGCCAATTGATCGGCAACTGCTTTAATTAATGCTACTTCATCATCGCTCCAAGGACGAGGCTGGCTAAATTGTTCGCAAATCACCACCCCAATCCGTTCGGAATTAGTTTTAATCGAAATAGCCAGCACCGAAGCTAAACCAAGATTTTTAATTGATTCCTGATTTTCGCGATCGATATGGACATCAGTCAAAACATTATCTACCCGAAAAATATCCAATTTAGCCACAGCTTCTTCTAATACTGCTACCCGCTCTCCAATATGACAACTAGGAATGACGGCTAAATTGGGATCGCTAGCTTCATAAATTAGTTCAAAATAAGCTGGTTCCACATCATTGCGATACCACAAAAATCGACAGCGTTCAATTTGTAAAAGATGGCGAATTTCCCGCACCGCCGCTTTCATAATTGTATTCAAATCCAGGGAATTGCGGATTTGGCTAGCAAGATAATTCAGCAGTTCTTCTCTTTGGGCTAATTGCCGAAACTGAGATTCGCTAGAACGCAATTTAGTTTCAATCCGTTGGTGGGCGGCTTGCTTTTCTAATCGAGCCGCGATCGCCGATCGTAATTCCTCTACTGTAAACGGTTTGGTTAAATAATCGTCCGCCCCTTTATTCATCCCTTGGCGAATGTCAGTTTTATCAGCTTTGGCACTGAGAAAAATGAATGGGATCGTGGCAGTTTCTGGAACTTGGCGCAGAGCTTCTAATACTCCATAACCATCTAGTTCTGGCATCATAATGTCGCAAATAATCAGATCTGGCAAGTGTTCCTGGGCAAACTTTACCCCAACTAGACCATTTTCTGCCCCTACTGCTTCAAAATCCAATAGTTCCAAAGCCTCAACAATATTCTCTCGCAGAGACTGCATATCTTCAATTACTAGGATTTTAGTCATGTGGTTAGCTCCTTGGGTTGAACTATGGGAACGCAAACAGTAAAAGTAGTTCCCTGTCCTTCTTCACTTTCAACTGCAATTGTTCCGCTGTGTAATTCGACCGCACCCTTAGTAATTGCCAGCCCTAAGCCCGTACCAGAAACATTGCCCACGTTACTAGCGCGGTGGAATGTTTCAAATAATCGCCCCTGGTCTGGCTGGGGAATGCCAATGCCTTGATCTCTAATTTTAAAGATTGCCCAGCCTTTTTTCACCAACAGATCGAAATACACTGTACTTCCGGGGGAAGAATACTTAACGGCATTGGATAGCAAATTGGTGACAATTTGGCGCAAGAGTTTTTCATCCATCTCGGCGGAAACTTCACTTTCTTGGCATTGAAAGACAAAATCATGGGTTTTGTTAGTTGCTAGTTCTATTTCCTCAGCTAGTTCTTGGCAGAATTTTTTTAGCTCAATTGGTACGGGATTGAAGCTGACTTGCATAGCTTCGGTTTGATTAATAGTCAAAATATCATCTAAGAGCCGAGTCATATTACTGACGGTGACTTTAATTTTATCTAATTGCTTTGATTTTTTGTCTTCGCTGAGTTTATGTCCGTATTGTTTGAGAATATCGCTGGAGAGTAAGATCATGGCTAGGGGAGTGCGAAATTCGTGGGAGGCAATGGAAATAAAGCGAGATTTTAGTTTTCGCAGTTCTTTCTCTTGCTCTAGGGTTTTAATCAATTCTTCTTGCGTTCGTCTGCGTTCTGTGGTATCTCGACCCACATAGACAAAATTCTGTAAGTCTTCAATGTCTGTGGAAATGGTAGAGCAGGAAAAGGCAATAGTAATTTTCTTTCCGGCTTTAGTTTGACAATTAACTTCGACATCTTTAAATAATTCGCATCCCAGAGATGGTTGATGGTTGGCGGGGGATTGGCGATAGCGCTGGCGCGCACGCAGAGCTTCGCTTGCCCATTCAGTCACAATTTTAGTAATTGGTTGCCCTAATAATTCTGCCTCGCTATAGCCAAACAAATTTTCAGCCGCCTGGTTGATTTTCTTTATTTTACCTGATAGAGTCGTCACTAATAAAACTTCTACCATCGAATTAATGATCTTATCAATATAGTCTTTGGCAGCGCTCAAAGAACTTAATAACAGATTGGCTTCATTGGATTTCTGAACTAAGGCTTGCTCTAAGAGTAGTTTTTCGGTCACATCTTCAAAGAAGATAAAGAGCCGATTTTCAAGATTTTCTCCGTCGGGATAGGCAATAATATTAATGTCGATATACAAAGGTGATTCAGTTTCTGAATAGCGGGCAATGCCTTTTAAATGAAAATCAGCTTGCCTACCTTGCTGGATCGCCACTAAAATATCTTCTATCCCAAAGAATTCTGGAAAGCCAAGAGTAATCTCTTTGCCCACAACTGCCTCTTCAGGTTTGTCTGCAAATCTTTTTAGCCCATCAGAAGTATCGGTAATTTTGAAGTTTCGATCGATGGTCAAATACTCCATCCGACGCGGGGCAAATATTTTCTTTAAAAGGGAATTCATTCCTTCTCAATTATAGCGCAAGCTAAGGTTTCAAAAATCAAATCGACGTGGATGCCAGTTTTGGCAGAAGTGGGATAAATTCCAATTACTCGATCCTGTGCCTGAGATTGTACCATTTCGAGCAATTTGGACAGTTTTTCTTCATCAACTAAATCGCTTTTATTCAAAGCTACAACTAAAAAACCTTGGGGATTAATTTCTAAAAAGTTATAAATATGTCCGCTGACTCGATCGATAGTGTCGATTCTAGTCACATCGGCGACAACGATAGTTCCTCTGGCTCCTTGGAGGTAGGCTGGGGCGATCGCTTTAAATTTGTTACTCCCTTCTAAGTCCCAAATCAGCATTTGTAATTTTAACTTTTCCGGCTGATTATTCGGAGTAATTTCCACTACTTTTCGAGAAATCTTTACCCCCACAGTGGAAAGATATTGATCGCTAAATTGTGCGTCTACAAAACGACGAATTAGACTGGTTTTACCCACTCCAAAATCGCCAACTAGACATATTTTTTTAGATATCATAGCCGTAAATAATAAATGCTGGCATCGGATAACGGACTATCCCTGTGCAATCAAGAAGGATTTTGGTTGGCTGAATTCAATCCTTTCTGGTATTTGCTGCCAAGGGGATAAACTCAACGCAACGACCAAGGTATTGCGGCTGACTAGCATCTACATCTTGGGGTGGTTCGCCGATTCCAGAAAATTCTAGGCGCTCAGGGGTGATACCTTGAGATATTAGAGCATTGCGGATGGTTTGCGCTCTTTTCAGGGCTAATTGTTGATTTTCGGCGGGGTTGCCGCTGCGATCGCTATGACCAACAATTCGCAAACCCAGTTCGGGGTAGCGGGTTAAAAACTCCTTAATTGGTTGGATTTTGCGGCTAGCCTCCCCAACTAACTCTGCCGAATTAGGGTCAAAGTAGATTCTGGTACTAGCAGCTAGTGGATTTAATTCTACAGCGATCGCTACCGAGCGCACCCCAGGAATTTTTTCAAAGGTACTGGTGATTTTCTGGACATCGGGAACAAGGAGGGCAACTCCTTGTACTCTGACTTTACCTTCCTGGTAACTGGTGGCGATCGCTACTCCCGGTAATTGGTTTAGCACCGCCGTCACCCGCTGCACTTCTGCCGCTGTTAAGATAGGGTCTGGAGGCACATCAACCGCCAGAATTTGATTATTTACCTGGGATTTAGGAGCCGAGGCTTGGGCAATCTCTCCCGCTTTCGAGCGCAGATATTCATTGGGCAGTTTCCCTGAAAGTTTAATTTTATCCCCATCTGCTTCCACATTTAACCGATAAACCGCTAATTCTGGCTCAGAAGTTAACGCTAAACTCGTCTTCGCCGCCGCCACCTGGTTATGATGTTGGCGATACTGATGGATTCCCCAAGGGATCAAAATCAGACCGAGCAGCACAGAACCAATTACCAGCAATGCCGCCGGAGCTTTTTTAGCTTTTTCCTTACTCGAAGTAATGATTAATTCTTCTAATAACTTAGTCACTTCCGGGGGAATGGTATCGGGATCGCCGTCATATAACTCTACCTGCTTATCGTATCTTTGGACGATCTTGATCAGGGTTTGCCGGATTTGTTGGATAAACTTTTGGGGCGGCTCTCCTTGCAAAGCTACTGTCAAATAGCAATAACCTGCCACTTCCAAAACAATTTTGGAATTACCATAATCAATTTGGTCTAACTCCGAAATATCTCCCGATTGGGCAATACAATCATTCACAAAACTGCGAATAGCCGTCAGCATCCCGGCAACCATTTCCGACTCCAGGCGCTGGCTGCCAGAACTTTGAGCTTCTGCCATCACTAAGCCCGAACCTTTATGAATCAAAAATACTGCTTGGACGCTAAACAGCATTGATTCTTTGAAAATCAGTTCTGCCTCCGAAACCCCTTGCATTTTGGAACGAATTTTCCGAGAAAGTCCTTCGGGACTAAAGGTAGTTTCAACTTTTTCATTAATCTCCCGAATTGCCTCACCCATATATTTAGAAATGGTACTGCCGATGACTGGGTAGAGAGCATCAACCATCGCATCCCGTTCTAAGTTAATTTGCTCCTTAATTGCACTCCCCATTTCTGGCGCTAGTGCCTTAGCAAACTCCCCAGGGGAGTCAGCAACTCCCTGGGCAACTGCTTCTGACAAAACTGGTGCTAGGGCAGAACTCATGGAGTTACGATCCTGCTGAATTTTAGCTTGAATCATTTCATCAATAGCAGGAGCCAGGGATTCTGCCATTGCTTGTCGAGATTCCGCCACTTTCATACTCAGCAAATCGGTAATTAAGGGCAGTAGTAATTTAATTAATTTTTCCGGTTGATAAATTTGATACTCTAGGCTTTGGAGTTTCTGTTCTATGCTTAAAATTACTTGATGAGATTCCGCTAATTCCGGAGTCATCAATAGATGTCGCAATAGATCCAAAGGGTCTTGCTCTTCCAATTCAGAATTTACTAAAGATGAATTAGACTCCTGAAATATGGGAGAAGCGATCAGTTCTAAAGATTCCGGTGGGTTTGAAGTAGTAAGTTCTGAAGATTGGATAGCATTTGAGGTAGTAATTTCTAAAGATTGAGATGGGTTTGAGGTAGTAATTTCTAAAGGCTCAGGTGGATTGGTAGGGGTAAGCTCTAAAGATTGAGATAGTTTTGCAGTAGTAATTTCTAAAGATTCCGGTGCGTTGGAATTCGGCAAGCTCGGCGAGGGTGCAAGCTTCTCTACTGCTGATTCAATTACCTCTGATTTATCTGATATAACTTCAGGTTGACTAATGGCAGGAAAAGATGACTTGCCTAATAGTCTGGCTAGAGCTTCAAAACTTGTTTCTACCTGCTCGGTTGGCGGCGAAATTGCCGAAGCCATAGCCGCTGCTGTTGCGGATGGATTGGCTCTTTGCTCCAAATCGGTGGTAATTGGTTGGACAGGTTGAACTTTTGATTCTGGAAGATTAGAAACCGCCTCCAAATCAGTTACTGCTGCTTGAGGCGCTGCCGCCATTGGCTGACTCAGAGGAGGTAAAGAAGGCTGTTCTAGCAAACTTGCCAAGGCTTCAAAACTTGTGGCGAGCTGCGTCGGTGATTCCTCTGCCGGAATAAAAACCTCTTCAGCATTGGTTTTAATCCCCTGAGAACTGGGTGAAATAGGCTGAGGAGGACGACTCCAACTTGGTAAGGAGGGCTGATCTAACAGGCTTGTTAAGGCTTCATAGCTGCTGACTGGCTCCTTTAACGGATTAGGATCGGGTGGAGGACTTAATGCTGGTGAGGGATTCGATGGCAAGACTGGGGCGGTGGTGTCTTGTGACTCAAAGGCAGCTAGAAGGTTATCATCTTGAGGATCGAGCGATAGCGCTAGCGCGCTCGCAGAGCTTCGCTTTTGATGCTGTTCTCCTTTCGCTGTCAGCGTAGATCCTTCCCGCTGCAAATCAACCAGCAGACTAAACAAGTTTTCCAGCTGGGTAGCTGGATGGGAGTTAGACTCCCCTGACTTAGTAGCAGAATTTCTGGGCTGGCTGGCATCAGCCGAGTTTTTAGGCAATAAAGTCATGCTGGTATCCTCTACCCTGATTCCTATTCCCTGTTCCCTATTAAACTGGTTCCTAGGCTCTGCCTGGGAACCGATATCGAGAGGCTCTGCCTAGGCTGTTGACTCTGCGAGTTTTTGACCGATTTTATTCATGCGATAATTATGCTCTTATTCTTTCGCTAGTTTCCATGCTCTGCATGGAAACTAGCGAAAAGTAAGTGAATCATAAACTGCATGAGCAAAAACTCCATAAAAAGGCACAAAGTCAACAGCCTAGGCTCTGCCTCGCTTGGTTATCATTCGAGGCAGAGCCTCTCAATGGGCATTCCCAGGCAGAGCCTGGGAACGAGTAAAAAACGAGTAAAAAATTCAGAATTCAAAATTTTGAATTGAATCCCAAACCTAGTAGGTCTTTGGCGAGTCTGTTCCCCGTTCCCCATTCCCTATTCCCTCCTATTCCCTCCTATTTCCTCTTCCTTCTTTCCTCCTATTCCCTCCTCCCTCCTCCCTGTTCCCTGTTCCCTGTTCCCTGTTCCCTGTTCCCTCTCCCCCCCTGTTCCCTGTTCCCTATTAAGATCCTATTGTTCTTTTAGCACAATATCAGTATATTCCCTAGTTCCAACTGCTTCTTTTAGTGCTGGGACAAACTCACTACCTTTAAGCTTTAATCCCAACTCAAACATAAATTCTGCCATTTCATCCCGCGATACTTTTCCCTCTCGCAATAGAGAAAACCGCCTTTCTAATTCTTCAAAGATATGGGTTCTCAAAGTTCGCACATCTTCTTGCAACTTCTCTCTAGTCTGCGAAAGGTCTTGGCGAATAGTATTGGTTTGACTATCAACAGCTTTATCTAAAGCTTCAATGCCAGTAGAAAACTTTTTGTTCAACCGATCTACCAACTGACGAATATCGCTGCTATCGTTTTGGGAAGTCAGACTGAGAGATTTCAATTTCTTATCGAGAGCATCGACGGCGGTTCGCAGTTCCGTGGACAGCGCTAATTTCACCTGCTCAATCCGCTCAACGGTTTCTTGCTGCATCCTAGAGATATCAGATTCGATCTTGTCGCAGCGAGTGTCATATTCTCGCAACTGTGGTCCGAAGAGAATATCGCGAATTTGGTCAATGTTCCCTAGTCTGTCCCGAATTTCTTCTTTGGTAATGTCTGGCATATACACCGATACCTTGTAGATTGATTCCTAAATAGTACGCAGTTGCGGACGAAAAAAGTTGAGCAATTCTCGGTTGACAGTTTGCGGGGCTTCTTGCTGTATCCAGTGACCGCAGTGCTGGACAAATTTTAGTTTAAAAGGGGCGGTGATGAATTGTTCCATCCCTTCCGCCAGTTTTTGGCTGAGAAGAGCATCTTCTTCGCTCCAGAGGATTAAAGTGGGGACAGTGATGGGAGCGGGCGATAGTCCCCATTGTGGTAGCCAAGCTTGCGGGGAAAAAGCCGAGCGATAATAATTTATGGCGGCTGATAGCGCTCCGGGTTTGGCAAGGGCTGTCTGATAGTGTTGCGCGTCTTCTTTGGAAAAAGCCCCTTTGCGAATGGCTTGCCCTTGGAAAAAGTTGCTGACAAAATCTTTGAGATTGTTTTGGATCAACCATTCTGGCAATCCAGGAATCTGAAATGCCAGAATATACCAGCTGCGCCGCAACTGATCGGCATTACTTACCAGTTCCTGTAAAAATCTGGCTGGATGGGGGGCGTTGAGGACGGCTAAACGGTCAATTACCTGGGGAAATTTTTGGGCGAGATGCCAAGCGATCGCTCCCCCCCAATCATGACCGACAATATGGGCTTTAGTATAGCCTAAACTTTCAATCAAGCCCCGCACGTCAGCACTTAATGTATCTAGGTCGTAGCCGCTCTCTGGCTTATCAGAGTCGTTATAACCCCGCAGATCTGGGACTACTACCTTGAAGTGGCGAGCGAGGGCAGGAATTTGATGCCGCCAAGAGTACCAAAATTCTGGAAATCCGTGCAGCAAAATTGCTAGGTCGCCCTCTCCTTGGGTAACGCAGTGCAAACGGATGTTATTGGTTTTGATAAAGCACCGCTGCCATTGAGAATCTAAACCTGTCATAGTCTTTTCAAGCACAAAACTTGCTGAGAGCGTCATTTGTCTCCCAGTTCTTCAAGATTAGCACTTTGACTAGCAGTTTCAGAGCTTTTGCACGGCAGGCAGGCAAGATTCATGGGGCTTGATTTGGTATTTGATCAAGTCTGCCAGGTCTTGCAATTGGCTAATGGCTTCTGCGCCTTCTAGTTTCATCAGTTCGCGGTCATCGCGCATTTCTGTCCAGGTGATCCCGTAGTCTGATACCAAGAAGCGAATCAGATGCCCTTCGGTTAAACTGACCATGAACGAGGCACTATTCATTTGTCCGCCACAGGTGTAGCAAGAGGCCAAATAACCCCGATCTTCTAGCACAATTGCTAAAGCTTGGAGATTCATGACCAAATCCTGGACAAATTGACGATGTTGTTCTGCAAGTCTTATAAACACGTTTCTCCTCCAACCACCACGCTGAGATTTTTCGATCTTTGATTTTTGGCTTTGGCCTATTCCCCGCCCCCTTCAAGGATAAATAGTCAAAACAGGGCTTCGACTAACAGTTTCTCCCCAAACTAACTTGTTCAGGAAGTTTAGCAAAGTATCAATAACAACAGTCTACAGGATTCTAGAAGTATTAAATGTCTTCTAGAAGACTTCAACTTGGCTGAGAGACTGGATTGCTGGCTGCTTAGTTCGGGTCTAAAGATAACGATAAACAATCAAGGTCATAACTGCTGGTTATGCGATCGCCATTCATTAATAATTAATTTAATCAAGGGTTGGTCGGGTTTTGGTCTCCTCCATCTAAATGCGGCAAGGGGACTCCCGTTATACCCGACAGGGTTAGCGTCCGGGGAATTACCGCCAATAGACAAATTGAGCGATAGGGAATCCTTATTTTGAGAGCGCATAGTCATAGCCGTCAGCCTGATGGATTGTTTTCAAATATTTGGGATGGACATCAAATTTTAACGATGGTAATTGCAGGACAAAGCTGGGACGATGCCTAATCGCAATTCGCCCCGCATAGTTCCCGGCGAATTTCCCAGAAGGGATATTCGCTTTCACGATATCGCCAGTCTGAAACCCCTGGAAAGACTTAGCTGATGGGGCATGAGCTTTAGGGAAGCCGTACTTATCAGAGCGAGTTCGCTGGCGAATTCCATGACCTTTGGCGATAATCAAAAGCGGCTTTATTCCTCTGATTAGTAATCGCTCAGGAGTTGATTTACCGACATTCGCCGCATCAGTCCAGTGGGATTTTTCAATTCCTCTGGTTTGACGGTTAAACTTAGTCAATCCTCCACTTCCTACCTCTACGGGTAATCCAGTGGCTTGCAATCGTCTAAACAATTCCCCCCGGGTTGCGTTGACAGCGGCGGCATCTTTTAATGGGCGTTTAGCTTGCGCCAGAATTCTTTTCAAAACATCCGGCTTTTTAGCTAAAAACTCCTTGATATCCTGAGTACCTTTCTTGAGATTGCAGGGTTCGCAGGCTAGACAAAGATTAGAAATTCGGTTAGTTCCACCTTTAGCCTTGGGTTGAATATGCTCAACTTGTAGCGGCACGTTTTCAATGCCGCAATAAGCACATTTTCTTTCCCACTTCTGGAGTAGATATTCCCGAACTTCATACCCGTGCAGTTCCCCCTGTTGGTACTCAATCCCAGAAATTTCCGGGTTTTCTATCTGCTGTAAATCAAACCGCACCAACTCTTGAGAAATTGCCGTAACTGGACACAGCTTTCTGATCCGTCTAACCCAGGTTTCAATGTTGGCAATGCGACTCTCTAGACTTGGTGGTAGCCATCCAGTTTTGCGGGTTCTATTTAGAAATCGAGGCTGGCGGTAGCGGGTTTTGCGATTACGTCTACCCCGTCTTAATGCTCTACGAGAATCAAGAGCATTTTTGATTTGTTGTCCTCGGTGAGAAACCTCTAAAGCAGTTGTGACCCGCCCGGTCTCCTCTTGAGCTACTGCGATTCCAGTTGTTTTGCTTCCTGGGTCAATTTTGATTCGATGGGGATGAGTT
>CAKZHE010000289.1 GCA_936920195.1 uncultured cyanobacterium | reverse complement strand
CTACAGGTTTTTTGCTGTCGTCACCACCATTTCTCCAAGGATGCTCAATATTTTTAGGCATATTTACACTTCCCAAATAGAATTCAAAGCGCTTTTATAGTGGGCAATCGCCCGCACATGATATGATATGCAATTCCATGATTTTTGTAGCTTAGTTACAGTCTAACATCCCACTTTAAAAGCTGTGTTCCCTCTAAAGGGGTAAAATTGCAAACTGAATTATAAAATATATTTGAATTTATATAATATGTTTATGCATTTGATATCTCAGATGAAATCATTCTATTTCCAGAAAATACGCATTTTATTCAGTAATTTTACCAAAAAAAACGGGTATAGAGAAATTCAAGCATTCAGAGCATTTGCCCGGTTTCTGGCAAGAACATCAACTTGAAGTTAGTAGTTACAGCGCCCAACTGATGCCATTGCGGGAGCGCGATACCGCCGCCATGGACGAATTATTTGAGCGCGAAGATGTGGATGAAATTGCAGCCGAAGTTAACCAGAAACTTCTCTGGTTGTATCGAGAACCTTGCTGGGAAGAAGAACCCTTAGATTTTTTGCAAGATTATTTATAAAACTGCTGAAAATTCTTTAGAAAGGAATTTCATCCAAGTCTTGTTCGCTGGTTGGAGGAGGCTCAACTACAGGTGTTTTAGCAGCGCGAGCCGCAACGGGTGTTCTCGGTGGCAAGTCATCCACTGCGGCTACTTTCTTGGGTTCCACAGGGGTTTTGAGTGGTTTAGCTTCTGTTTTGGGAATATCCAATGGAGAACGCTCAACAGTTGCCCCCAAATTAGTCTCAACTTCAACTTTGTGAATTCTGGAAGCAGTTACTTCAGCCCGTTTTTCTTTGATACCATCAATTTCGATGGTATTCATCCCTAAACGGCCTTCAATAATCACGCGATCGCCTTGATGATACCGCCCATCGATTTCTGTTGCCAACACCCGCCATGCTGTCACCTTAATATTGGCGGGGGGATCTTCGGCTCGCAGTGCCGGAAACTGCACCCGCATCTCTAGGACAGGAATTTGTTCATCTGGCGTGTAGCGCAGTTGCGGTTCGCTGACAATCTCCGCCATCAAAATGAAACTGTTCATAAATCTTCAACCCCTTGTGCTTGAGAGCAAATTTTGCTTTGGTGTTATCCAGCTTTATTCATAATAGTTCTTTTGTACTATTATATAGGGAAATGCGAACAAAAGATCGGCAACCCTCCATATTAACTGGCAAATTCCCCATTCCCCCATTCCCCATTCCCCATTCCCCATTCCCCATTCCCCCAATCCCTGTTCCCTATTCCCCATTCCCAATCAACGTATTTGACCTACCCCCTCTCCTACCTTATACACCTCCACGTCTCCCTCCTCACCCTCCCCTCCCATTGCCCTGTTCCCTCTTCCCTGTTCCCTGTTCCCTATTCCCCCCCTGTTCCCTCTCCCAAAAATTTATTCTACCCTGAGCGCTTCCATCCCTTGTTCCAGATCCACAAAATCTTGGACGCGGTTGCGGTACTCGCGCATGGTTTCATCCACCCAATCTCGGTCATTGCTATTGGCATAGATATGCACTAGGGGTTCTCCCGCATCAGGTAAAATTAGTACCCAACTGTCGTCCTGATAGTTACAGATTTTCACCCCATCCACTAATTCTAGATTTTCGGTGGGATGAATTTCGACTAAATGACGCATCAAAGCCCCCTTAGCCGTCCAGGGACAACGCACGGTATAAGACTTGTGGGCAACGCGGGGGAGTTCAGCCCGAATTTGACCGAGCGATCGCTCCTGAATGGTTAACATTTCAATTAACTTAGCAATACAGAACATAGCATCAAACCCTGGATGCAGTTCGGGGAAAATAAAGCCCATATCGCCGCTGCCTCCCAACACCACATTAGGATTATCGTGGGCAGCCTCCATTAAAGCCGTGGGATTGGCCTTTGTCCGAATCACTTTCCCATCGTGGCGGCGAGCAATTTGTTCCACGGCGCTAGAAGCATGAACGGGAACTACCACTGTCCCCCGTGGATGGGCTGTCAGCATCACATTTACCATTAACGCTGTCAGCATTTCCCCCCGAATGGGCATTCCCGACTCATCGACTAAAATTAATTGTTCGCCATTTGCCGACACCTGCACGCCAAAATTCGCTTTTAATGCTTCTACTACATGGCCTAACTGGTTGAGCAGCGCCTCCCGCTCCACCGCTGACAGCGCCGCCTGATTTAAGCTGGCATTAAGTACCACCGCATCGCAGCCAAACTTTGCTAGCAATTGCGGTAAAACTGCCCCAGAAACGGCATACACATAATCAATCACTACTTTAGAACCACAGTGGCGAATCGCCTCCACATTGATATGGTCTTCAAAGGCGGTGGTGTAAATGTCAATTACCTGACTGGGGTAGGCGACATTGCCAATTTCATGAATTTGCGCTCGCCGCAAATCTTCCTTAAAGTAGGCTCCCTCAATTTTCTTTTCTTGAGATTTGGAGATATTAATCCCTTGTTGGTCAAAAAATTCAATTAAAATGTGATCCGAGCGGTCGGGATGGACGCGGACATGGATACCTCCTGCCACGGGATAGGTATGGATGACTGTCCGGGCTAAGGGTAGGGCGGTAGCTTCCAAATTCTGCACGTTCACCCCCACAGACATTAATCCCGCAATCAGGGAGCGGCTGACCATTCGGGAAATACTTCGCTGGTCCCGCGATACTAGGACTTGGGAGCCAGGTTTGAGGGTGGAACCGTAGGCAGCCCCCAACTTGACGGCAAATTCTGGGGTAATGTCAATATTGGCTAATCCACTTACTCCCCGTTGTCCAAAAAGATTGCGGTGGGCGGTATGTCCCCAAATCAAGTTAATGTTCAGAATGGCTCCGGATTCAATTTGTTTGCTAGGCCAAACCCTAACTGTGGGACTAATTTGGGCTTCTTCTCCTACGGTAGATAGGGAACCCACCACCGCCCCTTCTAAAACATGGGCGCGGCGGTCGATGCGAGTCCCTCTAGCAATCACGCAGGCGCGTAAATGGGCTTCATCGCCAATAATGGCTCCATTCCAAATAATCGGGCGCTTGAGATTGGCATCGGCTCCAATGGTGACATTATCGCCAATCACTGTTCCGGCCTCAATTTTGACCCTGGGACCAATCCGACAATTGCTGCCAATCAAAGCTGGGGTTTCAATCCGGGCAGAGGAATCAATATAAGTATTTTGACCGATCCAGAGTTTGGGCGATCGCTCTTGATAGGCAAATTCTAATTTGACTTTTTGTAGCAACCCATCATATTGCGCTTCCCGGTAAGCATCCAGATGACCAACATCAAACCAATATCCCTTGGCAATGTAGCCATACATCGGTTCGCCTTTGGCGAGCAACAAAGGGAACAGGTCTTTAGAAAAGTCGCATTCTTGATTGACCGGGAGATATTCTAAAACTTCTGGCTCTAAAATATAGGTTCCAGTATTAACCGTGTCCGAAAAGATTTCACTACTAGAAGGCTTTTCTAAAAATCTCCTAATCCGTTGATTTTCATCGGTAATCACTACCCCAAATTCAATTGGATTAGGGACATGAGTTAAAATCAGAGTAGCTTTAGCGCGTTTTTGTTTGTGAAAGGCGATCGCTGCCGTTAAGTCAAAATCGGTCACGCTATCGCCGCTAATCACTAAAAAAGTTTCGTCCAGTAAATCGGCAATATTTTTGACACAGCCTGCTGTCCCCAAAGGTTGGTCTTCTTCTACCGCATAGGTAATTTGCACATCAAAGTCACTACCATCTTGAAAATAGTCCCGCATCACATCCGGTAGGTAATGCAACGTGGCAATAATTTCAGTAATTTGATGCCGTTTGAGCAGATTAATAATATGCTCGGCAATCGGTCGGTTCAGGATTGGGACCATCGGTTTCGGGAGATCGCAGGTTAGCGGTCTCAGCCGCGTTCCTGAGCCGCCAGCCATCAGCACTGCTCTCATAAGTCCTCCTATTCGTTACTAAGTGCAATTTCGATAGACTAGAACTGAGTCAATGCTACTTTGCCACGCAGCCGGAAGCAATTCTATAGGAGTCGCTTAAACTTGAGGTAGAAAGTTAAACTGGCTGCGTTCGGAATTTACTTTACTCTTTTTCCCTCAACGAGCAAGGGATGTACCTTAATTTTAATCATGGGTTCAGAGGATTGATGCGATGGAAACTACAATTTTGTTGACTTTGTTGCTAGTGGTCTATGGAGGCGGAGTCTGGAAGTTTTGGGGAGGATTTGAAAAAACCAGTTTCAACCGCAATTTGACTACCCGTTTATTCTTGGCTTTCTTTTGGCCTGTATTGCTAGTGAATAAGTCCTATCGGCAGAACTTTACCAAAACCCTCAAGGGCTAAATCAGCAGGACTTACGCAACTATCCTAGACAGGACTTACGCAATACCTCTATTAGTAGTGGCGTGGCAAGGCTAAATTAGTGCATTAGCATTTGTGGGCAAAGCCGACGAAATCAAGAGATTAATCGAGATCCTATTGCAACATTTTAGCCTTGCCACGCCAGTAGTGGACTGTTTCAGCTAAAATGGTGCATTAAGAAAATCCCCACAAGCTCTGATTATCTGACTTGCTGCGGTTTT
>CAKZHE010000288.1 GCA_936920195.1 uncultured cyanobacterium | reverse complement strand
ATTATAGAAGTTGAAAGCTACCCATTATCAATTGAATCGTTTGGGGAGGATGGAGAGCCTTTGGTTGATAAAGATGGCAAGCCTCAACAAACTCAAATAGTAGGATTGACTAGCCTTGTAAAAGAATCAAGCAATCAAAAAGCGTTTAAGCTATTGGGCAAAATAGCTAATGCTATAGAAGTTGAAAATTATCCCATCAAATATCAAACAGTTGATGAAAATGATACTCCCATAGAAATTGAGATACCAGGATTGACTACTCTTACCAAGGGGATAGCTGATTTGTTGGGATTCAAGGCAGATTTCCCCATCAAAGTTCCTGCGAGCTTAATTCTCAGCGGCGACAAAAAGGAAGATGAAGAAGCGGAGAAAAAATTGATTAAAATAAATACTTTGCCGGGTTATATTCACTGGTTCGTCCGCGAATTTGATGGGATTATGGGGCAATGGGTTATTCCCATTGAAGTTGCGGATACCGACATGAATACCGCCGGACAGCAGAAATCAACGATAAAGATACCAAACTTAGCGGAAGCAATTGGAGAAATCTATGGATTAGCTTGGAAATCATACTATAATAGTGAAATCACTCTGAATTCAAGCACTCGTTCGCTAATAGAGACAGGAGGGACTAAACAGCAACTAACAAAAATTAACGCATGGGTTGAAGCAATTTCCGATTATCTTAATTTTGAGGTGGCTGAAGAAAAAATCAAAATGGGTTTACTGTTTACAGCAGGTAAAACCGATTTTGCTGAAATACTAAAAGAATCAGAGATTGATGTTCCGATTCACAGATTTAAAGGAAAAAAAGACTTTACATTAGCATTAAATGACTTGCTCCACGCTGCCGCAGTTATCAGGGCTGTATTTTGGAAAAAGCTTGACAGCAAAGAGGATTTAAAGGAGCAAATAATTTCGCACGTGAAAAGCCTTATTAATCCTGTTGACGATAACGATAAAGAAAAACAAGGCGATAAAGACAAAACTGATTTTGATGTTTTTCTAGAAGAGGTTGAGCAAGGGTTTATTAACGAGCCTGGTGTCACAGATACAGTCAATCCTTATGGAGAGCCTTGGGATCGCCGTCCCAAAGTCAGAAAAATTGGCGAGAAGAAACAAGACGACAACAGTTAAAAAATCATGGGTCTAACATTAGATAATTTAAAAAGCCGTGTAATTCGTAATCTCGTTGGTTCTGGAACTGGAGTCAGAACAATAATTCACAAGCCCAATGAAGAAACCAAAAGCGATGACGGGAATATTTTCTCTGTCGTTTGGAATGCTGGAAAGGGACTGGCAGGATTTTTATTCAATGTTGGCAAGGGTATTCTTGCACTCATTGGATTTGCTTGGACAAAACTTTGGTCATTGATAGTATCAACTTTGGTATTCCTTTACAACTTTAACTGGAATGCCTCAGACGAAGATATGAATAAACAAATTACCCAAAGCTTCGAGAACTTGGCTTCAGTGCTTGGCGGGACGGTTGGCAATGCTTTAGGATGGCTAGCGTGCGGAATGCTCCCGGGTTTGTGGATTGCATCTTTCAATCCCGCTTTAGGAGCTTATATTTTAAAAAATGTAGGAGAAGAAGCCCTTGATGAAATAGCAGGGCATTTAGCTCAAGCAATTAGAGCCATATTTCGTACAACCGTTACTGCTGGTTTAATTTTTGCGTATGTGAATGTCCGGAAACTCTGGAGAGAGTCAGATGATAATTTTATAAAAAGGTTAAAACAAGGAGGATTGTTAACTGACGAGCAAATTAAGCAAAAAAATGCTGAGAGAAATAAACCTTGGAGTTTAGCTTTACAAACAGAAGCATTAATTAAATCAATTCCTATTACATTTATTAGGAATTTTGTAGAGCAAATGCTAGAAGAGTCTGCGGAAGCGTGCATAGAAGCCGGATATGCTGTAGCAGCAGGCGCTGACGCTTTTTATGCAATGCAAAAATTAGCTAACGCAAGTATTTTAGGGCCTATTCAAGCCGTAGAAATTACGTTTGACAGGGATGATGACAACAATCCGAGTAATCCAGGTACAGGTATTAGCGGAGGAGGAACATAAAGATGAAAAGGGTTGTCCTCAAAGGTCGGGCTGAATTTCTTAAGCCTTTGATAACCGAACTTATTATCTTTAAAAAGCTGATTAGTTCTGTGGATATTGGGCATATCTACGGAATTCCCACGGAAAGATATCAAGAATCAGTTAAATTCAAACCTCAAGTTAATTTATTTTTTAAACAGAAAAAGGAAGATGCTACTCCTGAATTTGCTCCTATAGAATCGGAATTTTCTTTTAGATTTGTGGCGGCAAAGGATAGTACATCTATTACTAAAGCTCAGGTAGAATACTTGGCTAGCAGAATTAAATCTTTACTTGGTGGAGACACTCCTTTCTTTTTTAAAAAGGGTAAGGGAATGGCTACTTACACTGATTTGGAAAAAGGATATAAGCTGCAAATCCCTTGCTACGACAGAACTGAAGGGCGCAAAGTAATTGAACAGATTTTAGATGTTCAGGGTCACTCTCCTGATTGGAAATTCATGAATTTCAGCACTAATGAGGAGCCGTTACAGCGTTATGACGATACCCCGCCCAGGAAACTCATCCTTGACGAGCAACACCGAATGCCCCGGCGACGACCAGTAGGCACAGTGTACTTTTATAAGGCAGAACTGCACCTCCACGGAATGCTAGGACCAGTGCCGTTATACCCAGTATTTTCGCTCCCTTAAGCAAAACTAATGGCTTTTAGGCTAATAAATAAAATTTCTGTATCAATGACTTTAAAGAAGTCGTACAGGTTTGGAACGTTTAAGACGTTCCTGAGAGGTTTCAGTAACTAAAAAACCTTTAAAACCTTGCCTTGACAGCCTTTGGCGCTGGTGTATGGTGGGAGTAGGAAAACTTTTGGAGGGATAGCGTATGGTTCTGGCGGTAGGAGATTTAGCTCCTAATTTTGAGGCTTTGGATCAGCATGGCAATCTTTTTTCCTTAGAAAAGTGTGCGTCACCAGTGATTTTATACATTACTGGAGAGCAACTGGAATCGTTTGAAATTGAACGGTTTTTGCGGAAAGTAAATGAAGCATACGAAAATCACAAGATAGAGGGGATTCCACTTGTCTTTGTAACTGGAAGTTATGGGATGAATTATGACCCAGAAGAAAATGTCAATATGGTCAGAAGTCTGGATGTAAAGTTTCCGGTTCTTTGTGATACTGACACTACAGTTAGGCTTACGGCATTATACAACTCTGTGTTTGTGCCTGCTGCGTTTTACGTGATTTTCAACATGAAAGTTTTCTTTTTTTCTCGGTATTCCAGTTACGATGAAAGATTTAAGCGGTTCAGGCCAGAAACAGGTGAGGCATGGTATGGAAATGCCTTAAAAGATGCTTTTGAGCTTGCCAATTCATTTGTTAAGGCTTAGTTTGTTTGAACTGAGCAGGATTTTTCACGAAAACCCTTTAATTTTCGAGGTGAACTATGGGTTCTCAAAGTAAGTACAAAGAGAAGGAATTAGTCTCGGTACGGATGATTGTACCTACCGCTGCTGCACCGCCAGCTGCCGCAACACCAGGGCTGATTTATTGCTTCTGGACTAACATTCCAAATAGCGATCGCGCCGAACTTGGGCATACACCAGTAGCCGATCCACGTAATCCAGATGCAGGCAGTGTCTTAGGCGCTACATACCCTAAACCCCCAAGGGCTGGGAAACGCTATCTCGGAACGCCAAGATTTACTTCAAGTTTTTGTGACAAAAGCAGGATAAGAGCTTTAAAATTAGCCGGATGGAGAATATCAAAAAATTCAAGTTTGCCCAAACTACAGACAGAGGCACTAACTCCTAATTCTTTTGTTAGGACTGTTTACGTGACCATTAAAGCGATTAAATACGCTTGGAATATTCCTCTAGTCACTTTAAACCATATAAAGGCTGCTGTGCCTAATGGGGGGGGAGGAATTACTATACCTAATATCAAAGAAGCTACCGCTTCCGACTATGACGAACTTTGTATTGGAGCAAATGCTCCTAAGCCCCCAAGGGCATCTTTTGTCATGGCACATCCTCTTAGCAGCGACCCTGCCACAATACAAACCTTTTTTGATCCAGATAGAACGTTGGTTAATCCTTGGCAGCCAACAAAATCAGGTGTATATGCGTTTGCATGATGACTACCTCGTTAATTCTTCCTTGCACTAATTATTCTGGAGAATCTTCGTTAATTCTTCCTGGTACTCCAGAGTATTATCAGGCTATTAATCAATTACCTCCTAATTGGAACGCTGCTGCCCACGAAAAGGGAAACCTAGCTTTCGTTGCTGACGTTGATACTGGTTTACTTCGTAATGCTAGTAATCAGGAATTTGCGGAATATCTTTTTGGCGGCGAGTACGAAGAACGGCAAAAACAAATCTATGACGACTACGAGGATGAATTTTTGTATTCTCCGGAAGAGTTGGAGGGCATAGAGGAATTCTATGTTGATTTTTAATGCCAGCGCCAACAAGAGAGGACGAATTTGGAAGATGGAATTTATTAGGGGAAATAATACCCGTGCCTACTGGCTGGACAAAATTCCCCTATCCTGCTCTTGATATCTATGGCGAAACGTTTCGGTTAATTTTTAGATCTAGTGATTGGATTAACGTTAATAGTTTCGCCTGGATTAGGCAGCGATTTAATGTTTTACGTGCTGAATCAATAGTTACTCAAGCTCAGAGAATTTATCCTAAGCAGGAAAATTTAATTATTCAATTTCCTGTTTCTCCTGACTTTGAGCATCGCGGTCTGATATTCTTTGATATTGAAGTCAGAAAGGTTCTAAAAAATCGGGTATTGCATAGGTTAGTTCAAGACGCTGAATGGAGTCTTGAAATTCACGAGTTACAAACCTAGCTGGAGTAAATTCAATGCCAGAAGAAGACAATATTCACGACTGCAATCAAGTTTTTGGTGCTAGGCTAAATTATCTTGAGAAGAAAGTTGATGAACTTAGCACTTATCTTAGGAAATTAGAAGAGAGAGAGGCAAGTAATAGCGCCAAGCAAGACACTAGAATATCTATAGCGGAAAATAATATAAAATGGTGGAGTTCAGTTGGTGGCCTAGCTGGTGGATTTGTAGTTGAGCTTGCTAGGAATTTAATTATTGGGAAGTAACAATGGTTCTTTACCCGCCTAATTCTCCCAGAGGGAAAATAAATTGGGATGCGATCGCCGGGAAACCTGCCACTTTTCCACCATCTGCTCACGACCACGGCATTATAACTAGCTCATCTGTTCCG
>CAKZHE010000287.1 GCA_936920195.1 uncultured cyanobacterium | reverse complement strand
GATGATACTCCAGTGGACAATCAATTACAACATCTGATTCCGGGCTTGTTGGAACTAATTTTAGCTATGGTTTGGGCGGAAAGAAGAGATTGGTTTTTTGGGGTAGATATGGGCATCTATTATCATCCTGAAATCCCAGCCATTGTCCCAGATGGATTTTTAAGTATAGGCGTAGAAAGAGTTATAGATGAGAGATTGCGCCTAAGTTATGTGCTGTGGGAAGAACAAAAAGTTCCGATTTTTGCCTTGGAAGTGGTTTCCCAACAGCGGCGAGGAGAATATACGGAAAAGAAGAAATTGTATGCCGAAATGGGGGTTTTATATTATGTAATTTACAACCCTTTCCGTCGCCGCAAAGCAGTTTTAGAAGTTTATCGTCTAGTTAATAGCGAATATGTCTTGCTAGCGGGAAATCCGCTGTGGATGCCAGAAATTGGCTTAGGAATTGGGACAGATAGGGGAACTTATCAAGGAATCACCAGGGAATGGCTGTATTGGTATAATCAAGCCGGGGAGAGGTTGTTAACTCCCGAAGAAAGAATTCAAGTGGAAAGACAACGCGCTGAAGACGAAAAACAACGTGCTGAAAGATTAGCAGAAAAACTGCGATCGCTCGGTATCAATCCTGAATCTCTTGATTGAAAAGAACAGTGTAGACTATGTTTAAATACGATCCCCTTTTATGCTGGCCTAGTGCCAAAGATTTACCTGACTCTGATGATACTCCGGTGGACGATCAATTGCAGCTTCTGATTCCGGGATTATTGAGAGCAACTTTAGCTATGGTTTGGGCGGAAAGAAGAGATTGGTTTTTTGGGGTAAATATGGGTATTTATTATCATCCCGAAATTCCAGCAATTGTGCCTGATTGTTTTTTAAGTATAGGCGTAGAAAGAGTTATAGATGAAGGATTGCGCCTAAGTTATGTGCTGTGGGAAGAACAAAAAGTTCCGATTTTCGCCTTGGAAGTAGTTTCTCTACAGCAGCGGGGAGAATATACGGAAAAGAAGCAATTATATACCGAAATGGAGGTTTTGTATTATGCAATTTACAATCCTTTGAGTCGTCAACAAGCCCCTTTAGAAGTTTATTATTTAGTCAATGGTGAATATGTACTGCTACCAGGAAATCGACGATGGATGCCAGAAATAGGTTTAGCAATAGGGACTGAGAGAGGAACTTATCATGGAATAACAAGGGAGTGGCTGTATTGGTATAATCAAGCAGGGGAGAGACTTTTAAATCCCGAAGAAATAATTTTACAGGCCGAACAAATTGCCCAAGTAAAAAGAGAATCCGCTCAATTTGAAAGACAATCTGCTGAAACCGAAAGACAACGTGCTGAAACTGAAAGACAACGTGCTGAAGCCGAAAGACAACGTGCTGAAACTGAAAGACAACGTGCTGAAACTGAAAGACAACGTGCTGAAACTGAAAGACAACGTGCTGAAACCGAAAGACAACGTGCTGAAACTGAAAGACAACGTGCTGAAACTCAAAGACAACGTGCTGAAGTCGAAAGAGAATCTGCTCGAATTGAAAGACAACGCGCTGAAAGATTAGCCGAAAAACTACGTGCGCTCGGTATCGATCCTGAAACCGTTGAGTAATTTTTGATTTCATACATCTATAGAGCAATACGGTTCAGTTAGTTAGTAGGTGTTCGCAAATAAAAGAACGCAAAAGTTCGTAGTTGGGCTTCAGCCCTAATCCGGAGAGGGCTGAAGCCCAACTACGAACTTAGTTAACTGAACTGTATTAACTTATAAAGGCGTTGCGTAAGTCCTGATATTGTTAATCATCAGCTAAATTTAAAAGTTGCTCGTCAATGGTTTGAATCCGGTTGCGGACAATTTCTTCCGAGAGAATTCGCTTTCGCAAACCTTCAATTAATGCGCCTTTTTCTGCCAATAATAACCGCCTGCGAATGGCATCTAGTTGAGAGCGATCGCCATTACTTGATGTTAACTCATCTGGGCGGCGATTGTGAAAATCTCGCAGCATCTTTTCAGCGGAAGCCACTTTTACTTGATAGCCAGAACGCATTTCTTCATAAACCGATTTTGGTAAAACTCCCGTTTTTAATAAACTATCCAATTCATCTTGAGCCGCTTTCGCTGTCATTAACTGAGCTTGCAACTCTTCCGCCTGCTGGCGAAACTCGGAAATATGAGCAATTTTCAACCTCCGAACTAACCAAGGCAAACTCGATCCTTGCCCGACTAAAGATAATAATACTGTCCCAAAAACCAAGGCAATTAACTCTTCTCGGCCTGGAATTGTCGCAGGTAAACTAAAGGCTAAAGCCATTGATAAAGAACCTTTAATATTACCTAAAAACAAGACGTGCTGCCAGCGGAGAGGAATTGCTCTGTCAAACCAACGCGCCCCCATTAATAGGGGATATACAGAAAGAAATCGCCCCACTTGATAGGCCAAAATTGCCAGTAACACGGCTGGAAGAGTTTTCCATAAAGTGATTAAATCAACTTCTAAACCAATTAATAAAAAGATAAAAGTATTGACTCCAAATCCGGCATAATCCCAAAAACTCAATAAAGTTACCCGACTAGATGCCGAAACACTTTGAGTTAAGCCAACATTGCCCACAATCAATCCGGCAACTACTACGGCGACTACTCCCGAAACTCCTAAAAATTCACTGATTTGAAAAGCTCCTAGGGCAACCGCTACTGTCAATAAAATGCTGCTCAAGGGGTCATCAGAACGGACAAATAAACCTGTGCTTAAATAGCCTAAAGCTAAACCGATGAGGGTTCCCCCGACAATCACGACAAACAATTGCTGGAGAACGTCGAGAAAGTTTAAAGTTCCGGTGGTATGAATCTTTAAAATCAGACTGAATAAAACCAGGGCAACGCCATCATTAAATAAGCTTTCTCCTTCGACAATGGTTGATAGTCGAGGCGGTACGGATACTTCTTTAAAAACCGCAATTACCGACACAGTATCAGTAATGGCTAAAATTATCCCTACTAGCAGGGCTGGAATCCAGAATAGTCCCAAGCTAAATTTTAGCAGAACAGCGGTGATCCCAGCGGCGATCGCTACCCCAGGGCCAGCTAGCAAAGCAATTGGTTTAATGGTGCTGCGGAGGCGGCTAATATCTGTATTAATTGCGGCTTCAAATAGTAAAATGGGCAGAAATAGATTTAAAATTAGAGCCGGATCTAAACCGATTTTTCGAGGTAATAATTCCGTAATTGCTAAACCAGCCAAAACTAAACCAGTTACATAAGGAACGCGAAACCGTCGGGAGATGAGCGCCACTGCCGTCGCCACCAGTAGCAACACAATCAGCACCGTAACTAATTGGGCAAAGTTCCCAGAATGGGATTTTTCCGCTACTGGGATGGAAGAGAGCAGAAAGTTAATTTTAGCGATCGCCATTGTCCAATTTTTGAATTAATATTGATTGATTTAAAAACTAAGTGTCCGGCTGGCTGCTTTCTAGATCAAACCAATGTAATTTTACCCCAATTAGGCCATCCCGATCCAAATTTGCCTCCCATTTTAATTTAAACTATGAAAGTCAAATTTTCCTATCTAGAAAGGCAGTTTGCCAATGTTGATGAATATTTAGCCGAAGTGCGATCGCTGGTTTTATTTTAGGTTAAGCTGTAGCTGAGTTTGAACATAATTTTGCCAAATTGTGCCAACTGCCATATACTGTCCCACTGCCCCCAATACTTATATTGCCAAGGATGCCGAATGGATTACCAGCCAGCGGATTGCCTATGGCCAAAAACTAGACCATTGATTATATGATTGAGAAAGTACGTTGTTTTTATATTTAAATCTGTAGGAGCGGGTTGTCTCAAATCTCTGAATATTCACCGACAGGACTTACGCAGTTGCTCTGCATATAGCGTTTATGGTGCGTTACGCTGCGCTAACACACCCTACTAATAGAGG
>CAKZHE010000286.1 GCA_936920195.1 uncultured cyanobacterium | reverse complement strand
ATCATCTCTTCCCTCTTCCCTGTTCCCTTTCCCCCCCCCGTTCCCTGTTCCCTGTTCCCTGTTCCCTCTCCCCCCCTGTTCCCTGTTCCCCCTATTCCCCATTCAACTGACTGAGCAATTGACGAATCGCCTTGGCATCTTCCGCCGTAGGAGCATAGTTTAGATAGGCTACCAAGTCATTACAGGCTTCGTGCCAACGTCCCATTTGATAGTAAAGCAAACCGCGATCGCGCAATTCAATGGGGGCATCGGGTTGCAATAACAACAATCGTTCAACAATCGACAATACCTTGGGCAAATTACCTTGATTTAAGTAGATAATTTTCAGATTGCTCAAGATTCTGATCAAAAAGCGCTGACGATTGACTGGGGCAAGTAATTCTGGTTGTAACTTCACTGGACGACCATAAATTTGACTTAATCGCTGTTCGCAATCTTCCTCAAATAGAATTTCTCCCCCATTGAAAGCATCAATATAAATACCTGCTCCCTCAAATTCCGGGCGAATCAAAAAATGTCCCGGCATCCCAATTCCCACCATCGGAAAATCTAGCCGTTTGGCAATTTCCAAGTAAACCAGCGATAAAGTAATCGGAATCCCCATCCGCCGATCGATTACTTGGTTCAAAAAGCTGTTGCGAGGGTCATAATAATCCACTAGATTACCTGCAAAGCCTAAATCTTGGTAGAGATAGCGATTAATGGCTTGCACGACTCGCAGGGGATAACGTTCAGATGGCAGTCTTTCTTTTACTTGCTCTGCCATTGTATCTAAGGCATGGCAGTATGGCTCGATCTCCATTTCAGGATATTCTTCTTGGGCAATATATAGGGCTGCCTTTGCCAAATCAATTTGTTCGTCAGGCTGATTGATCTCGCGGTAGAAGCATTGCCGTGCCATTCCTAAGTTCATTGGCTGTTCATTTTCTGGGGGAGTTAATTTTATGATATCAGATAAGTAGGTGGTCACAAATACAGGACAGTGTTTTGTAGGGGCAATCCCCCCGTGGTTGCCCCTATTCCTAGGATAGTTGCGTAAGTCCTGAAATAAAAGAACGCAAAAGTTCGTAGTTGGGCTTTAGCCCTAATTTGGAGGGCTAAAGCCCAACTACAAACTTCCTGATTTTTTTCACTTTAATTATAACTATTCGCAGTGGTGGTTAATGCTAATACAGCATTTTGTCCGCCAAATCCAAAGCTGAAACATAGCACTTTCTCAACCGAAGTTTTACGAGAGGCGATCGCCAAATCCAAATCGAATTCTGGTACGCTCAACCCAGTGCAAGGTGGGAGAATTTGCTCTTTTAACGCCATCAAACAAAATGCTATGCCTAAAGCTCCCGATGCGCCCAAAGTGTGTCCTGTACCTCCTTTGGTTGAACTAACCGCCACACCTTGGGGAAAGAGATATTGAATAATCTTGGCTTCGCGACTATCATTCAGTTTGGTGCTAGTGCCGTGGGCGTGAATATAATTAATCTCAGTGGGGGTAAGATCGCTGCGTTCTAAACATTGCTTAATAGAGGCGATCGCTTGCCAACCATCGGGGGCTGGGGTGCTGGTATGATAGGCATCGGAAGTAAAACTATAACCCAATATTTGCCCGTATATTTTCGCTCCTCGCCGCCTAGCGACTTCCCCAGATTCCAAGACTAAAACTGCCCCACCTTCCCCTAATACTAATCCTTCCCGCTTTCGATCGAAAGGGTAACAACCAGTAGTTGCTAAAGCTCCCATTTGCTGAAAACCTGCTAGAGTTAAGGGGGTAATTGGTGCTTCAATGGCTCCGGCGATCGCTTGTTGGCATTGTCCAGTTTCAATTAGTTGCATTCCTTGGGCAATTGCCCAAATTCCGGTGGCACAGGCTGCCATTGGTGCTAAAACTGGGGCAGTTGAGCCAATTTGTCGAGCAGCGGCGATCGCGGCTTGATTTGGTAAGGTATCTAACCAGTGTGATAAATCAACTTCCTGTCGGGTCATTTTTTCCCAACTTGCCTGACAGCTGCGACTCGATCCTATGACTACCCCAAAATTAGGTAAAGGTGGTACTAAATTGGCATCTTCTAAAGCATCCGCCACAGCAATTTTAGTAAGCCAATTTAAATCCGCAGGCGTATTACCAATCATTGCCAAGGGAAGAGGCGGCAGTTCGGCAAAAGGCTGATGTAGCTGAATAGCAGATTCCCCTAAGAGCGATCGCTGCCAACTACTTTCTAACCTTCCTAACCCTGAAACTAACCCAATCCCAGTCACCACAATTTCCACCATAAAAATAACACAAATCTGTAGGGGTAGCGCCTCCGTGCCTATCCTGATTTCGATGGGGCAACCACGGGGGGATTGCCCCTACGGGATTTCACTGGACATGATATTAGAGCCAATTTTCTGATAATTTGAGTTGAAGACCTTGGGCGATCGCATTCCATGCCAAAATTTTCTAATATCACCAGTTGGGAGCAAGCTGAATTGCTGATGCAACCAGCTTTTATCCGCATTATCGACCACATCCGCAAGCAATTGGAAACCTCCAGTTGGCGAGAAAGTTATCAGGATGTTCAGATTTGGCCTCAAGGCACTTCCGAGGAAACTAAAACTAGGGTACTGGAGTTAAGGGAACAACTCTCAACGGCTTCTCCAGAGACAGCAGATGAAATTCGGGAATTATTAACTGAGTTACCCAATCCTTATCCCGGTTACTTGTTGTGTTTGCGTTGGCAAGACCAAGAATTCAGCTTTGATTTATGGGATCTTTGCTATCAAGTTTGTTTTAGCAATTATAGTCCTTTAATTGCCGATCCTGCCAACTGGGAAGTAGAAATCGATCAAACTTTAATTGAGGCAGATACTGGGGATGTGAATTGGCAGCAGTTGGATGGGAAGGCTGGAAATTTGATCGCCCAGATATTTGCCAGTTTGCCCAAGTAAGGAATCAAAAACAAATAACTTGATTATAATTCTAGGGGCGGGTTTAGGGATAAAATTTATCCTCACCAATAACCTTCATAAAAAAGTTTGTAGTTGGGCTTCAGCCCTTTCCGGAAAGGGCTGAAGCCCAACTACGAACTTAAGACATATAGAATTATTTCTTGGCAGTCGTCTTTAGACGACTTCAGCGATGAGACGGGGGTTTAAACCCCCGGCGGGGTAGGTAAATGAGCCAGGAATGTACTGCCCCGAATCATTGGTAAAATCTAGAGTGATGACCTTTTCTGCCCCGATTGAAATTGACGAGTAGCAACACTTTTAATTCACCCGATAGCTCGCCAGGAAATCAATTTCCTGGCTAATAGTGAAAGTCGTCTGAAGACGACTAAAATTTCTTTCCAGTTAAAATATTTTGTAAGGTGCGGATAGCCTTCAACATGGCTAACGCTAAAGCAACAGCGTAACGCACCATTAAACCTTGAGCGGTGCGTTACGCTGTCGCTAACGCACCCTACAAGTTTACTATTATTTCTTAGCATTGATTTGGCGCAAATTGTGAAGGTGAATACCCAAACACAGAAACCAAATAACCAGAGCTATTGATAAACTCTGAACCGCTTGCTCTGATTGCAGATGGTTTGCCAAAGGTAAATTTGATTGTACTTGCAAATAAATCTTTAATTGCGGTTCTACAAGGTTATCAAAAGCGTTTTCTACCGCTTCTCGTTGTTGCACCTTTTCTTGTTGCTGATTGACGACCATTGTTAATCTTTGAATTCGATATTCAAACAATGGCTTTTGGCTTTGGGACAGTGTATAACTTTTAAGGCAAGATATTAAATTACCCTATCTGACCCCTGAAAATCAAACCAAGAGATCCCCCTAAATCCCCCTTAAAAAGGGGGACTTTGAGAAATTTTTCTATTCCCTTCCTTTTTAAGGGCTAGGGGGAATCTAATTAAAAAAAAGACTCTGAAGAAATCTCTTTTCCCCCCTTTTTAAGGTAGGGGGGATCTAAACTTGATAAAATGCGTTAAACTGATCCCATCGCCCCAGATAAACCAAACAATCGCATCCATTTCTAGGCTATGAGCGAAAAAGTTCGTAGTTGGGCTTTAGCCCCAATCCGGAGAGGGCTAAAGCCCAACTACGAACCTTCGTCCTCTACAGGATATTGAGGCTATGAGCGAAACTCGCAAGCGCGGCGTTAAGGCAAACCAAGCTGGTATAGAAAAACTGGAAAAGGCGAAAGCTGATAAACGCAATCATCAGGAGCGCGTTTGGAGTTATTTGGATATCGCTGGCGCAGCATACGTTAGCGAAAAAACTGTAAAGAGATTTTTTGCAGGGGAAACTGTAGATAAAGGTTCTGCTAGTTCTATCGCCAAAGCCTTAGATTTGGAACTGACAGATTTAATTGACTCCATTCCCACACCCGAACCTGAATCACCACCAACCGAAATCAACTGGCGAGCAATATGCCAGCAAATCCTCGCAGAGCAACGCCAGCGGCTCGCCTTCCGCAAGCAAATTACTGGACGAGAATGCGGACACGAAGCAAATATCTATGTGCCATTGGGATTGGTGAAACCGCGCACAGCACCGAAACGCGATCGCGATTTTGCCCCTACTTCCGATAAAGGAACCGAACAATATCAACTTAAAGAACAGGAAATCGAAAAACCTTATCAAAATGATGAATTTCTCCAGGAAGTCATCGACAAGCCTGGGAAAAATATCGCGATTGTGGGGGAACCGGGAGCGGGGAAAACTACTTGGTTAGACTACATTGCTCTGCATTTGGAGGATGGGGAATATTTACCAATTTTGATTCCCTTGGGAAGTTTGAGCGGACAAACTTTGGCAGCCTATTTGCAAACAACCTGGTTGGAAGAGGCGCAGAAATTTGATCGTCGCGTGGGAGTGGAAGAACTAAAAACCCTGTTTCGCAGCGGCAAAGTCTGGCTGCTGTTGGATGGGGTGGATGAAATGCAGCTAGATAGTGGCAATTTGCCCTTGGATGTGGTGGGTAAAAACCTATCGGGATGGGTGGCAGCGGCGCGAGTGGCGCTGACTTGTCGGCTGAATGTGTGGGAAGCTAACCCGAATGCTTTGGGAAATTTTGATACTTTTCGGACTTTGCAATTTGATGACGAGCAGGTAGCAGAATTTATCCAGCAGTGGTTTGAGAAAGCGGAAAATCCGGCAGCGGGGCAAGGTTTGCAGGAGAAGTTAAAGGAAGCGGGAAAAGAGCGGATTCGGGATTTGGTGAAAAATCCTTTGCGGTTGGCGCTGCTGTGCGGTACTTGGATTTTTTATGAGGGGGATTTGCCGGAAACGAAGGCGGGTTTATATCAGCAGTTTCGGCAGAATTTTTATCAGTGGAAACCGCACCGGAAATTAACCAATAAATTGTCGAAGCAGCGAGAATTGCATGGAGCGCTGGCGCGGTTGGCTTTGGCAGCAATCGATCGAAAGATGCCTTTGCGGAAAGGTTTTGTAGAAGAAGTGATGGGAGCGGATTTATTTGAGTTGGCGGAGGAGGTGGGGTGGCTGAATTTGGTTTATTGGGATGGGAAAACCCGCGAGCCTGTTTATGCTTTCTTTCATTTGACGTTTCAGGAATATTTTGCAGCGCTGGCGGTGGAGGATTGGCATTTTTTCCTGAATCATTTTCCTGAAAATCCGAGTCATGCCGATGCTAGTTACCGGATTTTTGAACCGCAGTGGAAGCAAGTTATTTTGATGTGGTTGGGGCGGGAGGATGTCGAGGAGGAGCGGAAGGAGGAGTTTATTGAATCGTTAATAGAGTTTGATGGCAGATGTGAAGATTTTTATGGATATCGAGCCTATTGGCTAGTTGCAGCCGGAATGACTGAATTTAAGAACTGTACAAAAGCAGATGAAATTGTAGATCAAATTGTTAAGTGGTGCTTTGGTTATTTCAATATTGAAAAACAGGAGTGGCGAACATTTCTCGATCCAATCGAAGCAGGAGCTAAAGCAGCAGTGCCAGAGACAGATAGGACAAAAGCGATCGCGGCATTGGTAGATTTGATTAGTTCTAATCAGAATGAATATAACCGCATAATAGCAGCAGTAGAAATCTTAGGGAAAATTGGCAAAAATAATCCCACAGCGATCGCCGCATTGGTGGAGTTAATTGCTTCTACTCAGTCTGAAGATATCCGCAGACAAGCAGCATATAGCTTAGGGGAAATTGGCAAGAATAATCCCACAGCGATCGCCGCTTTGGTGGAGTTAATTGCTTCTACTCAGTCTGAAGATACCCGCAGGCAAGCAGCAGAAAGCTTAGAGAAAATTTTGACAGCAGAACAGCATATAGAAGGCGTTGTTACTGCTTTGAAAGATGGCTTGTCAAATGAAACTCGCAAAAATAACTTTCAACTATTCATTGATTGCTACCAAGTCATCTGGCACTGCGCCCAAACTCTGCCCTACCCCAAGTTTTACCAAGCTTGGCATCATCCCGCCATTACCCCCCATCCCGAAGTTGCCGACAACATCCCCGTTGGCAACACTCCCACGGTGCAGAATCTCGAAAGGCAGATGGCTCCCCTCATCGAACAATTGCTACCCCCAGACAATACTTACCTGCTTGCCATCAACGCTACCACCCTAGCAGGAGAAACCGACAGTAGCGAAATTGCCCAACGGCTCTGCAACTGGATATTTGACCAAATTCCGGGGGCAGAAATTCCCGAAGTGGAGAAATTGGGGCAGTTAGAAAGACAATTAAGCAATTTGAAAAAACGCCTGCAAAAAACTACATTGGCATTAATTATTCTGCCCGGTTGCTCGCCCTATCCCGAATTAGAAACCTTCTTGGGGCAGCTAACAAGTCAACTGCAAATCTGTTGGTTGACGGATGCCAAGCTCGCGCCGCCCTTGCGAGCCATTTCCCCGCAGCCGGAGGATTTGTTGAGTGCGATTCAAAGTTGGTTGGATGAGATTGGTTAATAGCGTTGATAATTCATCGATAACGTTAATAATTCATCCGCCGGGGGTTTAAACCCCCGGCTCATAGCCCAAGTCCTCTGAAGAGGACTAATAATAATTTCTTCAGCCTTCTAATGATATTAATTCCAGTTATAGCACAATACGGTTCAGTTAGTAGGTGGTCACAAATAAAAGAATGCCAAAGTTCGTAGTTGGGCTTTAGCCCTCTCCGGATTAGGGCTGAAGCCCAACTACGAACTTAGTTAACTGAACTGTAT
>CAKZHE010000285.1 GCA_936920195.1 uncultured cyanobacterium | reverse complement strand
TCCGCATATAGCGTTTATGGTGCGTTACGCTGCGCTAACACACCCTACTAATAGAGGTATTGCGTAAGTCCTGTATAATTTGGATGAGCCAATAGAAATTCTAGATTTTATTGGCAACCAAAAAGCTTTAATGAGTTTGTTGACAGAAGCTCCTAGTAAGATAAAAAAGTTTTTTCCTTCATGTAAATTGCATCTAAAAGTTTTAAGGGATGCAGAAATACCTTCTTGGCAAGAACTAGCAATTATTATTACTGACTTGAATCCTGATGAAGCTTTTGATAGCTTAAAACAGCTGGACTATAGTTGGTGGTTAGAGACTTCTGCAAGTCTTAACTTAGTAAATATCCATGTAGAGTTTGAATGAAATTTGACTGGATTGAATATTTTACTATAGCTCAAACTTTATCTAGTATAGCCAAAGAACAATCATCTCCTGAAGCTGCTCTCCGTTCATCAATTAGTAGAGATAGGAAAAGATTTAAGCAGACTTCGTAAACTTAGAAACTCTGCTGATTATGATGATTTAATGCTTAATTCAATGGGATTTTGTTCGGTGATGCTTTGAGCGTCCATAGTCGAAGCTAGGGAGAAAGTTTATCCATCTTGATAGTTTAACATACACAGGACTTACGCAACTATCCCAGAAGTAGGGGCAATCCCCCCGTGGTTGCCCTCATTTAACTGGTACAAATGCGGCGACGGCTTCGTTAATTGAATTCATTAATACGCATCTGGTTAGTAAGTCAAAATCTAGATTGGGAAATAATTCGCTGCGGTAAATTCGTTCATAATCATTGTCACGAAGATGATATAGGGTAAACAATCCATCCTCCCAAAACCAAACTTCGGTTACTCCTAATGCTTGGTAACGTGGTAACTTAGAAATATTCCCACTGGTAAATACTACTTCGATAGAGAGGTCGGGAATTGGTTTTAACTCATTCAAACAATAGGATTCATCGGCTTGAAGAGATATTTCTCCTTCTCGCTGTTGAGTCATGGAACCAGTCGGAAAGAATTTAATCCCCTGTTGGATTAAGAAAGTAGTAATTAAATAACCAATGATCGACTTAAAAAGCTCGTGTTCTGGACTGGTTGACAAGATTTCTAATTCTCCTCGGTCATAAAATAATCTAATTCCTGGTGAGTTCGCAAAACCTGATTCAATGGACTTGAATTGTTGCCAACTAATTCCCGAATGGAAGAATCTTTGCACTTGTGGCTTTGCCAATGTGAAGGTCATAGCGATCGCTCCTACCTTAAAATTACCAGATTTTACACAGTGGTGCGTTACGCTAACGCTAAGGAATGAAAAATCAATAACTTGATTATAATCGTAGGTTGGGTAGCGCGACAGCAAAACCCAACAAACCACTGATAAATGTTGGGTTTTCACTATCGTTACAACCCAACCTACGAGGGATTAACAGCAAAATTTGCGTAAGTCTTGATTATAACTTGGCTTGGTTTTTAGAAACTACTTCGTTACGACTGGCATCGCCTAGGAAGCTCAAACCATCTAAAACCCCTGGACTGGGAGCAATGGCAACTGGAATAAACTTGGCTACGCCCCATTGTTTGATTAAACCTTGCAAAAGTATGTCTTGTTCCTTGCGGAAGTTCTCCACATCTTTGCCCTGATTAATAATGGCAAACCACACTAAACCGCGATCGCGAGTTGGCATGACTCCCGCCAAGGCACTCACCTCATTTAATGTCCCAGTTTTAATAATAGTTCCCGCAGGAATATGGCGAGTCTGAAGAGTGCCGCGATGATCTCGTCCGGAAATGGGAAATAAATCGGCAATGGTTAATTGATGGGGTTGTAAATAGCGTTGAATTGCCATCAACATCGCGCAGGCAGCGCGGGGAGAAATGCGATTCTCCACTCCCAATCCCGAACCATTAATTAACTGAATTTCTTCTGGTGGGACTCCTGCCAATTTCGCCGCCATTTTTGCTACTACTGACCCACCGCCGAGAGAAGTAGCCAGCATTTCTGCCATTTCATTGTTACTATAAATATTCATTTCCTTGAGAATTTGGACTAACCGCACCGAGCGATGCCGAATCAGTAAAGTGGGTGTTCTCACAGGCCGTTCAACTGCTACAATTGTCCCCGCGATCGCCACTTGGGGTTTGGGTGTACCTTTGACCATCGTTTGATGAATAAAAGTGGGATTGCGCTTCCAAGTGGTACTATCCAAAGCTTCCTTGAGCAATTGACCAGCGATCGCCGGATTGGAGCGATAATTCATATAGAAATTACCTGCAATCACCAAATTGCCTGCTACCTTGCGAATCCCTAACTGATTAAGAACATTCCCTAAAACAATGGCCTCTTCCCAAACGAAAAAAGGATCGGCATTACCAGTAATGACTAAATCTCCTTCCAAAACCCCATTTTTAATTGGGCCACTAGCCCCAATCAAAGTTTCAAATTGATGACTTGGTTTTAAATTTTTCAACGCCACCAAAGTTGTAGCAATTTTCGTCAAAGAAGCCGCTGAAGCCGGAACTGTTCCTTGGCGATCGATCAATAAATCCGTTCCCGATTGCAACCATAAACCTTGATTAGTTTCAGTCCTCCCCTTAGCCGCAAGTTCGATCAAGTATTGTTTAACTGTGATGTTGACGGCTGCACCGGGATTGGTTGGTAGTAGCACTAACGGCACACCTTGCCAAACCAAAAGTTCGCTAGGATTCAATCCTGCTGTTTGAATTCCGGCAGATTCTAACCAGAGAGCCATCAAACCAGAGCTAAAAAGTTCTAGCATTCCTTAATTTCCTGTAAATATTTTAGATTTGGGGATTAAATCCTGGCAAAATTGCCCTTGTTGTAGGTAGTCTAAAATCCCAAAGCACTTGATTCTCGCACCCAAAGTTCAGTTCCCAAAAAATCAGCGATCGCGTTGGGCTTCATCCAATCGCATTTATCTGCTTCAAAGCGATCGCCAAAAAACCCAGATTTTTCTCTCTTCCAACATTCACCCACAATTGCCAAAATTTCAAGTATTACCCCACCCCATCACCCCATCACCCCATCACCCCACCACCCCACCACCCCGTCACCCCATCACCCCACCTCCCACCAAAATTGATTCCAACTTCACCAACCGTCCTCCGGTACTGGTAGAATTTTTAAGGTTTCTATGACTTTGATCAATGGGATCGACTCGCGCGCGAATTGCAATTGACGCTATGGGCGGAGATTACGCCCCCACTGAAATCGTGGCTGGAGCTATCAGGGCCCAGGAAGAATTGGACGTGGAGGTTTTGCTGGTGGGCGATCCTCATCAGGTTGAAACCTCTCTGAAGCAGCACGGCAGTAACTACCAGATGGAAATTGTGCCATCGGAAGGGGCTGTAGAAATGCACGAAGAGCCTCTCAGCAGCCTGAGACGCAAACCCAAAGCCTCGATTAATGTGGCGATGGATTTGGTGAAACAAAAACGAGCCGATGCGGTAGTTTCCGCTGGACATTCCGGTGCGGCAATGGCGGCAGCACTGCTACGATTAGGCCGATTGCCGGGAATAGATCGTCCGGCAATTGGGGCAGTTTTTCCGACGTTGATTGCGGGTAAGCCAGTATTGGTTCTGGATGTGGGAGCCAATGTGGACTGTCGCCCCAAATTTCTAGAACAGTTTGCCGTGATGGGAACGATTTACAGCCAATATGTAATTGGGGTAAGCGAACCCAAGGTGGGATTGTTGAATATTGGGGAAGAACCCTCTAAAGGTAACGATTTGGCAGTCCGCACCCACCAAATTTTGCAAGAAAATCCTCGGATTTCCTTCCTCGGCAATGCGGAAGGGCGAGACGTGCTATCTGGCAATTTCGATGTGATTGTCTGCGATGGCTTTGTCGGCAATGTTTTACTGAAGTTTGCCGAGGCGGTGGGGGAAATTCTCCTGCAAATTCTCCGAGAGGAGTTGCCCCAAGGGTTGCATGGACAGATTGGCACAGCATTATTAAAACCCAATTTGAAACGGATTAAACAGCGAATCGATCATGCCGAACACGGGGGCGGCCTCTTGTTGGGAGTGGCAGGAATTTGTATTATTAGTCACGGCAGTTCCCAATCTCCCTCAGTTTTTAATGCCATTCGGATCGCCAAAGAAGCCGTGACTAACCAAGTGCTAGAGCGGATTAAGTCCCAGTATGTAGACAGCGATCGCCAGTCTGCCAGTGGCTCTGGGCCGTCAACCGAGGACTGATAAAATGCACCAACAACAGTTGATAGGTGTTGCCATCACTGGCAGCGGTTCTGCCCTCCCCCCGGTTGCCCTGGACAATCATGGGGTAAGCCAGTTAGTGGAAACCTCCGATGAGTGGATTGCCAGCCGCACGGGGATTCGTCAGCGGCGGCTCGCTGACCCCACAACCTCCCTAGTGGAACTAGCTGTGGAGGCGGCAAAAGGGGCGATCGCGATGGCGGGCATTGCCCCTACAGACCTGGATCTGATCGTTTTAGCCACCTCAACGGCGGATGATTTGTTTGGCAGTGCGGGCAAAATTCAAGTGGAACTAGGGGCGCTGCAAGCTGTCGCCTTTGACATGACGGCAGCCTGCTCCGGGTTTGTGTTTGGCTTGGCAACCGCCGCCCAATTTATCCGCACTGGCGTTTACCGGAATGTTTTGCTGATTGGGGCAGATATCCTTTCTAGGTGGGTAAATTGGACAGATAGGGGGACTTGTATTCTCTTTGGGGATGGAGCCGGAGCCGTGGTGATGCAAGCCCAGTCAAGCGATCGCCTCTTGGGGTTTGAACTTCGCACCGATGGCACTCAGAACAGTTCTCTCAACCTGAAATTTCAAGCCGAGCCGAAAAAACTGGTCGAGGGCGTTACCATCGGTCAGGGAGGCTACCAGCCCATTACCATGAATGGCAAAGAAGTTTATCGCTTTGCCGTGAACAAAGTCCCGGAAGTCCTGGAAAAAGCCGCTTTTCACGCCCATATCAACATCGCCGAGATTGATTGGCTGATCTTACATCAAGCTAATCAGCGGATTTTAGATGCCGTGGCAGAACGCCTGAATATTCCCCCCGCCAAAGTAATTAGCAATTTAGCTAATTATGGCAACACTTCAGCGGCTTCGATTGCGATCGCGCTAGATGAATCAGTGCGCCAAGGTAAAATCCAACCAGGAGATATCATTGCCGCCGCTGGATTTGGAGCCGGATTGAGTTGGGGAGCCGCCATCTTTAAATGGGGCAAATAACAATTCAAAATTCAAAATTCAAAATTCAAAATTTTGAATTGGTAATTCCCTGTTCCCCATTCCCCATTCCCCATTCCCCATTCCCCATTCCCTATTCCCTTTATTCCCTTTATTCCCTTTATTCCCTGTTCCCTGTTCCCTGTTCCCTGTTCCCTAT
>CAKZHE010000284.1 GCA_936920195.1 uncultured cyanobacterium | reverse complement strand
TGGATGCGTTTTTACAATTCCCGCTCTATCCCCGATGGGTTTCAAATTAAAACAGTAACAGTGAGACAGAAAGCTGACGGCTGGTATGTTTCAGCTAGAATCGAAAATAAAGATATTCCAGATTTCCCAGTAATTTCAGATAGTGAAATCAAAACCATCACTGGCTGCGATATGGGGGTTGGTAAGTTGGCTTACTTGTCTGATGGAAGCAGTATTGATAACCCGCGATTTGCTACCAACAAGAAAACCAAGCGAAGGATGCGAATTAGACAACGGCGGGTTAGTCGTAAGCAGAAAGGGAGTAAAAATCGCGCTAAAGCTCAACTCCGAGTAAATAAGTTGCACAACAAGATTCAACAGCGCCGAGAATCTTATCAGTGGGATGCAGCTAAACGTATTCTCAAAAGAAGTGATGCTGTTGCAGTCGAAGACTTGCCAGTTAAAAACATGATGAAACGGTGCAAACCCGTTAAAATTGTCTCTCTGGGATATTAAGAGGGAAATCTCTTAAGAATCCCATCCTCTTCAGGGGTGGGAGTGTCAATGCCAAGGTTTATCCCAAGAACTACCTCCTACTTCCAATCCACAGAGAGAACTATGAGCTTTCAGGATTGATGAGAATTTTTTGCCCCGCAGTTCTTTTAATTCCAGGGTTAATTCCCCTAAAGCGGTATCCCAACAACAAAAAACTAAACCCTTCTTGGTAGGCGCTCGCAGGGCGGTAGCTGGTAAATTAGTTTTACCGGAAAGGGAAATCTGATATCGCCCATTGTTCGCTGTCATTTCCCAACTGCCCCAAGGTTGAATTTCCCAGTTGACTTGGGCATTCCAAGGCACAAACTCATAAAATTTCCCTTGGTAGTGCAAACCAATCATGGCGACGGATTCCATCCACCAGAGTACGCCGCGCCTGCCACCCCCGGCGGTTAACGCTAAATCTGGTTCGCCGTCAAAACAATTACAATTGAGCCAAAACCACTTTTCCGGGAAAGCTCCGCCCCAATTTTTCTCGCTGTAGGCCGGAGCGTTGATAAAATGATAGCGATCGCCTTGCCATTCAATCCAACCCGTTGCCAATCCCCGCGCCATCAAAATTTGCCATCCCGGTTCAAAAATCTGCCCAGAAGACAGCCAACCCGCCGTCGATTGTTGAATTTGTCCGCGATTGCCCCAACCATCAATCGGTTGAATGGCATATTGCCAACGACACCAGCGATCGCTTTGAGGATCGTACAATTTACCTTGATGCCAAGTAGCCGTAGCTTGATAACCTTCCCCAATCTGTTCGGCAAATGTCGCGGCTGGCAGAAATTGCGGTTTAATTGGTAACTGAGTTTTCCCCCAATGTCCTAAACCGAGGGCGTGCCGCCAAGCCCAAAAACCTTTGACATTCGGAAAAGTGCGACAGAGATAGCCATCTTTCGGTCCCAGGATTTGCGCCGCGCCGCCGCTATGAGCTTGATTGCCCCTAGGGTTTTCGATGGAATACATAAAAGCAAAACTTTCGCCTTTCTGGGGCAGCGTCACCCGATAATACCAACCTTCAAAAAAGCGGCGATCGCTACCATCCCAATGATAGCCACTATGGGGAGTTTGCACCAAATTCAGCATACAACTGGCCTAAAATGACAGAACAGAACCAAAGCCTGAAATCGAAACTAAAACTAATCGGCGGTATTGGTTTAATTATCGCCCTAGCGATCGCCGCTCAACAATTCAACTTGTCCGCCTTAGTCCAAAATTCCCTGCTGTGGGTGAAAAGTTTAGGGATTTGGGGAGCGATCGCTTTCATTACCATTTATAATTTTGCCACCATCTTATTTATTCCCGGTTCCATTCTCACCTTGGGCGGCGGGGCATTATTTGGAGTATTTTGGGGTTCGATTTACGTCTTTATTGCTGCCACTTTAGGAGCAACCTCAGCTTTTTTAATTGGACGCTATCTCACCCGCGATTGGGTAGCCCAGCAGATTACTGGTAATATCAAATTTCAAGCCATCGATCGAGCAGTTGCCCAAGAAGGATTAAAAATTGTCTTGCTAACTCGGCTTTCTCCCGTCTTTCCCTTCAATCTGTTAAATTATGCCTTTGGAGTCACCCAAGTTTCGATCAAAGATTATATTTTGGGTTCCATTGGGATGATTCCCGGCACTATCATGTATGTTTATCTGGGTTCCCTGGCTGGCGATTTGACTGCCCTTGGGACAACCAATCAACACTTGAGTTCCGAAACCCAAATTGCTCAATGGGCAATTAGAATCTTAGGATTAATTGCCACCATTGCTGTGACTATCTATATTACTAGGATTGCCAAACAATCCTTGAATCAAATCGCTTAACAGGACTTAAACAAAAATTTCATTTTCATGCAATAACCATGTTGGAACTGGTTCCCAGGCTCTGCCTGGGAACAGATATCGAGAGGCTCTGCCTCGCTTAGTTATCATCCGAGGCAGAGCCTCTCAATGGGCATTCCCAGGCAGAGCCTGGGAACGAGTAACGAGTAAAGGGGGGTAAGCACGGGGGCGCTACACCTACACATTTACTTCACTTCGTCAACGGCTCCATCGACGATTGGTAATTGTTGTGCATTATCCCCAGCCGCAGAAAATATTTAAGAAAATCTTGATCATTTCTCATAATTTTGGGCATCCTAGATAGATAATTCTAAAGTTAGGTTAGGTTTCAACTTATGCCCAATTTAGAAAACGACAATATTTCTGAAGTTAAAATAGCTAACTTCCCTTCTGAATCTACCTGGCAAGCGATCGCCTCTCACCAAACCGCTGTTAGTCGGGTTGACGACTCCTTGGTAAAATTAATTGCCGAAACTTGTCAGCACCCCCCAGGCAGTTTAAAGCGGCAGTTAGGTTTAGACCGAATAATTCGCCGAATTATCAACTCTGGCAGGCTCTGGATAGAGAATGCACCCTACTATGAAGATGCTCTGCAACAAACTTGGTTGTACTTTTGCCGCAATCTCTGCGAAGCCACAACTACTAAAGAACCCTACAATCCTCAACGCAGTAATATCTTTACTTGGTTGGATAGATATTTGAAAGGGCGGCTGAAAGATATGTACTTAAAAAACTGCCACGAACAAAACATTCGAGTTAATAATTCCGAAGAGATTATTTTAACCATACCTGCTCCCGTCAATACTATTCCCCTAGAAGACCAAATTCGAGCATGGGCCGAAGCAGATGCAACGGGAGAATTAGTTGCCACTCACATCGCCAATCGTCCAGAATTAAATTGTCAGTTGTTAATTTTGCGGCGCTTACCTCCAAAAAGTCAATGGGAGGAACTTGCCGCCGAATTTAACATCTCAATGTCAACTCTGAACAGTTTTTATCGCCGCAAATGTATTCCTTACTTGCAGCGTCATTTTCAACCAGATCTAGGATAGCTAGTCAGAGCCACCGTCACCCAATCAGACAGCCATGAACAGTATAATCGATCGACATTTATCTATACCCATTACTTCCCAAGCTAAGAAAATAGCTAAACAGTTTGCCGATAACATCCAAGATGCGTCTACCTCTCAACAGGTTTACCACAACACTTTAGCAGTATTGACGGTCAATGATTACTTAGCAATGCTCGGCATAGCGACTAACTTAAAAGATAGTGAAAGTTGGCATCCAGCATTGCGCGTTTGTGCGGATGTTGCCGATCTCAAAATTGCTGGTTTAGGCCATTTAGAATGCCGTCCTGTATTACCAGAAGCAGAAATTTGCGTTGTGCCACCCGATGTTTGGGAAGACAGAATTGGCTACGTTGCAGTCAGAATTGAGTCATCCCAAAAAACTGCCACTTTACTAGGATTTGCTCAAACGGCTGGAACTGGAAAATTAGTAATTAACTGTTTACAACCTTTGGCAGCTTTACTATATCATTTAGATAGATTGCGCCATCCCCACTTAGTAAATTTACCCCAGTGGTTTGCCAATCTTGGCGCGGAGGGTTGGCAAAATTTGGAAGATATCATTAATAGTTTTAGCTTATCAGGGATGCAGATGGCGTATCGTTCTCCCAACTTCCAAATATCTGCTCGCAATGAGGTCAATTCCCAAGATATAAACAGTTTAACTGAAATATTGCAAAGTCATCAAGATGAATGGACAAAAATTCAAGTTGCCGAATTGTTAGGAAAAATAGATCCGGGAAATGAAAGCGCGATCGCCGCTTTAACTGGCATTCTCCACATTGGGAAAACTGACGAGAGCCGCCGTCAAGCTGCCGTCAGTTTAGGAAAAATTGACCCTAGTAACTTAGCGGCTGGAGCGAGAAGGGCGAAAATAATTGATTTTGAACAATCCCTTGGCAATTTGCAAGTAACTTTGGTAATGACACTAATACCAGACAAAAAAGGTGAAATTAATATTAGTTTGCGCGTTTATGCTGTGAATAATTTATATTTACCAACTAACCTAGAACTGGCTGTTTTCGATGAATTCGGTAACATCGCCTTAGTAGCCGAAGCGAGAAATACAGATAATTGGATTCAACTGGAATTTAGTGGCGAACCGGGCAACGATTTTATCGTCCAAATTACCCTAGAAGATGTGGTTTGGCAAGAACAATTTCTGGTTTAATTTGCACTAGCTTCTTTTGGGAGCCGCTGGCAAATCTCTTGCAAACAAGTATTGGTACTAATTGGCGATCGCGGTGTCGGTAGATCCAGATTAGGCCATGCCAATAAATCATGACAAGGGCAGCACTGCGGCGGCATTCCCACCGTGCGAATTGGCAGTGGCATCGCACAGCGTCCGCAAGCAATTATTTCCCAAGTTGGGGACAATAACTCCGTAATGGTTTCATGAGTGCCTTCTAGATAACAATCTCCCGATGATGGTAAGAGAGTTTGTTGCCAGCAATGTTCAAATTCAGGAGAGTAGCGATCGCCTTGAATTATTGATGGGGAAAACAATGCTACTTGTCCATTCTGAATCAAAACCTTCTTTCCTAATTGCATCCAATAGGCAAGGTATTCTTTGACTTGATGTTGTGATGCCATAACCTTTACCCACAGAGAGTTATCTTTTCAAGCTAACACTCAGCCATCGTTTGTGCGAATAGTTGACAGAAATTTACTTAGGAGGGAACAGGGAATGAGGGAATGAGGGAATGAGGGAATAAGGGAATGAGGGAATGAGGGAATAAGGGAATAAGGGAATTGGGAATTGGGAATTGGGAATTGGACAGGACTTACGCAATGCCTCTAGATTTGGTAGGGGGCAAATGGCATTTGCCCCCATATATAGCGCATAGATTGAAGATTTGCGTAAGTCCTGAGAGTTTTCAGCTAGGCTGTTGACTTTGTGCCGTTTTAGGAGCTTTTTGCTCATGCAGTTTGCGATCTGTTTACTCGTTCCCAGGCTC
>CAKZHE010000283.1 GCA_936920195.1 uncultured cyanobacterium | reverse complement strand
GGTTACGATGAGCTTATTCCCTGTTCCGTGCCGCCTGTTCCCTGTTCCCTCTTCCCTGTTCCCTATTCCCTGTTCCCTTTTCCCTGTTCCCTATTCCCTGTTCCCTGTTCCCTGTTCCCTGTTCCCTGTTTCCTATACTAAAGCTGGTACGGGAATACTTAAGTGAGGGTAGAGAGGAAAGCGATCGCATAAAGCTGCCACCCGCAGCCGAGAAGATTTTGTTGTTCCCTCATCTTCTGGATTTAATAGTCTTTCGGCAATGATATCCCCAATCTCGGTAAATTCAACTTCCCCCATCCCTCTAGTGGTCATGGCTGGAGAACCCAAACGCAAGCCGCTAGTGACAAAAGGTGATTCGGGATCGAAGGGGACAGTATTTTTGTTGGCGGTGATCTTTACCTCTCCTAACAATTTATCAGCCTGCTTGCCTGTCATACCAATGGAGCGCAAATCGACTAACAGCAGGTGATTATCAGTCCCCCCAGAAACAATTTTGAACCCCCGTTGCTGCAACTGACTGGCTAGGGCTTGGGCGTTGGCAATGACTTGTCCGGAATAGGTTTTAAATTCTGGTTGCAATGCTTCCCCAAAGGCTACTGCCTTGCCCGCGATAACGTGTTCTAAGGGGCCGCCTTGAGTGCCAGGGAAGACTGCTTTATCAAGTTTCTTGCCTAATTCCGCGTCCCGACTGAGGATTAATCCCCCCCGCGGTCCCCGCAAAGTTTTATGGGTAGTAGTGGTAACTACATCGCAGTAGGAGATGGGATTGGGATGGTGTCCAGTGGCAACTAACCCGGCAATGTGGGCGATATCTGCCATTAAGTATGCGCCTACTTCGTCGGCGATCGTGCGGAACTCTGCAAAATCAATAATTCGAGAATAGGCAGAATAACCGCAAATAATCAGTTTGGGACGGTGTTCTTTCGCCAGAGCGCGAATTTGCTCGTAATCTAATCTTTCGGTTTCCCGACTCACGCTATATTGTTGGACTTTGAACCATTTGCCCGAAACATTTACTGGCGAACCGTGGGTGAGGTGTCCGCCGTGGGATAAATCCATCCCCAGAATTGTATCTCCTGGCTCCAGCAAGGCGAGGAAAACTGCAAAATTGGCCTGTGCGCCGGAATGGGGCTGAACGTTTGCCCAAGCCGCTCCAAATAGCTGTTTAGCCCGGTCAATGGCTAGTTGTTCAATCTTGTCGATAAATTCGCAGCCACCATAATAGCGCTTTCCAGGCAAGCCCTCGGCATACTTGTTCGTGAGGACAGAACCTTGAGCGGCAAGAACGGCAGCTGAGGTAAAGTTTTCACTAGCAATTAACTCCAAGTGATCCCGCTGGCGTTGGAGTTCTTTCTGAATCAACTCAGTTACGGAGGGGTCAGTTTTGGCAAGCAGGTTTAAGTTAGTGTCAGTCACGGAGGGAATTCCTTAAACAACGAGCAGGACGAAGGAAAAACTTCACTTTAGCTCAAATTTACCAAAATTAATGGGTGTAGAGTCCCGTCCTTCTAGGACGGCTTTTCTTGATTCTACATACGGTCAGAAACAGGAAACTGGCTAAGTCTATTTCTGATGCGGCACAGAAATCTGTGCCGGGGGTGGAATTTTCGCCCCCGATCGGCTGATAATGGTCGGGATGGATTGAGGATGATTTGACCATTATGGCTAGAACTCCCAATGAATATGCGGTGCATCTGCTGATTGAGGGCGGTCACCGGGAAGAAGTACGCTTTGCAACCATTCAGGAATTTCAGAAGTGGTATAGTGGCGAATTAGTCCCCAAAGCTAGTTCCAATGACTTCATCAGCGTACCAATCAAGAATGTTCAGGGTGAATATATGGTGGTACGCCCCTTCAGTATCAAGGCGATTCGGGTGGAACCTGTATTTGCAGGCAGCGTCGATCGCTACGAAGAATAAAGATCTGTTAACCTTTTTTGAGTATGAGAAAAACACTTGCTTGGTTTTCCTTCAGTTTGAGTTTGGCAATAGGATTGCCGAATTTGCCCGCCCTCGCTAGCAATCCCCTGCAAGAAATTTATCCAGTTAAGGGGAGTGCTACCTGTTGCCAGCCAAATTCCCTGGGATTTGATGAGCAATTGTGGGGAAAAATCGATCAGTCGGGAGACAAAGAAGCGCTGTTAGCTTCGATTGATAATAGCTTGCGCTATATGCAAACTCCCGAAGCGATCGCCACCTATCAACAATATCCAGTCCCCGGAATTAATCATAATCGAGTTTTGCGCTCCCTAGTGAGATTCAAGGAACTGGTGCAAATTGCCAAATCGCCCAAGGAATTGCAAGCGGCTGTCCAACAGGAATTTGCCTTTTATCAATCTGTTGGCAAAGACGATCGCGGCACAGTCTTTTTCACTGCCTACTACGAACCCATTTATGCTGCCAGTCGGGTTCCCACTTCCGAATACCGCTATCCCCTTTACCGCCAGCCCCCGGACTTTAACAATTGGCCTAAACCTCACCCCAGTAGGGAACAATTAGAGGGGAAGGATGGCTTGCTAGGAGCCAAAAGTCCGCTGCATGGCTTGGAATTGGTATGGCTGCGCGATCGCTTGGAGGCTTTTTTAGTCCAAATTCAAGGTTCGGCACAACTTACCCTGACGGATGGCACTAAAACTACTGTGGGCTATATCGGGGGAACGGATTACCCCTATACCAGCGTCGGGAAGGAATTGGCGAAGGATGGCAAGTTGAAATTGGATGGTTTGACGCTGCCAGTCTTAATTGATTATTTTACCAAAAATCCCGCTGAATTGAGCAATTATGTGCCGCGCAATCAGCGGTTTGTCTTTTTCCAAGAAACTAATGGTGCGCCAGCTATGGGGAGTATTAATGTCCCCGTGACTGCCGAGCGCTCGATTGCCACGGATAAGTCTTTGATGCCGCCGGGAGCCTTAGCTTTGATTCATACCAAGGTTCCTTTCCCCACCAAGGATGGACAAATGGTAGCGCGAACTGTCAGCCGTTACGTTCTCGATCAAGATACGGGTAGTGCCATTAAAACCCCCGGTAGAGTTGATTATTTCATGGGAACGGGCAAACAAGCAGGCGATCGCGCTGGAGTTATGGGTTTTAATGGACAACTGTATTATCTGCTGTTGAAGCAATAAATTCTGGTTGCCAACAGATTTTTAGCTGGAGAGCGATCGCTTTTCAGCTATTTTTTTAGACAATGCTTTATCAGTAGGGTGTGTTAGCGCAGCGCAACGCACCATCCAAGCTATATCAGGATTAACTGAAAGCCGATAATACCGCTTGTTGGCTGGCAGCTTGGGCAACGGCATCTAAATATTGTTTCACTGCCTGAGCATCAGCAACTTTGGAATTACCAGTTTTAGCGGCATTTCCTCCCAAGTTAATAGTTCCCAAAATTTCTAAAGTGGTTTCACTGCTGGGCGCAGGGATAATTGCCACTAAGGAGGCATCTAAGGGTTGATCGTATTGCCAAAACTCTGCCATTCTGAAAGTAGTTGGAATTTCCGCCTTAGCCGAAACCTCTGCAATTTGATGGCTAGACTCTTCTGGCGCATCAGAACTTCTGAGTTGGCGTAAAGTTTCAATAATTTGCTCCTTTGTCCGTCCCCGCAACTGGAATAATACGAAGGGGTCTTCGCTAAAGCGATCGCCTAGTAAATAATAAACTGCTCCAATATGTTTGCAGGGAACCTCTTTATCTGGGCAACTGCATCGGCTATGAACTTCAGACAGGGTAAAAGGATATAGACTTAACCCGCTAGCAGTAAAAACCTCTTCAATATTTTGGGGCATTTCTCCCGCCAACAACCGAGCGGAAAAGATTGCTCGTTGGGACATGGTTTCAATACTATAATTCCATTGTTCTTCAGTAAATTGGTCTAGAGATAGAGTAATTTGATAAGGTTCCACTTCCGTGCCTTGAACTTGGGCTAAAACCTTAGCTCCTGTAAACTCGATTTTGAGAACATTACCTTGGCGAGCATAATTTCGCGCCCTTTCCAAGCGTTTTTTGAAACGCGAAGTCTCCAGCAAATCAATCCATCTTTGCGCCCACCATTCGCGGCTTTGAATTTCAGAATTGTTCATAGTTGGGTCATAGAGAATAGCTCAATTAGGAGCAGGGTTGGTAGATAATTTGTGACAAAACGATCTAAACTATCTCAAAACCCGCCCATATAATTAATATTAAATCAGTTGATCGGGATTAATGCCTTGAGAACGCAAATACTCTGCTAAACGTTCAGCCCGTTGATGTTCCTGTTCAGCCCGTTGATGTTCCTGTTCAGCCCGTTGATGTTCCTGTGCAACTTTTTCTACCGCCCAAGGCAGCAAATTTCCCGCTTCATCCCACCACCGCAACCAATAACCCGTTCTGTCTGTCTTTTGACCTTGCCATGTCCCTAAAAATAATCCCATTTCTGGCAACCAATGCCAACCATTTTCATTCGGCAATTCTAATTCATATCGCTGCCCTTTTAAGCGATAAACTTCCAAAAGTCCTCCTTCTGGCTCAAAGATTGCATAAATTGGCACTTGGAGAATTTGCTCGTAGAAAAACCATTTTCCCGGTGGATAACTGCGTTTGATGGAATACTCACCGCCATCATTATCTGAGAGAAATTCCATCACGATTTGGGGGATTTCTCCCTCCAAATTTTGGGTATAGCTCCGGCGAGTTTTTGAGGTTGCTAGCGGTTGCACAGCGGGAATATAAACCCAATCGGGAGCTTTAATAATTAATTGTTCGTCCACGGTGGCACAGATGCCAAAATTGGTCGCGATTAACATTTCTGGTTGAATAAAACCGATTAATTCTAGGGTTTCTCGTAAAGCCCCAGCAATCAGCGGTTGAGCAATATTATCCACAGGTTCCTCGTCTAATTTATAGTCATCGGGGAGTTTTTCCCAGGTAATTTTCAAGGTTGTAGTTTGGAATGTGGGAGGGGATTGTATCACCGTCATGGTTTTTTCTCCTACTCGATATAATTAAATTTTACGATTCACAACTACTATTTTGACTCCCCTTTGCGTCCTTTGCGCTCCCTTTGCGTCCTTTGCGCTCCCTTTGCGTCCTTTGCGTTAAAAAAAAATCATTGATAGAATTTTAACTAATTCTGCCCCCAAACCTAAATGTTGAAACAACTTTGGCAGCGCCTTGTCCAATTTGTCCGGCGACTCCTCCACCTGGATGCCCCGCCGCCCCCGGCTCGCCTTCACCCCCAGACATACCAACAGCTATTTGAGCAGTTGCTCGCCGGAGTTGCAGGCGGTTTGCTGGAGATTTTGCAGGCGCGATCGCCTCGTTGGGCTTTAGCCCTAATCCGGAGAGGGCTAAAGCCCAACTACGAACCTTTGCGTTCTTTCATTTATGACCACCTA
>CAKZHE010000282.1 GCA_936920195.1 uncultured cyanobacterium | reverse complement strand
GTAATCTCAGGTCTATTGGCGTAGCCTGCCGTAGGCATAGACGCGCTCGTTTTCAATCTCCCATACTTGTCTTATAATAACTGGATGCCGCTAATTGGGACGCAGTATTGAGCAATTATACTTGTCACTACTGCGTCTTCAGGGCTTATACAATTAATCCTTTAGGCTAATTTTAAACAATTGTTAAGATATTTGCCTCTTGACAGCCAAATGTAAAATGAAGTAGTAAGGTGGACAGAAGAAATTTCAAAAGATTAGCAGTACAAATTTGTCCAGTGATATAAAATTCAAGATTTAGGATTAATTGACTAGCGATAAAATCGTTAGCAAATAATTATTCAAGACCTACGTAAAGTTTCCGCGTTTTAAAGCAAGGCTGTTTCATCCTAAGATTCTGCCAAGATTAGGCAGCAATATTGGCTAAGTCTGGTTATTGTTCTTTTTGTCAATACCTAGTTTTAAACTCAGGAGAAAAATCATGGTTAACTTCCAATCAGTTCTCAGCTTTAATGGCAAAGATAATCACGTAGAAATTGCCTATACCAAAACCATCAAACCCAGCCGATTTACCATCTCCTGTTGGGCTAGAGTGCAAGGCAAAACTGGGGAATCAAGATGCGTGCTGTGTTTCTTTGATGAAAATCCCAGCACTATATATAGTTTTTACACCGCCAATAATAATCAATGGCATTTTTGGATGGGGACAGCCGCAAATTCCATCGGGATTGCTGGCTCCAATATTAACCTCAATGCCTGGACTCATCTAGCCGCTACCTATGATGGCGCTAAACTAAAACTTTATATTAACGGCAATTTAGTTGCTCAGAAAGATGCCACTTACTCGCCCCATACTATTCGCGGTGTCCGGATTGGCAGCCATCATGTTAGTGGCGAGTTCTTCCAGGGAGAAATAACCGAAGTTTGTATCTGCAATCGGGTGCGGGATTTGGAAGAAATTCAACGAGATATGTACCGGAGTTTACTCGGTGATGAACCGGATGTAGTGGGCTATTGGCCTTTATCAGAAGGTACAGGAACGACGGTAGCAGATAAGAGCGACAAGGGTAACAACGGCACAATTAAGGGCGCAACTTGGCAGCAGCAAATTTTGATTCCATCCCCAAATAAAAACAATTACTTCTCATCGGTACTCAGATTTGATGGGGTAGATGATTATATTGCTTTCCCCGCCATGAATATTGATTATTCGCGGGGGATAACCATTGAAGCTTGGGTACGGTACAACAGTTTTAAAAACCAATCTAGAATTCTCGACTTTGGTAATGGGGCTGGGGGATCTAATTTCGTTCTTTGGAATGTCTCGACCACAAATGGGTTGAGGTTTGACATTTTTAGAGGCAGGCAATTATTTATTCAAACTGGGGGAACGCTGGAAACAGGCAAGTGGCTGCATATTAGTTTAACTATCGATGCAGCGGGCAAAGCCAAACTATATATTAATGCTCAATTAATTAGAACTGGAGATTTAGCGGCTCCCGAAAGTGTCAACCGGGTTAACAACTACATTGCGAAGAGTAATTGGGGCGGAGATGGCTTTTTTGATGGTCAAATAGCCGAAGTCCGACTATGGAATCGCGATCGCTCTGCCCTAGAAATTCAAGAAAATATGTATCGTTATCTAACTGGTAGCGAAGCCAATTTAGTTGGTTATTGGCCTTTAAATGAAGGTGCTGGCAATACCACAGTGATTGATAGAAGTGTTAATGGCAATCATGGCACAATTTATGGGGCGACTTGGCAGCAGCAGATTTTTATTCAACCAATTGAAATCAAACCAGCTGAAGTTAAACCGCCTGAGTCACCAGCCGAACTTCCAATTTTGAGCTTTGATGGCAAAGATGATTGCATCGCTTTTGGGAAAAAGCCGCAGTTTAAAATTGAGAAAAATATTACCATTGAAGCATGGGTTTATCCGCAAGAAAGCAACCGACAATGGACGGGAATTATTTCTAATATTTTCGATACTGGTGCTACAGAAAGCGGATATGGTTTAGTTCTGGATGGACAAACTGGCGTTTATTTTGGCCTAACTCCCTCTGCTACCAATAGAATTGTTTATCTGAGTAGCGGTGCTAATAGTTTGAAGCTGAATGAGTGGCATCATGTCGCTGCCACCTATGATGGGCAGCAGATGAAAGTTTATATCAATGGCGTACAGAAAGCGATTCAAGCTGTAGCCAGCCCCAACATTTCTTACAATCCCGAAAATGACTTGCACATCGGTGCTTATAAAGATAATGATGAAAACTATTATTTCCAGGGAAAAATTGCGGAAGTGCGGCTGTGGAATATTGCCCGCACCCCAGAAGATATCAAAAAAGATAGTTCTCGTCGATTGGTTGGCAATGAGGCAGGTTTAGTAGGTTATTGGCCTTTAAATGAAGGCGCTAATAATACCATTAATGACAAAACTAGCAATGGCAATCATGGCACGATTCAAGGTGCTAGCTGGCAACTAGAAAAGGCTTTACCATTAGTAGTACCAAAAACTAATGCCGTCCTGAGCTTTGATGGCATAGATGATTGGGTAGAATTTCCTGGAAAGTCTTTCCCGACTGGCAATGAACTGACTGTGAGTTTTTGGTCTTATGGTGGTAATGCCTTACCTAAACAGTGTAGCGCGATCGCCTCTGTAGATAAAGCTGGCACGCGAGTTTTTAATATTCACCTCCCTTGGGATAATGGAGTGATTTACTTTGATACAGTTTATGGAGGAAGTTTTGACCGGATTGAAAAACAAGCTCAACCTGCTGAATATAAAGGAAAATGGGTGCATTGGGCTTTTACTAAAAACGCCATCACCGGAGAAATGAAAATTTATCTGAATGGGGAACTATGGCATAGTGGCACAGGAAAAAAAGCTACTATTCCCCCATCTGAAAAATTCACCTTGGGCGCTCATATTAACGGTTATTACCATCACGGGGTAATTCAAGAACTGGTTATTTGGAGTCGGGCGCTTTCCCAGGAAGAAATTAAGCAAAATATGTCTTCGCGCCTATCGATTACAGGTAATGAAGTTGGATTATATGCCTATTGGCCTTTGAATGAGGGCAGTGGAGCCACGGTTTTTGATAAAACCAATAAAGAAAATCATGGAACTATTAAAGGCGCAACTTGGCAAATCCAAGAAAGCATTTTGCAACCTGCTAAACCGCCTACCAGTTTGCCAAACTATACCCAATCTCTGCTCGCCTTTAATGGCAAAGATAGTTTCGTTAACCTAGGACAAAAACCTGCTTTTAAAGTCGAGAACAAGATTACTTTAGAGGCGTGGGTGTTTGTAGAAAAAGAGGGAGCGTGGACGGGGATTGTTTCTAACTTATTTTATACTGGTTCCTCATTAAGCGGCTATGGTTTATGCCTGGATGACCAAAGTAGTGCGGCATTCTGTTTGCTGCCCCACGATTTGAATAGCGAAGCCGATAGTTTAAAACCTTTTTGGTGGCATCACGTGGCGGGAACCTATGATGGGAAGAAACTGCGGATTTATATCAATGGGGTGGAAAAAGCCAGCAAAAATGCCAGTAGTTTTACCATCAAGTACACTCCTGAAAATGATTTATTGATTGGAGCCTATCGCGATGATAATGAACTTTCATCGCTGAAAGGTAGAGTGGTAGAAGTACGGTTGTGGAATCGCGATCGCACCCCAGAAGAAATCAATCAAAATATCTACTCTCGTTTAACAGGTAACGAAGAAGAATTAGTTGGTTATTGGCCTTTAAATGAAGGTTTTGGCGCTACCACTAAAGACAAAACCAGTAATAGCAATCTTGGTGCGATTACCAATGCCATTTGGGAACAACAACTATTTTTACAACCCTCTCTTCAGCAGTTACCATTCCAATCGGTACTCACCTTTGATGGTAAAGATGATGTCGTTGAAACCAAACCCCATCTTAATCCTACCAATGCTATCACCGTGTCTGTCTGGGCAAAGAGCAATACCCCACAATGGAACCAATACGGATGTTTAGCCAGCAAGCGGGAGGCTTATGTGCTGCATCCTATGGCTGGTAGCAAAGAAATAATTTTTTATATCTTTTCCGGTGGTTGGAAACCAGTTGCTTACACCCCCAGCAATATCGATTTGACCAAATGGCATCACTATGCCGGAACTTTTGATGGCAAGAATTTGCGCCTTTATATTGATGGAGGAGAAGTCGCCACTCAACCATGTGTCGGAACTATTAATCCAGATAGTGGGGCGCTATCTATTGGACAAGATGATGGCCTTGCCGGACGTTTCTTTGGCGGTCAAATTGCCGAAGTCCGAATTTGGAATCGCGCTCTCTCCAAGGAAGAAATTCCGCGAGAAATGAATGCCCGCTTAGTTGGCAACGAGTTAGGTTTAGTGGGCTATTGGCCTTTAAATGAAGGCGCTGGGAATGTTGTTACTGATAAAAGTACGGCAGCGAATCATGGTCAAATTAAAGGTGATGCAGTTTGGCAAAGACAAATATTTCCTTTAGGCGCAACTGCCAGATTAACTGGTAACGAAGAGCAAATATCTGCTGAAGAAAAAGCCAAAGCAGAACAGGCAGCGGCTGAAGCTAAAGCTCAGGAAGACGCTAAGATTGCTGCGGAAAAATTAGCTTTGGAAAAAGCTATTGTGGAAAAAACTGCGGCAGAAAATGCCGCAGCGGAAGCTAAGGCAGCTTTAGAAAAAATCCAAGCTGAAAAAGCCGCCGCCGAGAAATTAGCGGCTGACAATAAAGCGGCTTTGGATAAAGCTTTGGCTGATAAAGCAGCTAGTGAAAAACTAGCGGCTGACAATCAGGCGGCTTTGGATAAAGCTTTGGCTGATAAAGCAGCTAGTGAAAAACTAGCGGCTGACAATCAGGCAGCTTTGGATAAAGCTTTGGCTGATAAAGCAGCTAGTGAAAAACTAGCGAATGACAATAAAGCGGCTTTAGACCAAGCTTTGGCTGACAAAGCAGCTAGTGAAAAACTAGCGAATGACAATCAGGCGGCTTTGGATAAAGCTTTGGCTGATAAAGCCGCTAGTGAAAAACTAGCGAATGACAATCAGGCGGCTTTAGATAAAGCTTTGGCTGATAAAGCCACGAGTGAAAAACTAGCGAATGACAATCAGGCAGCTTTAGATAAAGCTTTGGCTGATAAAGAAGCTAGTGAAAAATTTGCAACTGACAATCAAGCTGCTTTAGAGCAAGCTCTAGCTGACAAAGCAGCGGCTGACAATCAAGTTGCATTAGAGCAAGCGGAATTAGAGCAAGCCTTGGCTGATAAAGCAGCGGCTGAAAAAGCCTTGGAAGAAGCTCAAGCTATGGCTAAAAATACTGCTGCTACTAAAAATGCCAAAAAACAAAATGCGGCTGCTTTAGCGAAGATCTTGACTAATAAAGAAAAAGCAGAAAAATTGGCAGCGGAGAAAATGACGACATTAGAAAAAGCTTTGGCTGATAAAGAAGCCGCTGAAAAAACACTAGAAGAAGCTCAGGCTACCGCTAACAATACTTTTACAACTGACAGTGCCGAAACAGATAATGGAGATGCTTTAGCAAAGGCGTTAGCTGATAAAGAAAAAGCGGAAAAATTGGTAGCAGAGAAAGTGGCAGAACTAGACAGACTTCAAAAGATTCTGGCGGCTTTTTCCGGATTCTGCGGTAAAATGTAGCGCCATAAGTAGTTGACATACTCCCCGCACTTTTAGGGCGGGGATTCTGGGTTGAAGCAACAGTTGTAGGCAGAGCCTAGCTTTAGACCCCAGTTTTTTGGTAACAGGACTTACGCAGTTGCTCCGCATATAGCGTTGATGGTGCGTTACGCTGCGCTAACACACCCTACTAATAGAGGTGTTGCCTAAGCTATCTCCTATCCTAAGCGCTCTATCTTGACTTACAGGAGCTTCTAGAGGATGCGACCATCCGTGCTTATAATTTGTACAGGAATCTTTGCTTTTTCGTAAAGCTTCTTATTCAACCTTAAAAAAAAACTCTAGCCATAACTCTTTAAGTGATGCCCCGGATACTTGTCATCGATGATGACCCTGCGATTTCAGAATTAGTGACCATCAATTTGGAAATGGCTGGATACGATGTCAGCCAAGCCCCAGATGGGATTAGAGGTCAGGCAATGGCGCTGCAAACGCTACCAGACCTGATTATGCTCGATTTAATGCTGCCCAAAGTAGATGGGTTTACAGTTTGCCAGCGGCTGAGGCGGGACGAAAGGACTGCTGATATCCCCGTGTTGATGCTAACTGCTTTGGGTCAAACTCAAGATAAGGTAGAAGGTTTTAATGCTGGCGCTGACGACTACCTGACCAAACCCTTTGAAGTTGAAGAGATGTTAGCGCGAGTCCGAGCCTTGTTGCGACGGACAGACCGCATTCCCCAAGCTGCCAAACACGCGGAAATCCTTAATTATGGCCCGTTAACTCTTGTGCCAGAGAGGTTTGAGGCGATTTGGTTTAATGAAACAGTCAAGCTGACGCATCTGGAATTTGAGTTAATTCACTGCTTGCTTCAGCGCCACGGACAAACTGTTTCTCCCAGTGAAATTTTAAGGGAGGTATGGGGTTATGACCCGGACGATGATATTGAAACCATCAGAGTTCACATCCGCCACTTAAGGACTAAGCTGGAACCAGACCCCCGCCATCCTCGCTATATCAAGACTGTCTACGGTGCGGGCTATTGTCTGGAGTTGCCGAGCAACGACCAATTGACGGCGGAAGCGGGATAATAGAACTAATTTAGGGTTCAAGTTAACCTAAATAGTAGAGACTTTCTAGTAGGAAGTCTCTACTATTTTATTTTATTTAAATCTGAAATAGATAAATCAGGACTTACGCAGTTGCTCCGCATATAGCGTTGATGGTGCGTTACGCTGCGCTAACACACCCTACTAATAGAGGT
>CAKZHE010000281.1 GCA_936920195.1 uncultured cyanobacterium | reverse complement strand
CCCGACCATGCCCTTTCAGCGCTAGATTGCCTTGCTTGGGAGTTTAATTTATTGGCAAAATCAAAATCCTTTGCCAGCACCGCCATGAACTTATTGAGGTCGTACTTGTTTGCACCGCAATTATCCATCCAGTATCTCAGAGCCTTATTCCGACAAAACAGAGCGGTACGAATCGCCTCATCTATGAGTTCGTACTGCTCTGTTTGGCCTTTTAGTTTGGCTTCGAGAACTAACATGGTTCGGCTTAATTTTATCCCGACTATTTTAGCATAGAATTGTAGCAAAAAATATCAATAAATATAAAGTCATCCTAGATGGTTACTGAGCTTATCGAAGTAAGAACGGGGTTTAAAACCCATTTCTCTGATAATATAACAGCTGGGAAATTAGTTTGGCTAATTGTGAAAATCAGGGAAAAACGATGGTAGCTCATGGAGAAATTGCCACAAAAACAGTTCAGATTGCCAATGGGGAGTTGCAAATAGCCGCTTACCTAGCTGCTCCCGCGATCGCAGGTAGTTTTCCGGCAGTGGTAGTATTGCAGGAGATTTTTGGCGTGAATGCCCACATTAGAGATGTTACCGAACGCCTTGCTAAAGCCGGATATGTGGCGATCGCCCCTGCCCTGTATCAACGGCAAGCCCCCGGTTTTGAAGTGGGTTATACGCCTCCAGATGTTCAACTGGGGCGCGTTTACAAAGACCAAACCAATGCCACGGAAATGTTGAGCGATATCCAGGCAACCATTGATTACCTGCAAACCCTGCCCAATGTGCAACCGAAATTTGGCTGCATCGGTTTCTGCTTTGGGGGACATATCGCCTATTTAGCTGCTACTTTACCAGCGATCGCTGCCACCGCCTCATTTTACGGCGCTGGCATTGCCACCCGCACCTTTGGGGCAGGAGAACCGACAATTACCCGTACCCCAGAAATCAAAGGCAAAATTTACGCCTTTTTTGGCACGCAAGATCCCAGCATCCCCCCAGAGGAAGTAGATCAAATTGCCGCTGAACTAACCAAACATCAGATTCCCCACCAAATTTTTTGGTATCCTGCGGAACATGGGTTCTTTTGCGATCGTCGAAGCAGTTACAACGCCGCTGCCGCTACAGAGGCTTGGCAGCACGTCCAGCAACTATTTGCCCAAGAACTAGCATCCCATCAAAAATAGACGTTTGTTCCCCATTCCCCTAATTTCCCATTCCCTATTCCCGCTCCTCCCCTATTCCCTATTCCCTATTCCCTATTCCCTATTCCCCATTCCCCATTCCCCCCTGTTCCCTGTTCCCTGTTCCCTGCTCCCTGTTCCCTGTTCCCTGTTCCCTGTTCCCTATTTTGCGGCATCGCGCTGTTCCCGTTTTTTGCGGTCAGCTTGAATAGTATCCTCTACCATTGCCCGGACTTGCACCATCTTTTCCAGATTGCCCAAATATAATTCCAGGTCTTTATGAAGTTTTTCCGCAGGCAAATTGAGGGCGGTGCATATCGGCTGGAATGATTGCTGGCGCTGCTTTTCGTCTTTCACCAAATCTGGATCAGCCAGATCGAGGACAGTAAACAAACCAATGGCAAATAGGCGACTGTATTTAAATGACTGATTTTTAGAAATATTGGTGATCGCGATATATAAGTCATCGCCTGCGGATTCGGGAGCTTCCACGCTCAACCAAGCAATTAATTCCTTGCCACTGAGCCGTTGCGCCAAGCTTTCTAAACGGGCAGCATCTTGTTGGTACTTGTCGGCGTTGCTTTCCACTGCCTGACACAGAGCTTTAAAAATCGCGGCTTTGTCTGGCTCTGGACGGTAGCCCTGCATAAATTTGTTAAACGATGTCACTACCCCCAAGGCATAGATGGGATCGTAGTGAAAATCAGCATTAACTGCTAGCAAGTGTGTTTCCACCATTAACTCTTCTACCACTCGTCGGTAGACAGAATTGATCGGACGAGTGTGATGGCTGTAAAAATCTCTTTTGGTATCTGAGACAGTACGAATGTTATTCACCATAAAATCCCGCTGAATGTCTCGACTACAAACTGGTTTTGTAGTAGAGGAGGGAAGCAGGGCGGGTTTACCACTTCCTAAAATTTTGACATTCCCACAACTCTTGATATTTAGCGATCGCTCAATGAGCAATCTGCGAGGGCTGGGCAAAAGCAATTCATCCCTTCAGCGGCAGGCCGGGATGAATTGCCAGTTTGCTATCAGAGCGAGGTATGCTCACCTTAAAATTATCGGCTTTAGCTTGACAAAATCTTTCAACTGCGATCGCAAAATTAGCTAGCCATACTGCGAGGGACTCCTTCGAGGGCTTCTTCCTCAGTTTCAAAGATTTCAAATACTGAATCCATCATCGTCACTTCAAAAACTAGCTTGGCTTCTGGATGGACATTGCAAATCCGGAAACTACCCTTAACTTTGTCCGCATCGCGCATTCCGGCCACTAAGGATGTTAGTCCAGAACTGTCAATAAAATTGACTTGCCCTAAATTGACCACCACGTGGCGGCTCAGTTTGGAAATACACTCCTGCAACTTCAGGCGAAATTGCCAAGCAGTGGTAATGTCCAACCGCCCGGTAGGAGCGAGGACAATAATTGTTGTGCCGTCTTGAGTGGTGTGCGTTCTCTGATCGATGTGAATCACTAATACCTCCTTGAACTAGCAACTGCCGTATTTTTATCCAGACAGGAGCTGTATTTTTTTTACTGACGATCGCTCAAGAGTTTCAATCCAAGTTTCTCATTGACTGCCACCTTTGCCATACCTCTGCCGGGGCATGGGCGATCGCTGGCGGCTTAGTCTAGTGCAAATGTTACCTTTTTTGGTACTAACTTGGTGGTATGGAAAGCACCCCTCTCAGTAGTGTGACATACTCCTGACCTTAAGCGCTACGGCTGCGAGTTGAGTTAAATTGCCAGTTGCCCTGGAGTCCAGTTTACCCAATCTTGAGGCTTAAGAAACACTTCGGTTAATTTCGCTTCTGGGGTATTGGCTTCTGGTTGATAGCCGTATTCCCAGCGGACTAAAGGCGGTAAAGACATCAAAATTGATTCGGTTCTGCCATTGGTCTGCAAGCCAAAAATTGTTCCTCGGTCGTAAACTAAATTAAATTCTACATACCGACCCCGACGATACAATTGGAAATTGCGTTCGCGATCGCTATACTCGGTTGTCCGACGGCGTTGGACAATGGGGGTATAGGCAGGTAAAAAAGCCCTACCACAGTCCTGCACAAAAGTAAATAATTCTTCCCAATTCCGGGATGGCAATACACCCACTTGGTTGCTGAGAATAGCTGCTGGACCAGCGGCATCTGGACCGCGATAGAGCAATCCTGAGCCATCTTGATAATCAAAAAATATCCCCCCTACCCCTCTAGTTTCTTGGCGATGCTTGAGATAGAAATACTCATCGCACCAGAGTTTAAAGGTAGGATAGTATTCTGGATGATGGCGATCGCAAGCTTCCTTCAGGACAGAATGGAATTGTTTGGCATCCTCCGCAAAGGGATAGTAGGGAGTTAAATCAATCCCGCCCCCAAACCACCACACTGGTCCCGCTTCAAAGTAACGATAATTGAGGTGGATGGTCGGGATGTAGGGATTGCGGGGATGCAATACCATCGAAGTGCCAGTGGCATAGAACTGATGACCTGCCGCTTCTGGGCGTTGGTTCAAAATCGAAGGGGGGAGATGATGTCCCCAAACTTCCGAAAAGTTGACTCCACCTTGTTCAAAAATGTCTCCTTCGCGGATGACGCGAGAGCGTCCCCCACCACCTTCTTCCCGTTCCCAGGAATCTTCTCGAAAAGTCTCAACCCCATCTAGCTCGGTTAACCCAGCACAGATCTCATCTTGGATCTGTTTCATAAACTGGCTAACTCTGGCTCTAGAATCGGCAGGTGGTAAGGAGTTAAAGGTATTTGTTTCTGAAATGGTTGCTGTTGTCATATATCTTAATGAAGTGTGCAAACCCCGCACATTGAGGTTAGGAAAGAAATTAAGGACTTGCCAAGAGCGATCGCCTCAGTCCGAGCGCCTATTCTACTGGTGCTAGCCTTCTGTACTCTCTAGTCTGCCCACAGATAGGGCTGACAATCTTAAAGCCGTTTAATAGACTAACTTGAATTGGGTGACATAGAGTCAATAACTTAATATTCATTCAGAAGGGCAGCCAGATCGATCCGGCAGCTTAATATTCATTAAGAAGTTGACAGAATGCGGAAGCCAGAACTCAGAATAGAATTTGGCACGATTAGCTCAAGACTTGGGGCCTAAGTGAATTAATTGATGAGTCTCTTGACTTCCGTATTAGCAGATCTACTCAAAGCTCTGCCCGACCTGCGCCCACACACCTATTTCAAGTCTTCCCTAACCGCATTGTCTCATGCGATGGAAGACTTAATTTTAGCTGGTTCAGACCGCCCTTTAGCGATCGCCAGCTTTCAGCACGAACGCTTTTATCGTCAGGAAGCCCACCGCTATCTCCGGATTGCTGCCAAAACCGATCAGGTTTATGTCTTAGCAGCGCCGGAGTCTGATTTCAAGAATTGTTCGGATATTTACGAAACCATTGCTTTTAACCCAGAAGACCCCTTAGCCCAGGAGTGGCATTTAGTTGTAATTGGTCAGCAATATGCTAGCTGCCTGATTTGTCGGGAACGGGGGGAACAGATGCCGGAGAAAAAAAGCCCCTGTGTTGGCTTTGCTGCTGTTCAGGAGCAATCCTCAGAGTTGACACTATCCTCTCGCCTGAGCCTACGTCCGGCAATGGATATCGACCCCGCACGCCGATTTGAGGGAATTTGGACTTTCGATCGGCAAGTTAGCTGTCAAGCCGCAGAATTATTACTCAACCAGATTTTATACTATCGTCCCGAATTAGCTGCCAAGGTCGCCCAAGCCAAACAGCAGTTCCTTGGTAATGGAGCGAGTAAATCTGTGGTGGCGGTGAAGGGGAAGCGTTCTAAATCCCTTTTGGTAGAAGCAACTCCAGCTTTTTCTCCCAATCCAGACCCCTTTGCCCAACGGCTAGTTACCTATCTCCAAGTCGGGCAGTATAAATTGTTGAAAGCTTATCGCTCAATTGCTGCTCAGGAACAACGCGAGCGGTTGGTGAATACTATTACTACGGCAATTAGGCGATCGCTCAATCCTGAAGAAATTTTACCTGTAGCCGTGCGGGAATTGGGACAAGCCTTGGGGGTTTGTCGGTGTTTGATCTATCGCGCCCAAGCCACTGATAAGACGGCGGAGATTGTTCACGAATTTTTAGCCCCAGGAGTCAGTTCTCTGGTAGGGCAAACTTGGCCTTTAGAGGGAAATTATCTGTTTCAGGAAGCCGTCGCCCGCCGGGAACCCGTTAGTATTAGCAATGTCCAATCGGACCCCCATATTACTGCTCTAACTGGTCTGCAAACCCTGGCACGACTATGGCAAATTGGTTCTTGGCTGATGATGCCCGTGCTGCATCAAGGGCGATTGCTGGGGATTGTGGAACTGCATCATTGCACGGCGAATGCTCGATTGTGGATGAAGGATGAATTGGCATTGGTGGATGCGATCGCCACTCAAATTGGGGTAGCCTTAATTCAGTCGGAAGCCTACGCCAATTTAGAAGACCTGAATCAACAGTTAGAAGCCCTCGACCGGACTCGCAGCAACTTAGTTGCCATCACCGGGCATGAATTACGGACTCCTTTATCAACCATTCAGGTTTGTTTAGAAAGTTTGGCGAGCGAACCAGACATGGATCGAGAATTGCGACAAGTGATGTTGAATACCGCCCTAACTGATGCGGAAAGAATGCGAAAACTGGTACAGGATTTTCTGACTCTTTCCCAACTAGAAAGCGGACGAGTGAAATGGCATCCCGAAGCCTTGGAATTTTCAGAGTGCGTGGATTTAGCCCTGAGTGGATTGCGATCGCGCCAACATATAATTGGCTCAGTGGCTGAAATTACCACCCAAATTCCGGATAATTTACCTTTAGTTCAAGCTGATGGCGAGTGGTTAGTGGAAGTGCTGTCTAAATTGCTAGATAATGCCTATAAATTTACTTCCCCTAACGGACAAATAATTATTCAAGCTCGCTGCCACGGTTCTCAAATGTTATTAGTCACCGTGGCAGATACGGGTAGAGGCATTGAACCCCAGCGTTTAGAAGTAGTTTTCGATCGCTTTTATCAGGAAGAGGGAGCGTTGCAACGAACTGCTGGCGGCACAGGTTTAGGTTTAGCAATTTGTCGGCAAATTGTCCACGGTTGGGGCGGTCAAATTTGGGCAGAATCAGTCGGGAAAGACCAAGGCAGTCAATTTCATTTTACCGTTCCCATTGCACCCAATCGACTTGCCTCTTTTTGAAGATGTTCAGTAGTGAATCGTAGGGTGCGTTAGCGATAGCGTAACGCACCGCCTACCAGCTAACGGTGCGTTACGCTGCCGCTAACGCACCCTACTGGCTACAGATTTGTGTCAATGATTTAGGCGCATTCCTATAATCAAATTGTGCTTCGCCCCGCGAGTGTTGGACAACTTCCAAACATTCCGGGAGATCGTCACCAACCCAAGTGCCGATTGTCTCCAGGTGAGCGAGAAAAGATTTAGCAGATGGGATTGTCGGTTTAGTTTGCAGAAATTTCACGAATGTGAGCGCTTCGACAAGGCGATCGCTAGGTAAGGTTTCAATGGCTTGAAGGAGTTGGTCTTTGATCGTCATAGGGTTGGTTAGGTTCCTTTTAAATTCTGGTCAATATTGGGAAAGGTTAAGAAATATTTGTCCCCATTCTACCATCTTTTATCATATCGTTTCAACCCAACCTACAATTCTATAAGAAAAAGTTTGTAGTTGGGCTTTAGCCCCTCCGGATAGTGGCTCAAGCCCAACTACGAACTTCCTTAGACAAAAAAAATCACCTGATAGTTAATTGAGAGTTAAGGCGGGGTTAATCTTTAATAAACTCTGGAAAATCATAAAGATTATTTTGGAATTTAAATTCAGCAATGATGGGTAAACTTGCTATCATAGAAACTTTGATGGCTCAAATATCAACTATGGCAGCGATCGCCTTAGAATTAAGCATTCATGGCAGGCTCTAATTTATTCGCTGTGGGAATTATGCACCGATCCTTATCCCCTTTGACCAACTTGCCCACCTCCACTGTCACCGAAACGCGATCGCTCAAATTGCGATTAGATTCTACCTTACAAGAATTAACCCTCTACCAGGCACAGATTGATATAGAAAGTCTGGGAATTGAAGTTGTCAAAATCTTTGAAGATAATTCTTTACTCCCAGGAATTATTATCAAGCACCGTCATCAATTAGTTGGGACAATTTCCCGGCAGCGTTTCTTTGAACACATGAGTCGTCCTTACAGTTTAGAACTCTTTCTCAAGCGACCTGTCAGCGCCATTTATCAATTTATTCGGACAGAATTTCTCATCTTTCCTGGTCATCTTTCCATTGTCACTGCCGCTAGAGAATCTTTGCAATTTATTCATAACCTTGCCGGAGCCAAAGCCGGACAATCATCCTTACTCGGCGATCCCATTGTTGTCCAGATATCGGAATGGGAATATACCCTAATCGATATGCACCAACTGCTCTTAGCTCAATCCCAAATTCATGAACTTACTTTAGAAGCTTTATGGGAAAGTCAAAAAGCCCTGTTTGAAGAAAAAGAACTAGCTCAAGTAACTTTACAATCTTTAGGAGAAGCCGTCATCGCTACCGATGCCTGCGGGCAAATTCAATCCCTCAATCCCGTGGCGACTAAATTAACAGGTTGGTCAATTGATGAAGCGCGGGGATTGCCGCTAACCGACGTTTTTAAAATCATTAATGAAACCACCCGCGAACCAATTCATAATCCCGTGGAAATTGTTCTTAAGGAAGGTCATGTAGTTGGGCTAGCTAATCATACAATTTTAATTGCCCGCGATGGACAGGAATTTGCCATTGAAGATTCGGCAGCCCCAATTCGGGCGAGGAATGGCGATATTCTGGGAACTGTTTTAGTTTTTCGGAATGTTACCCAAGAGCGCCAAATGGCAGAACAGATTTCTTGGCAAGCTAGTCATGACTTTTTGACGGGATTGCCTAATCGTCGCCAGTTTGAAAATAAATTAGCCCAGGCTTTATCCAATGCTAAGAATAAAAATAAACAGCACGTTCTCTGTTATTTGGATCTAGATCGATTTAAATTAGTCAACGATACTAGCGGTCATTTGGCTGGGGATGAAATGCTCAGACAAGTAACTCGTTTATTTCAAAGTCAGATCCGCGCAACAGATATATTAGCCCGATTGGGGGGCGATGAATTTGGATTACTGCTTTATGATTGTTCCGTCGAAAATGCCCAATCAATTGCCAATAATTTGCGCGATCGCCTGCAAGAATTTCGCTTTGTTTGGCACGATCAAGTCTTTATCATTGGGGTGAGTATTGGGCTAACCGCAATTAACTCTGCCACCGAAAATTCTGCCAGTGCTTTGAGTGCCGCCGATGCCGCTTGTTATGCTGCCAAAAATCGCGGACGCAATCGCCTTTGTATTTATCAAGCTGGCGATATTGAACTGGTACGACAACAGGATGAAATTTACTGGGTGGGCCAAATTGCTAACGCCTTAGAAGAAAATCGCTTTCAACTATACCAACAAGCGATCGCTCCTGCCAAACCAGAAAGTTGTTTTCAGGAACATTACGAAGTTTTACTGCGCTTAATTGATGAAGATGGCGAATTGGTGATGCCAGCCGACTTTATGCCTTCTGCCGAACGCTATAATTTAATGCCAGCTATTGATCGCTGGATCGTTCGTACCTTATTTTCTAGTCAGGGATCTTACTATCGACAAGTTTGGCAGGATTGCCAAGCTCAAGAATCTAGCTGTAAATGTACTTATGCCATTAATCTTTCTGGTGCTACGATTAACGACGAACAATTTATCGACTTTTTGCGTTCTCAATTTATCGAATATCAAGTGCCACCCCAGGTAATTTGCTTTGAAATTACCGAAACTGTCGCCATTGCCAATCTGAATAAAGCTGCCCAATTTATCCAAGAATTAAAGCAACTTGGCTGTCGGTTTGCCCTAGATGATTTTGGCAAAGGAATGTCTTCTTTTACCTATTTGAAAAATCTGTCGGTAGATTACTTGAAAATTGATGGTGCGTTTGTGAAAGAGATTGTTGACGATCCTATCGCCGCCGCGATGGTAGAAGCAATTCATCGGATTGGGCAAGTGATGGGGATTAAAACCATTGCCGAGTTTGTCGAAAACGAGGAGATTCGGCAAAAAATCGCCGATCTGGGGGTAAATTACGTGCAAGGCTATGGGATTGCTCAACCAATTCCCTTATTTATCCCAGAGATTATTGGCTGCGTTAGAACTGAAAAACTTGCTTAAATCAACAAAACTAATATCTGATGTACTAGGGAATAAATCCTGAGAGGTTAATCTGTGTTAAGTTACTCTTAGGGCGCTAAAAGCCATCGGCGGCAATTTTCCCCTGGCGTTGGCTGAGGAATGTATGGTTTGGAAACCTGGAGATCTGCTACAAGGCGGTAAATACAAAGTTGAAAGTGTCCTTGGACGGGGTAGCTTTGGTATTACCTATTTAGTCAAAGATGGTAAAGGCGATCGCGCTGTAATTAAAACTTTAGACGATCCCCACCTCAGCACCCAAGCTTTTAAAAGGTTGCAGTCAAGATTTGTTACGGAAGCTTTTAAACTAGCTAAATGCCAGCACCCGCATATAGTCAGGTTGCTGGCAGATCCTTTTCAAGAGCCAGCAGCGTCGCAGAATCTCGATTTGTGGTGTATTGCGATGGAATATATTGCTGGCACAACGTTGGAGAATCGCGATAACCAAATTTTATCAGAGTCCGAAGCTTTAAATTATATCAAACAAATTGGTGCGGCTTTAATTGTGGTGCATCAAAATCAATTGGTGCATAACGATGTCCGACCAGGTAATATTATGATTCGGGCAGGTTCGGCAAAAGCAGTTTTAATTGACTTTGGTTTAGCCAGAGAAGGCGATCGCACTTTAAGCGTCAACTCTGTAGCGACTGCTACTGAACCCAATTATGCCCCCATAGAATTATATTCGGATAAAATTCCTCTCCAACCTTATACGGATGTGTATTCTCTGGCGGCAACGCTTTATAATTTGCTGACGGGAAAGTTACCAGAAACTGCTCAAAACCGGAAATTGAATAACCAGCCATTAATTCCGCCTCAACAGCACAATCCCCAAATTAGCAAAAAAGTGAATCGGGCGATTTTGCAGGGCATGGAATTAGATCCCGAAAATCGCCCCCAATCCGTACAAGAATGGTTAGATGCGTTAGGAATCGCCACCGATGCTAATCCTCCCAATCCATCTGTGGACTTACAAACCGAGCTAGCCCATAAAGGTTTGCGGTTAAATCAAATCCAAGTAATTATTGCTTTGATAGGTTTAATAATCGCTATCTTGGCAACTTTGCTACCCTTGGTTCAATCCAACAACAACAAAAACACCCCAATACCCGTAATCACCCCTAAACCTAAATAATAGATCTCAATCAAGCTTGTAGTTGGGCTTTAGCCCTCCAAGATAGGGCTAAAGCCCAACTACAAACTTTTCAAATCTAGATTCTATGTTAGCTTAATTTAAGCACCTATCTGAAAAATTATATGAGTTGGTTCCCAGGGCAAACCATCAACGGCGGCAAATACGTCATTCAAGATGTGCTAGGGCAAGGGGCTTTCGGTATCACCTACCAAGCTATGCACAAAACCATTGAAATGCCTGTAGTCATTAAAACTCCTAACTTAAAAATGCGGAAAGACAGGCAATATCACCGCTATGTAGAAAAATTTATCGCTGAAGCCAAAGTATTAGGGCGGATGTGCGCCAACCCGCACCCCCATATTGTGCGGGTGACTGACTTTTTTGAAGAACAGGAGGAAGAACAAAATATCCCTTGCTTGGTAATGGAATTTGTGGCGGGAGAAAGCTTGTATCACCTAGTAGAGGAAAAAGGTTCATTGCCAGAAAGCCAAGCAGTTGAGTACATTTGCCAAGTGGGGAAAGCTCTGGCATTTATGCACCAAGCTGATATCGTGCATCGGGATGCACATCCCGGTAATATTATGCTGCGGGACAATACCCAAGCGGTGTTAATTGACTTTGGTTTAGCTAGGGAAATTGCCAATCGGACATTAACTTCCAAACATTTTGCTTCACCCTTTGCTCCTTACGAACAAATGCAAGGAGTGCGGTTGCCCACGGTAGATATTTACTGTTTGGCAGCTACCCTTTACTATGCCATCACCGGGCAATATCCAGCAATTGCTTTAGACCGCAAATATCATTATGCCGCATTAGAAGAACCGAAGCAATATGCTCGGATTAGTTCGCAGTTAAACAGTGCCATTTTAGCCGGAATGGAAATAGAAGCCGCTAATCGTCCTCAGTCGATGCAGGAGTGGTTAAAGCTATTTGCAGGTAAAGTCGATACAGACGACTTGAGTTCGGAAAGGGAAATTGATTATACTATCCTGCGGAATTTATTGCAGGGACAACAGTGGCAAGAGGCAGATGAAGAAACGGCTAAAGTTATGCTCCAGTGTGCGGGAAGAGAAGAAGAGGGTTATTTGAGTGTTGAGCAAATCCAAAATTTTCCTTGTAGAGACTTAAAGACGATTAACTCTTTGTGGGTAAAATATAGCAATGGGCGCTTTGGTTTCAGCGTCCAAAAGCAAATTTGGCAGTTATATGGCAGTACGATGGATTATGAAACAGAGTGCGCGTTAGGCGATCGCTTGGGCTGGCGCAAAGAAGGCAAATGGCTCGACTACAATCGCCTGAGCTTTAACCTCAACGCTCCTGAAGGGCATCTCCCTTTTCAGATATTCAGTAAATTTTATTGGAAAGTTTGGTTATTGAGATGTGGAGAAGGGAGCGCGATCTTTTTCTCTCGCGTTGAGATGTGTAAGGTTTAGCATCATTGGTAAAATAATAGAGCAGAACTACTAAAATCTCGCCATGTTCGACAACACTTGTAAATTTCTAGTCGAAAACTTTTCGGAAGATTTTTCCAATTGGCTATTGGGCAAACGGGTAAAACTAACTGAATTAGAATCCACAGAATTGTCATCGCAACCCATTCGAGCCGATGCAGTGATGTTACTGCAATCTGAGGAGATAATTTTACACCTAGAATTCCAAACCAGACCTGACCCAACTATGGGATTTCGGATGTTAGACTATGCGATCAGAATATATCGCAAGTTCCCGAATAAGCAACTGCGGCAAATCGTCATCTACTTGCTGCCGACTAATTCGCGAATGGTGTATGAAACCACTTTTGTGACTGCCAATACTAGACATGAGTTTGAAGTAATTCGCTTATGGGAACAGTCCCCAGAAGTGCTACAACAATGGTTGGGTTTGCTACCATTAACAGTATTGGCGAAAACTGCCGAACCGGAAGCAATGTTGCGGCAAGTAGCCCAACAAATTGAGCAGATAGAAGACCAAACTCAACAACGCAATCTGGCTTCATCGACGGCGATACTAGCTGGGTTAGTATTAGAGCAGGAGATAATCGAACGAGTTTTAAGGAGCGATATGATGAGAGAGTCATCAATGTATCAAGCGATTTTAGCTGAAGGAGAAGCTAAAGGCAAGGCTGAAGGTAAGGCTGAAGGCAAGGCTGAAGGCAAGGCTGAAGGCAGAGCGGAAGGTGAAGCTAAAGCTAGGGCAGAAGCTGAAGCGAGAATGCGCCAAGTTGCTCAAAATATGCTGCGTTCTGGGATTTCTATTGAGATGACGGCTCAATTAATCGGGCTAACTGTCGCGGAAGTTGCAGCATTGCAAGAACAACCATCCTAAGAGTAGATTTCCCGGCGCGATATTGATGAGGGAATCTTCTAATATTTGTATTCGGAGACGTTCCGGCGGAACGTCTCTACTAATTTTTGGGACTCTGAATGCTTTTAAACAGATAGCCGATAGCAACATTGATAAAATAACTTTGGAATTTGGCGTTAATATTAGCGGCGAAACTGGCATTCCCTACGTTACCAAAGGGACAGTAGCCAGCAACATGAAAATTATGGTGGAGTGTTCCTTTCCTAAAAAAACTGAAAATACCACCGGACTCCCACCAGTTTGAGATCGTTGCGGGGGATTTGCGCCCAGAGCGATCGCCTCTCCCCGAACTGTCAACTCTGAAGAACTGTTACAGTTCTTGACAAAATTGATAAACAGTTGCGAACTGGATGGTAGGATGCCCTAAAAACGTTGAGAGAAAAACCTATGGCAGAAGCTCTGACTGGACAAACTCCCTTATTTGCAGGCGCTACCGGAGGCTTGCTAACCAAGGCTTTTGAAGAAGAAAAATACGCAATCACCTGGTCTAGTCCGAAATCCTTTGTGTTTGAACTGCCTACTGGCGGAGCAGCAGTCAGCCACGAAGGTGACAACCTGCTGTATTTATCTCGCAAAGAACACGGAATCGCTCTAGGCGGACAGCAATTGCGTGCCAAGCACAAAATCAACAATTACAAGATCTACCGCGTTCTGCCTAGCGGCGAAACCACTCTGCTGCACCCCAAAGATGGCGTTTTCCCAGAAAAGGTGAATCCCGGACGGGAATTCAATGGCAAGATTGACCGCAATATCGGCAGCAATCCCAATCCAGCCAAAGTAAAGTTCAGCGGTAAGACTACTTACCAAGCTTAGTTCAGGACTGGTGTAGGCTGGAAGGATGAGGGTGTAGGATCGGTCTAGATGCTACATTCTCTGCCCCAACCTACACCAACCTTCTTAGATTTCAATGATTTTCCCGGATTTTGACCAGTTTGCCGCGATCGCCAGCCAAGAAAATATTAACTTTGTCCCGGTATATCAAGAATGGATCGCCGATCTGGATACCCCCGTATCTGCTTGGTATAAGGTTTGCGCTGGTCAACCCTATAGCTTTCTGTTGGAGTCAGTAGAAGGTGGGGAAAAGATTGGGCGCTATAGTTTGTTAGGTAGCGATCCTCTGTGGGTATTGGAAGCGAAGGGGAATCGGACTACGCAAACTCATCGCGATGGTTCAGTTAAGGTGTTTGAGGGCGATCCCTTTGCCGTTTTAGCTAGTTGTTTAGATGTTTATCATCCAGCTAAGTTGCCGGAGTTACCGCCGGGAATTGGCGGGTTATTTGGGTTTTGGGGTTATGAATTAATTAATTGGATTGAGCCGCGGGTGCCAATCTATCCGGCTACGGAGGGAGATTTACCAGATGGTTTGTGGATGCAGGCGGATACGCTGGCAATTTTTGACCAGGTAAAGCGGAAAATTTGGGCGATCGCTTATGCGGATCTGCGTTCTCCGGATGTGGACTTAGCGGTAGCATATCAACAAGCTGGCGATCGCGTCCAAACTCTGGTCAATAAGCTGAAAATGCCCCTGGAAGGCAAGGTGAATCTGTTGGAGTGGCAGTCACCAACGGCAACTAAGGCTGGCGCTCCCCTAGAAAACTACACTAGCAACACTTCCCGCGAGCAGTTCTGCGCCAATGTGGAAAAGGCGAAGGAATACATCCGCGCCGGAGACATTTTTCAAGTTGTTTTATCCCAACGACTGACCACTACCTATTCTGGCGATCCTTTTGCCCTCTATCGCTCTTTGCGCCTAATTAATCCTTCCCCTTATATGGCATACCTGAATTTTGGGGATTGGCAAATTATTGGTTCTAGTCCGGAAGTGATGGTAAAAGCGGAACGGAATGCGGAGGGTAAAACTATTGCTACGGTACGCCCCATTGCTGGCACTCGTCCGAGGGGCAAAACCCCAGGGGAGGATATCGCCCTAGGGGAAGAATTGTTGCAAGATCCCAAGGAACTAGCCGAACATATCATGCTGGTGGATTTAGGCCGCAACGATTTAGGACGGGTTTGCCGTTTGGGAACAGTCAAAGTTGACGAATTGAAGAAGATTGAGCGCTATTCCCACGTCATGCACATTGTCAGCAATGTGGTGGGGGAATTGGCAGAAAACAAGAATGCGTGGGATTTGCTCAAGGCTTGTTTCCCAGCAGGAACTGTCAGCGGTGCGCCGAAAATCCGAGCGATGGAAATTATTCAAGAATTGGAACCCTGCCGTCGGGGAATCTATTCCGGGGCTTACGGTTATTATGATTTTGAAGGACAATTGAATACAGCGATCGCCATTCGGACAATGGTAGTCCGATTGCTGGAAAATGGCGATCGCCAAGTCAATGTCCAAGCTGGGGCTGGTTTAGTGGCAGACTCCCAACCGGAAACCGAATATCAAGAAACTCTCAATAAAGCCAAAGGGATGTTAGAAGCCATCCGCAGTTTAACTAAAGCGGTTCTCAAATAGATCAGTTTTTGAATTCAAAATTCAAAATTCAAAATTCAAAATGAAATTGTCTTTAATTTTGAATTTTGAATTTTCAATTGGAGCGAAGCGACTTGACTCCTGATTGAGCCGTCCACCGCGCGATCGCCTCTTTTGCTTCATCATAGAGAGGACGATTAGGCTTAATTTGGGCTACCGTCTGAATCGCTAAACTAAAACGTCCTTGGGTAGCAAGGGCGTTAGCGGCTTCTAGTAGGGGCTTATCTTCGGCAATTTGTAATTGTAATGTCCAAGTAATAATGGCTTCCTCCGCCTCCCCACGCAATACCCTCCCAGGGCGAATTTGTTGGGCGGTTTGAATGGCAGAACTTAAATTATTTTTTTGGGCAAAGGTGCGAGCTAAATCTAAGGTAGGTTGGTCTTCCAAAATTTGAATTTGCCGACTCCATTCGGCGATCGCCTGCTGAGATTCCCCGCCCAAGGGTTGATCTGGTAAAATTTGACTTACTTGGAATAGAGCAGCTTTTAAATTGGTAATTTTCCCCGTAGCCGCTAATTTTTGAGCCTGAGCTAAAATGAGGCGATTTTCAACTTGTTGTTTCGTTAGTTGCCAATTGGCGATCGCACTATCAGCTAAATCCCGCTGCGGACGATTAGCCGCAATTTGTTCCGCTTGATTAATCGCCATTTCCAAAGCCCAAGGCTGATCGATTTGAGCAATGGTGCTAGCTAATTCCCATTGCCACCAATCCTGAACTTGGGATTGCCAACCCGCTGCCATTATCTGAGCTTGTTCGTAAATTGGACTCTCTGGTTTTACCCGTCGAGCAATGGTTAATCCATCCAAAAGTGCGGGCAAAGCATTATTTTTTGCCGCTGCCTGAGCGCGTACCAACAAGATCCAATCTCGACCTTCTTGATAAATAGGAGAACTAACCGGGATTTTGAGCGCGATCGCTTCTGCTCCGGTAAAATCTTTTTTTAATAAGCGATCGCTAGCAATTTGTAACAATATTCGACTCCAGCGATTCTGGTCAGCTTGTGCCACATCGCGAACATAGGTTTTAGAATTAATTTGGGCTGCTTGGGCGATCGCTTTTGCCAATTGTTCGGGAGTGGCAGCATTTTGACTTTCAGCCCCTTCTACCAACTGCCGAATATTTTTTAATTTATTCCAAGTCTGTTTTTCTAATTGCATTCTCCGGCGCAACTCATCCAATTGTTCCTGCCGCCAATAATTGGCATTTAACAGTGGTAAAGCTTGTAATTGAGCCGAAGCTTGCTGCCAATTCTGGACTTTCAGCGCCTGATGAAATTTTTTGATAATTCGCTCTCCCCGCAACCAATCTTGCTGCCAATCCGCAATCTGAGATTGGGCATCAGGATACAAAGGACTAGCTAGGGGAATTTTACTGGCGATCTCCACAGCTACCTTGACATTGCCTTCATCAACTTTTTGATTCGCCATTTCCAGCAGCGTCCGCGACCATTCTCGCATCAATTGCTGCCCTTCTCCATACAGAGGATGATTGTCAGGCCAAGTTTTGATCAACCCAATTGCCATCTCCAAATGCTCTAACTTACCGGATTTTGCCGCTGCTTGCACGCAGTCCAACCGCTCTCGATCTGATGCTAGCGAAGAAAGGCGATCGCAATTCGGCAACGGCGGCAGTTTTGCCAGCCACAAGACGCTGGCTACACCCATACTCCCCACCATTCCTGCCACAGTCAGCCACAAAAACGACCACAACAGGCGCGGTAGCCAGCGAGAAGGGCGTTTAGCTGTCTTCTTTGGGACAACCTTCTTAACATTTGGTTTAGGCTGGCTCTTAGCTACCTTAGTGGCGCTTCTGCGACTTTTTCCCTGTACTGTGGCTTGGGGAACGTGGGGCTTACTTCTCGGTGGTAGGGAAGCATCCTCTACTTTAGCGCCGGATGGATGGGATTTTTTCTTGGTCACGAATGCGCCTTGGTCAGTCTACGTCTTTAATTTAAGGATGCAATGCCCAAGGCCAATTCCGCAACTAAATTTAGTTGACATACTCCCCGCACTTTTAGGGCGGGGATTCTGGGTTCAAACAACAGTTGCAGGCAGAGCCTAGGCTGTTGACTTTGTGCCTTTTTATGGGTTTTCTGTTCTTGCAGTTTCTAAACTGATTTTTGGGATGATAATCGCCCCCCTAACCCCCCAACTTTGGGGGGAACAGGATACCCAAAGTTCAAAGTCCCCCAGCATTGGGGGATTTAGGGGGCGCGTTATTGTATGAATAAAATCTCCCAAAAACTCACAAAGTCAACAGCCTAGGCAGAGCCTCTCGATATCGGTTCCCAGGCAGAGCCTAGGAACCAGATCAATTCCCTATTCCCCATCACCCCATCTCCCTATCTCCCCATCCCCTATTCCCTATTCCCTATTCCCTATTATTCCCTTTGCCAGATCAGAAGAATGCTCGGATTTGTAATTTTTGATATTTTGAGAAATTTTTTGCCAGTGAGATAAATACTCTGGCTCGATAGTTTCAATCGCTGGAGGGGTTTTAGGCGTAGCCATTGACCTATCCTTGATATTAATATTACTTAAAGGAGGCATATTCAAAGGAATATCGTTTCCTAAATAATTAATATTTTCACTGACTACCTCTAGGGCAATCTCTCCTAAATAAATTGTGCTGCCCTGAGTAATCACCAATGCGCCTTGAGACAGATTTTTCCCATTGACTAAGGGGGGATTGCTATATCTGAGGTTGCGTAAATAAAAGCATTCCTGCTGGCGATCGAAAAAAATTTCGACGTGTAAACCGGATACAGTCGGGTGTCGCAACACAATATCGCAGTGAGTTGGATTGCGTCCAATCCTCACTGTGCCAGGGTTTTTGCTGGGTTGGTATTCCCGAATTTGTTCAACTCTGAGTTTATTTGCCTCTTGCCATTCTATAGTTAGCGATCGCATTTTAATCAAACCCAATTTATTAAAAAGATTATAAATTTTGGATTGTTCCGATTGGCATCTTATCATTCAAGATGGATTGATGCCAGTATCCTAAAGCCCCCAGTCTGGGGTTCCAACATTCGCTGGGATGGAAGTCAAATTTAACTAGCCCAATTGAGGGGTTAGACCCCCCTAACATAGGCTGTTTCAGCGGGCGATCGCCTCCTTCCTTTGAGATGAGTCTTTTGATTTAAGACTTGTGTAGTCTGGCTCCAATTGCCAAATTACAGTCAAGAGGGCGATCGCCCTTGCTGACAGAATGGGGATTAATAGCCTTACTTCCATTAATACCATTAAGTTCATCAATACCATTGTAAAGAATTGGCGATCGCACTCTGCCATTACCTTAAAGCTTTGAAAAATTTAGATTTTCTCTATATAATAGATACTAATAATATGTCAATTCTATTTCTGCCTAAGTGGGATTGCGGAAGTAGAATCTCAGTGGATTCCGCCTTTAAGGAATATTTTGATCGGCTAATACTCTACCAACATAAATTGAACTTTAATCCCCCATCCGATCTCTTGGAGGAAACCACCCATGAATTCAAAAAGTTCTATATTAGTAGTCGATGACGAAGAAAATGGATTTGATGTCATCGAGGCGCTTTTATTTAAAGAGGGCTACAACTTGACCTATGCTGCCAGCGGTAGCCAAGCCTTAAATCATTTAAACAAAACTCAACCGGATGCAATTTTATTAGACGTGATGATGCCAGATATCAACGGCATCGAACTTTGCCGCCAGATTAAATCTAACTCCAACTGGCATCACATCCCGATTATCATGGTCACAGCCCTCGCCTCTAAAGAAGATTTGGCTCGTTGCCTAGATGCTGGGGCTGATGACTTTATCAGCAAACCGTTAACAGGCATAGAACTGCGGTCAAGAGTCCGCTCTATGTTGCGAATCAAAAAACAGCACGATGCCTTAGCTGCCACACTGGAACTCAGGGAAGATATGTCGAATATGATTATTCACGACCTGCGAAATCCCTTAACTAATATTATGTTTAGTGCTGGAATGTTACTGCGAGTTCACTTAGAAGAAAAAGAACGCAAAAAAGTGAATATGATTTGGCTATCAGCCCAGAAACTACATTCTCTGACTAACGATCTGTTGCTGATGGCAAAAATGGAATCAGGCAAAATGATTCTCAATCAAGTTGAATCCGATCTCGGCGATATAGCCAAGCAAGTCGTCGCAGATTTGACCGATTTAGCGCAACAAAAAAATATTCAACTAATTGTGAATTTGCCAGAGGAACATAAAAATATTTTATTAGATGCCAACTTATTTGTCCGGATAATCGATAATCTGATCTCCAATGCGATTAAATTTTCCCCGTCAGATAGTCAGATTGCTGTCAGCGTTGAATATTTCAATGATTCAGAAATGCAAGCCAGAATTCGCGTTATTGACGAAGGGCAAGGAATTCGCCCAGAAGTGCGGGAATACATTTTTGCCAAATACGAAGTAGGTAATATCATCAGTGGAGTTTCCCAAACAGGGTTGGGATTAGCTTTTTGTAAAATGGCAGTTGAAGCCCATGGGGGTAGAATATTTGTAGAAGACAATCAACCGACAGGATCGTTATTCACGGTTGAAATTTTACAACCCCAATAATTAAGCTGTATCATGCTGTCTACACACTTCTCTCCTCACCTAGATTTGGGAATCGATCGAGAGCCGCTGACTGTCACCCCAGAGGCAACACTGGCAGATGTTTTGGCGCTATTAACTAATGTAGGGAATACTTGCACCTTACCCAAGGGCGAAAATTTGGTTGAGAGGATAAAAGTTAGCAGTTGCGTTTTAGTGGTAGCAGGAGAGAAATTATTAGGGATCTTGACTGAACAGGATTTAGTCAGGCTAATCGCTAGCGGCGAGGAGTTTGAGGGTTTAGCGGTGGCAGAGGTGATGACTGCCACCCCAAAGGCGCTGATTGAATCTGATTACCGAAATATTTTTACAGCGTTAGTATTTTTTCGTCAGCACCAAGTTCACCATTTGCCCATTGTTAACACAGACGGCAGCTTGGTAGGAATTGTGACGGTAGAAAGTATTCGTTCTGGTTTAAAATCTGTCAACTTGCTGAAAATGCGCCTGGTTTCTGAAGTGATGAAAACTTCAGTAATTACGGCTTCAGTCACCACTTCATTAATTGATATAGCGCGTCTAATGGTGGCGCATCAAGTTAGATACGTGACGATTATTGAGCCGATTAGTAAAATTCCCTTAGAAATTATTACTGAAGAAGATATTGTCCAATGTCAAGGACTCAAAATAGATTTAGTGAATACGCCAGTCTCGGCTGCGATCGCTAAACCTCTATCCTGCGTTCAACTAGAGGATTATTTGTGGCAAGCACAGGAAAAAATGACCCAAGAGAATGTCAAATATTTGGCAGTGACAGGAAGGCAAGGAGAATTATTAGGAATAGTCACTCAGGATAGTTTGCTGCGCTCTGTTGATGTAGTCGGGGTCTTACAAAAGCAAGTACGACAACTAGAATCAGAAAAAATTGAATTATTAAAAGACCGCAATGCTCAATTAGCCAAAGAAGTAGAGGCGCGGACGGCAAAACTGCAACAGCAGGCCGAAAGAGAGCGGTTATTTAATAAGATTGCTTCCAAAATTCATCAATCGCTTAATCTTTCAAAGATTCTCCACACTACTGTGGAAGAAGTGCGGGAGTTTTTAGGGTGTGATCGCGTCTTGGTTTATCAACTAGATCGCAGTCTCAATGGCAAAATTGTTGCTGAATCAGTGATTGAAAGTCAGTTATCAATCTTAGAAAGAAACATTGAAAGTGCTTGCTTTTCAGATAATTGTCAAGAGAAGTTTTTAAATAGACAGGTTCACGCAATTTCCGATCTCAGTCGCAATAGATTAGATCGTTGCTATAAAAATTCTTTAGAAGAATTGCAGGTAAAAGCAAATCTAGTTGTACCAATTTTAATTGAAGACATCACTAACGAACCGCTAAGTGAAACTATATCTACTACAGAAACTGACAATAAAAAACAAATTTGGGGATTGTTAATTGCCCATGAATGTTTAACCGCCCGCGACTGGGAACAATCAGAAATCAACCTGTTAAATGAATTGAGTTTGCAAATTGCGATCGCCATTCGCCAAGCGCAACTATTCCAACAAGCTCAAATTGAATTAGCAGAACGGAAGCGAGCAGAATTGTCTCTCAAAGAGAACCAAAGATTATTAACTTCCATCTTCAATAATACCTTTCAATCCCTTGGGCTACTAACCGCTGAGGGGACAGTATTAGCAGTTAATCAAACTGCCTTAACCATGGGGGGACTAGAACTAGCCGATGTGATTGGTAAACCTTTCTGGGAAGTCCATTGGTGGACAATTTCTTCAAAAACTCAACAAAAATTAAAAAGCGCGATCGCTCAAGCTGCTACCGGACAATTTATCCGTTACGAAGTCAACATTTTAGCCGCTAAAAATACCATTATCACCGTTGATTTTTCCCTGAAACCAGTCAAAGACGAAACAGATCGAGTTACCCTTCTAATTCCCGAATGCCGAGATATTACCCAAGAAAAACGCACTTTGGAAGCACTCTATGGTAGCGAACAACGCTTTCGTTCTCTGAGCGAATCTTCACCCCTAGGCATTGTCTTGATCGATGCCGAAGGTTATACTACCTACGTCAATCCTCGCTGTCAAACTATCTGCGGCTTCACCTTTGAACAAGCTTTAGGCACTGGTTGGCAAGATTTTATTCATCCCCAAGATCGTCAGTGGCTATTTGTCAATTGGACAGTCGCAACACTGCAACGGCAAGAATTTTCTGGAGAGTATCGGTTTCAACATCAAGATGGTACTGTGCGTTGGGTGCAAACCTATATCTCTCCCATTCTTTCCGCCGAAGGCGAACTCAGAGGGTATGTTGGTACAATCGAAGATATTACCGAACGCAAACAAGTTAAAGAAGCCCTAGAGCAATTAAATCAGCGGTTAGAAATTAAAGTCCAAGAGCGAACTCTGGAATTAGCAAAAACCGTTTATGATTTGCAAAATGAAATTGCCCAACGTCAGGAAGTAGAAGCTTTAAATACACTTTTAGCCACTGCCGTAGAACAAGCAGGCGATGCTATTCAAATTGTCAATGCTCAAGGAAAAATTGAATACGTCAATCCAGCCTTCGAGATTATTAGCGGATACAAAGCTGCTGAAACAATTGGTAAAACTCCAGCCTCTTTATTCACTAACAATCAAGCAGATCAATATTTTTACGATCATATTTGGGAACACATTGCCACTGGTGAAGTATGGCGCAGTAGGATGATGAGCCAGCGGAAAGATGGTTCGTTCTACACTCACGAAAGCACTATTTCTCCGGTAATTAATGACCTGGGTACAATCACCCATTATGTTTGCGTTAAACGGGATATCACCGAACAAAATCGAATCCAAACCGCTCTGGAAGAAAGTCAGGAAAATCTACAGAAACAAACTGACATTTTAACAGCCGTCCTCAACAATATGGGCGACGGGGTAATTGTAGAGGATAATCATAGGGAATTACTAATTATGAACCCTGCCGCCCAGGAAATTTTGGGTTTTGGAGCTACAAATACCAGTAATTGTTCAGAAAAATATGGCCTATTTTTACCTGACGAAGTAACCCCCTGTCCTCCCGAAAAACTACCTGTAGCCCGCGCCATTCGGGGGGAAACAGCTAACAATATTTTAATATTTATTCGGAATCAATCAAAACCCAAAGGTGTTTGGGTAGATTGTACTATTAGTCCCTTGAAAGATCCAGATGGTGTCATCAAAGGTGGGTTGACAGTTTTTCGAGATATCACTGAGCGCAAACAAGCAGAAAAAGCCCTGCGGGAAAGCGAACTGCGGCTGCAATTAGCCCTAGATACAGCGGGAATGGGAACTTGGGATTTTGATCTTAGCACCAAAAAGGCAATTTGGTCGGAAAAAACTCAAGCAATTTTTGGTTTTACTCCAGAATCTTTTCCCGGAGTTCAGGAAGCTTGTTCGCAAACTATTCTGCCTAAAGAGCAGAATTATATCAATCAAAAGCTGGCTCAATGTTTAGAGCAGAATATTCCCTATGAAACGGAATATCGGATTATTTTGCCCAATGGTAATGCTCGCTGGGTTACTTCCAAAGCTAATGTTCAACGGGATAAAACGGGCAAGGCTGTATCAATCAGCGGGGTGACTATCGACATTACTAATCGCAAACTAGCAGAAGAAAAATTGCTGCAAAAATCCCAGGCTTTAGCAGCTTCTAATGCTATCCTCAAGCAACTGCATCACCTTAGCACTCAGCATTTTCATAGATCGGAATTTTTGTTTGAAGAATATCTCCAACAAGGATGTGAGATTTTTCAACTAGAAACTGGCATTATTACTAAAGTTGAGGAAAATAATTGCTATACAATATTGGCGGTTAAAGAAAAAAATCAGTTAGCAGAAGAAGAAAATTCTTCTTTGCCGATCTTTCAGTCTTTAGCTAATGAATTTAATTCTAATTTGGTAGATACCTATTATGCCGAAGTTAGCAAATCTAAAAAAACAGTGGTTTATCGCTATGCTGGGAATATGCCCAAAATGCAAAACTGTCCAATTTACCAATCTTTAAAACTAGAAAGTTATATTGGTACTCCCATATTTGTCAATCATCAATTATACGGAACATTAAATTTTGCCTCAACTGCCGTCAGACTGAAAGAATTTCAGATTTATGAACAGGAAATTATTGAGTTGATGGCTCAAAGCATTGGTAATTTCATTTATGCAGAAGAAATCCAGAAAAAGCACCAGGAAGCAGAAGCAGAGCGATCGCGCGTCATTACCATTTTGGAAGCCTCTATTGATTATATAGGAGTTGCCGATCTGCAAGGCAATATCCTCTGGAATAACCATGCCATGAGAAGAATATCGCAAGTGGCTGAGGACGCAGATATTTCCCAGGCAAATATCCCACAATATCATCCTGCATGGGCTTTTGAAATTGTTAAAAATGAAGGGATACCCGCTGCTATCCGCGATGGAGTTTGGATAGGCGAGACAGCAATTATTAATCCAGATAATGGGGGAAATATTCCAGTTTCGCAGATGATTATTGCCCACAAATCTCCAGAGGGGGCAGTAGAGTATTTGTCTACTATTATGCGCGATATCACTACAATTAAGCAAGTAGAAACCGCTTTGCGAGAAAGTGAAACCAGATATCGATTATTAGCTGAAAATTCTGTAGATATGATTTCCCGACACACGGAAGCCGGAGAGTATCTCTACGTTTCCCCAGCTTGTTTTAATTTGTTGGGCTATCACCCTGAAGAATTATTAGGAAACAATTGCTATGAATTTTTTCATCCAGATGATATCGATCGAGTCAAAGCACTGCATAGTAAAACCTTAGCCAAATCAGAGAAACAATCCCTCATTGTCTATCGCCTGCGTCACAAGAATGGTCAATATATTTGGATAGAAACAGCTGCCAAATGGGTAATCGATCCCATTACTGATGAAGTTACCGAAATAGTGAAAGTGATGCGAGATGTCAGCGAACGCCAAACGGCACTTCACGAACGCAAACTAGCAGAAAAGGCATTGCAAGAAAGTCAGCAGCTTCTTCAGAGAATTGCTAGTGCTACTCCCAGTATTTTATATATCTACGATCTGAGCAAACAGAGTAATGTTTACAGCAATCGAGAAATTGCTAGCATTCTAGGATACACTTCGGAAGAAATTAAGGCTATGGGTTCAGAACTGTTTAAAAACCTTATGCACCCGGATGATTTTGATCAACTGCCAGAACTTTACCAAAGAATTGATAAGCTGGCTGATGGGGAAATCAGCGAGTTTGAATATCGGATGAAAAACCGCAATGGTGAATGGCGCTGGTTGAATGGACGCGATACAGTTTTTAGTCGAAATGCTGATGGTAAAGTTTGCCAAACTGTGGGGGCAGCCACTGATATTACTCAACGGAAACTGGCAGAAGAACAGTTGCAAAAAACTAATGAAGAACTGGCGATTATTAATACCCAATTAGTTCGGGCTACTCGTCTCAAGGATGAATTTCTGGCTAGCATGAGTCACGAATTGCGAACTCCGCTCAATTCTATTCTGGGCTTTTCCGAAGCTTTGCTAGATGAAGTTTATGGCGAACTAACTCCTAAACAAGCTAAGTCTTTGAAAAGTATTGAAAAGAGCGGCAGGCACTTACTAGAACTAATTAATGATATTCTCGATCTGGCTAAAATTGAGTCGGGGAAAGTCGAGTTGCAAATTGCCCCAACTTCTATTCCTCATTTATGCCAATCGAGCTTGGTTTTGGTGCAACAACTAGCCGAGCATAAAAATATTCAACTTAGTTTGCAAGTGCCAGAAGGATTAAGAGAAATTGCTGTTGATGAGCGGCGCATACGACAAGTGCTAATTAATCTGCTGAGTAATGCGGTGAAGTTTACCCCTGAAGGTGGTAGCGTCAGTTTAGAGGTACATGAGGAAGAATCAACATCGACAATCAATTTTTGTGTCATTGATACGGGGATTGGCATTGCTGAGGAAAATATGGATAAATTATTTCAATCTTTTGTCCAAATTGATAGCAGTCTTTCTCGTCGCTATGCGGGTACTGGGCTAGGTTTAGCGCTAGTTAAAAAAACTGTGGAGTTGCACAAAGGAGTAGTAACGGTGGAGAGTGAATTAGAGCAAGGTAGCTGTTTCACTGTCAAAATTCCCTATTAGGTTAAGTCGCTTTGATCGAATTCAAAATTCAAAATTCAAAATTCAAAATTCAAGACAATTTCACTTTGACAGGGCTTACGCAACGCCTCTATAAGTAGTGGCGTGACAAGCCTAAAGTAGCCTCTATCAGTAGGGTGCGTTAGCGGCAGCGTAACGCACCCATACACTGTATAGATCGTAGCTGCGTAAGTCCTGTTTGAATTTTGAATTTTGAATTTGTTGGGTTTTGCTATCGCGCCACCCAACCTACGATTATAATTAATAGGACTTGCGAAAATCTTCAATTTATGCGCTATAGTTAGTAACTGATGCAATTTAATCAATCAGAAGAAATAAATGCTGCTAATGAGCGATCGCTCTCTACTTTAGTCAGAGCGTTAACGCTAGCTGAGGGCAATTTTGCGCTGATTTTAGCTCGTTGCAATTATGCTAGTTGCCGTCAGGTGATGCGGCAGCGATTGCTATCTTTATCGAAGCCTTGGCAGGAGCTAATTATACCACCAAATACGTCAACGTTGTTAAGACCAATTCAAGCAGCGATCGCCTCTTCTAGTCAATCCCCCCGCGCCCTGATTATCTTTGGGTTAGAGTCAGTCACCGCCTTGGAATCAGTGCTAATTGCGGCTAATCAGGTGCGGGAGGAGTTTCGCAAACAATTAAAATTCCCCCTGGTATTGTGGGTGACGGATGAAATTCTCCAAAAGCTAGCTCGATTTGCTCCAGATTTCAAAAGTTGGGCAGCTACTTCAATTAAATTCGATTTGACAACGGAGGAATTAATTGATTTGTGGCGGGAGACAGTGCAAGAACTGTTATCAAGATTGTTGGCAGCGGGAGCAGGTCAATTTTTACCTAATGAAGCTGTTAATTTAGCGCCGGGATGTCCTCGTCGTCAAGAACTAGCATCTGCCCAAATTGATTTGCAAAGTCGCGGGTTAAACTTAACATCAGGTTTAACAGCGGCATGGCAATTAATTTTGGGGCGCGATGCCTATAGTAGTGGAACAATAGATGGGGCTTTGGCACATTATCAAGAGGCATTAGCGCTGGTTGACGATCATCCCGAACTATTACTAATTGCTGGAATTATTCTCTTTCATATTGCTTTATGCTACTGCCTTCAAGCGGATTTTCAACCAGCGGCTAGTCGAGATTGCTGGCGAGCAGCGCGGGATTATTTTCAGGAAAGTTTGATGTTATTTCACTTCCAAGGGCGGTTTGATTTAGTTGCTCAATTAATTGCGCCGATTGGGGAAGTATTGCGAAATTTGGAAGCTTGGGCGGATTTACAATTGCTGGCAAAACAAGCTTTGGAGCAATCCCAAACTTATAATAATCCGGTTTATTTGGCACAGGCTTGGGGATTTTTGGCTGAGGTGGCACTGTCTGAAGGTAATTGGACAGAAGCGAGAAAGTTAGCTGAAAATGCTTTGGCAATTTTGCCGCAACCTGGTCAATTTCCGCCCCAACAACGCAGTTTATATTTGTTAATTTTAGCCCAAGCTCAACAACAGATGAATTTATCTGCGGAAGCGATCGCTAGTTTAGAAACTGCTAAAAATCAAACTATGCCATCCTTGGCTCCCCAACTATATATTGATATTTTGGTGCGATTGCGATCGCTCTATTTTCAACAGCGGCGATTTTGGGCAGCTTTTCAACTGAAACAAGAACAAAGAACTGTGGAACAAGAGTATGGTTTTTGTGCTTTTTTGGGCGCAGTACCACTACCTGTTCAAAATGGCGATCGCTCTTGGTCAAAAGAAATTATAGCAGCTGGTCGGCAATCGAATGTTAACCAATTAATTGAACGGTTGAGCCGCAACGATCGGAAATTATTAATCATTCATGGGGCTTCGGGAGTTGGCAAAAGTTCTTTAATTAATGCCGGGTTAGTTGCTACTTTACAGTATCGGATTGTCGGGGCGAGAGAAGCTTTACCCATAGTAGTTTCGATCTATCCAGATTGGGTGCAGGAGTTAAATCGGCAGTTAAGATCGTCGTTTCCACTGCCGATTTTACAGCTACGTCAACATAGTAACAGTAATTTCCTGACCATTCTAATTTTCGATCAGTTTGAAGAATTTTTTTTTGTTTACCCTACATTGGAATCGCGCCGCAAGTTTTATGCCTTTTTACAGGAATGTCTCAATTTGCCGTTTGTCAAAGTTATTCTTTCTATCCGAGAGGATTATTTGCATTATCTCCTAGAATTCAATCGAGCGATTAATTTGGATGCAATTAATAATAATATTTTAGATAAAGAGATTCTTTATGCTTTAGAAGATTTATCGATGGCTAATGCCCAAAAAGTTATCTTGAATTTAACTGCGCGATCGCACTTTTCCTTAGAACCAGCTTTGATTGATGCTTTTGTGCAAGATTTAGCTAGGGAAAGAGGCGCAGTCCGATTAATTGAACTGCAAGTTGTGGGGGCGCAATTGCAAGCTGAAAAAATCAAAACTCTGGGACAATATCAACAACTAGGGCAAGATCCTAAAACCGCCTTGGTAGCGCGATCGCTGGTGGATGCGATCGCTGATTGTGGCAATCAAAATACTCATACTGCTTGGGTAATTTTATTCTCTTTAACTGATGAACGGGGAACGCGCCCGATTAAAACTAAATCTGAATTAGGCATAGATCGGCAACTAATTCGCCCTCAAACTCTAGAACTAATTTTAAATATTTTAACTGGTTCGCGGCTAATTGTCCAAGTCCAAGAACATCCTGAAAATAGCTATCAACTGATTCACGATTATCTGGTTGCTCCCATTCGCCAAGAATATCAACGACGCACCCAATTAAATTATGCTGCCCAAATTGCCCACCGGGAAAAAGCACTTTTAGGTGAAAAAAAGCAGAAATTACAAGCAATTATTATTGGGATCGCAATGTCATTTTTAGCTATTGCGGCTGGGGCTTTAGCGTGGCGAACTGAAATGTTAAGAAAAAAAGCGGCGATCGCCGAAACCAATGCCCATCTAAGCGCTCTCAGTTCTTCTTCCGAAACCTTGTTTGTATTGCATCAAGAATTCGATGCTTTAATTGAAGGGTTAAGGGCGGCAAAAAAGTTAAGAACTGCCCCGGAAACCCCGCCAGAAACGGCTATGCAGGTAGTTGCCGCGCTCCAACAGGGAATATATGGCACATCCGAGCGCAACCGCCTAGAAGGTCATACTGATGTGGTTTGGAATGTGAGTTTTTCTCCCGACGGCAAGTTAATTGCTTCTGCGGGGAGAGATAAAACCATCAAATTATGGCATCCCGATGGCAGTTTAGTAGCAACGCTCAAAGGGCATCAAGATAGCGTTACCACTGCCCATTTTAGTCCCGATGGTCAATTGATTGTTTCTGCCAGTTGGGATAAAACCGTAAGAATTTGGCGGAAAAATGGGCAATTATGGAAAATTTTGCATGGTCATCGCGGACAAATTTATAGTGCTAGTTTTAGTTCTGATGGTAAATTAATTGCTTCGGGAGGGGAAGACGGTACAATTAAAATTTGGACCGTTAATGGTGAATTAATCAATACTATTATTAGCCGTCAAGGTACAGTGACTTGGGTAAGTTTTGCTCCCGATGGGAAATTGTTAGCTTCTGCTGGCAGTGATGGAACGGTGAAACTCTGGCGTAAGTTCGTTATTCGAGACTCGCCATTAATTACAATTCGAGGGCATAATGGTAAAATTAATTGCGTTAATTTTAGTCCCGATGGCAAATTATTGGCTTCCGGTGGCGATGATAAAACCGTGAAAATTTGGAGTTTGGCAGGCAAGTTGTTGCAAACCCTTTCTGGACACCAAGGTTGGATATTTGCCGTTAATTTTAGTCCCGATGGCAAACACTTAGTTTCTGCCAGCGAAGATAATACTATCCGATTGTGGACTGGCGATATCAACCATAAGTTTTCTGTCCATCCCGAACGAATTTTTCAAGGTCATAGTGATGGAGTGACTAGCGTTCAATTTAGTCCCAATGGGCAAATAGTCGCTTCGGCTAGTTATGATAAAACAATTAAAATCTGGAGTTTGCTGAAAAATAGCCGGACGGCTTTAAAAGGTCACAGGCATGAAATTTTAGATGTGAGTTTTGCTCCCAATGGTAAATTTATTGCTTCCGCCAGTAAAGATAAGACAATTAAGATTTGGAGTACCGATGGGACATTATTGACAACTTTAACTGGACATCGAGAACGAATAGATCGAATTAGTTTTAGTGGCGATAGTCAATGGCTAGCTTCTGCCAGTCGAGATAAAACTATTCGCCTTTGGCATCGGGTATTATTAGCGGAAGGTAAGGCTGAATGGCAGTTAGTTCAAACTTTAGTGGGACATCAAGATTGGGTGTTGGATGTCCGGTTTTCACCTAATGGTCAAATTTTAGCTTCGGCTAGTCGCGATCGCACTGTCAAACTTTGGACAATTAATGGTAAACTCCAACAAACTTGGAACGCCCATAGCGATCGCATCAACAGTATTGCTTTTAGTCCTGATGGGCAATTATTAGCCTCAGCCAGTGACGATCAAACGGTAAAATTGTGGACAGTAGAGGGTAAATTGCAGAAAACTCTTCTAGGCCATAATAATTGGGTATTAGATGTCAATTTTAGTCCCGACGGTCAACTATTAGCCTCAGCCAGTTATGACAATACCATCAAATTGTGGCGGCGCAACGGCGAAGAATTCCGCACCTTGAAAGGTCATACTGATAGCGTTGCCAGGGCGATTTTTAGTCCAGATGGCAAAGTTTTGGCAACTACCAGTTGGAGCAATCAAGTCCAACTATGGCGCTTAGATGATACATTAATTAAAACTTTGATTGGACATAGCGATCGCGCTACTAGCGTCAGTTTTAGTCCCGATGGTAAAACCCTAGTTTCTGGCAGTCAAGACCAAACCGCAATTATTTGGAATTTAGATTTAGACGATTTATGGCAGCGGACTTGTAATTGGGCAGGCGATTATCTCCAAAATAATTCTAAAGTCAAAGAGAGCGATCGCCATCTGTGCGATCGCTGAATTTCCCTATTCCCTATCTCCTATTTCTTATTGCCTATCCTCTATCCCCTATCCCCTATCCCCTATCCTCTATTCCCTGTTCCCTGTTACCTATTCCTTATTCCTTATTCCTTATTCCTTATTCCTTATTCCCTATTTCCTATCCCCTATTCCCTATTCCCCATTCCCTGTTCCCTATTCCCTATTCCCTATT
>CAKZHE010000280.1 GCA_936920195.1 uncultured cyanobacterium | reverse complement strand
CCCTCTGCGCTCTTCGCTATTCCATTTTAAATTTTATATAGTAAATTCACCCTATTCCCTATTCCCTATTCCCTGTTCCCTGTTCCCTGTTCCCTGTTCCCTCATCCAGCGATCGCTTGGAGAATCCCCAGGCAAAAACAATGGCAATGCCAGTAATCATTAACCATTCTGGTGGGACAAGATCGGGTTGTAGCGCCCTAACTAGAAGGCGCAATCCGACAAAAGCCACGGTAATGTACCCAGCATCTTCGAGATGCACGTACTCGTCTAACCAGCGGATAAACAAGCCAGCCATGAACCGTAGAGCGATGATACCGATGGTTCCCCCAGCAATGACTAACCAGGTATCTTGAGAAATGGCGATCGCCGTCGTCACACTATCAAGGGAAAACGCTAAATCGGTAATTGCAATCATGGGGATGGCTTGCCACAAAGAAGAAAACTTTGGACCGTGGTGTTCGCTGCCTTCCCCATCATCGGAGCGAAAGTATTGCCACACCAGCCAGAGCAGATACATTGCCCCTAATAATTCAAACTGCCAGTACTGAATTACCCAAGTTGCTGACAAAATGAGCGTGATTCGCAAAACATAGGCGGCAATCAAGCCAAAATTCAGGGCGCGACGCTGCAATTCTTTGTCTTCTAACCCCTGACAGAGGGCAGCTAGGGCGATCGCATTATCTGCTGATAATACTGCCTCTAACGCCACTAGGACAAGGAGTAAAAAGGGGGCTTCAACTCCCACATTGAACGGTGAATTCAGAATTTGATCTAGCATTAGCCACTCTAAAAAAACTTATCTCAGTAGTATGCCCGCTTCCAGCAGCAACTAGGCAATTAATGAACTGTACCAAAATATTCGCTCTCTTAATATAGCTTAACCTTTTGTTACCCAAATCGACCTAAAAAGCTACAAGTGCTAATTTGGCTAAAAAAGTTTCCAAATTGGATGGTTGCGTCTTGTAACAAGATATTCTTAAAAAGGGTAACTTTACCTAGAATTTTGAAATTATCCGTGAAATAAGGAGTTCTCGCTTATGTCTCTATCAGATACCCAGGTCTTCATAGCCTTATTTATCGCTTTGGTTCCCGGCATCCTAGCTTTCCGGCTAGCTACCGAACTCTATAAGTAAGACACTAGGGGTTAGGGGTAGGAGACGAGATCGGAGGAGAATTTAGATTCCCGCTTCGGTAGATGGTTGAAAAGCTCAACTGTAAAATTTACACATCCCCTAACCCCTGATTTTCCTCGGTTTCCGGGAAATAAGAATTAATGGCAGTAAATTGTCTAGCTGGCGCGATCGCCGACGTTTTTCGTTCGTGAGGCTATAATCCTGTCAAGGCCATGCCACTAGAGCGGACAATCATCGCGCTCATGCCTTGATGCTTTTTGCGCGTCAGCAACTTTTACTGCTAGCCGAGGATTCAGATCCAGTGATAAATGCCAGTCAACGTTCCAGAACTCATCTACAACCAGTTGCTCCGGCGCGAATTCTCCCTAGAAAAAGGCGATCGCCCCGTCGCCATCCCTATAGGTTAATGGTGGTGGAGGTGACGGCTAATTTAGCTGTCAGTGTGGTTTTTTCGGGAGTGGCGATCGCGACTTTAGTCCAACTCTTGCCCTACCATCAGTCTCAGCAAGCTAAATTGCAGGAAATCAAAGCGGAAGTGCAGCGGACTGATAAGCGGGTAACTCGGTTAAATGGGGAATTTACTCGCTATTTCGATCCGATGCAAGGGAAAAGTATTATGCAGCAAGAAAGTCAATGGGTGGAGCCAAATCAGCAGCAGCCAGTTTGGTTGGAGGAATCTGCCGGGAGTGGGGAATAGGTTAAACTTCCAGGGGACTGAGCAAGTCATCTAACCAAATTTCCACTTGCAGGCGTAGGCGATGGTTGGCGGCGGGGGTAGTATAGCTAGGTTGGGGAAGTTGCACTAAGGCGCGTTGGTAGTCGGCGATCGCGCAGTTCCATTCTCCCCACAGATGGTAGGTTCTGCCCCGTTCGGCATAAACATTCCCAGCGAATTGACCTAGAATTAAGGCAAAATCAAAGTTTTCGATTGCCCGTTGATATAAACCTAGATCGCGGAAGGTAATCCCCAGATTGATCCAAGCCCGAATGTTGCTAGGATCGAGGTCTAGGGCAACTTCATAGTCAGCAACTGCTTCCACTATTTTTCCACAGGCGGCGTAGTAGTTGGCACGATTGTTATAAATACTGGCTAATTTGGGATTTAATTGCAAAGCAGTGTTATAATCTTCTAGCGCTCTGTCTAATTGACCGCTTTGAAAATAGATCAGACCTCGGTTATTGTAGTCGGCAGCACTGTCCGGATTGCGGTCAATCAACTGCGTTAGGATGGCGATCGCCGAACTATAATCTTTAGCTTGCGCCCTGGCTTTAGCTTCTGCCCGCCAATAGCGTTCCGGATCGGTTTTTCCTTGAGCAGATTGAGCGTCCCAGGAATCCGGCGATCGCAGTTTATCTTCTGTTTGCTGCCCTACGAAAGCGCGAGTGTTCATTTAATGGCACCTGTGGTCAATCTAGTGTGATTGTAGAGGGATAGCTAGTATATTTATCTAACTTTTGTGTCACTTGTTGAGGTGTCTGCTAGCTAGGAAATCCAGGCTGGATTGGAAGTCATAAAGACTGCCTCTAGCATTGGTCAACTGTAGAAAAACTACAAGCGCTCTGGACGACCTTCCGGAAATCCTCTTGGGAAAACAGCCAGGATGAAAATAGGTTACTGCCCCAGATCTCTATTCCTCTGCTTTTTGGCAAAAGATCTTGATAAAATAATGCCACTGAAGCCCATCGATATTGTTTTTACTGCCATCACCTTCCCATGCCAACCGTCACCTCTTACCCCAATGCCCCAGATCTCTCTGCCGATGACTACCTTTTGCTGGGTTTAGCCACCTGTTTCTGGAAAGATGATGGCGAAGTTCGGGAAATTAAAGTAGTTGAACCGATTCCTTCGGCTGCCCTAGAAGCGATCGCCAAAGGTATTCCCACATCCTATCAACTCGCTTGTGCAACTAATCTGGGAGCAGTTTTAGTCGGCGATGAATTCCACTTGCCAGCGGGATTTCCTGAAGACGCGAGGTTTTGCGATGACTTTGTGGAAAGAGCAGTAGCAGCGGCGAGAACTTACAAAATTCGTCCTTCGGCACAATCCCATGTTCCCTTGGGGACAACTCGGAATGATTTTAATTATTCTGTAGAACGTAAACGGGTGCTAAATATGCAACGGGTTGTCCGCAAAGAAGATAACGTTAAGCAACACTCGCACACCCATAAAGTTCTTTAACGATTTGCAACAAAGTCCTCGACTTGGAACGGAGAGGGTGGGATTTGAACCCACGGAACCTTTCGGTTCACTCGATTTCAAGTCGAGCGCGTTCGACCACTCTGCCACCTCTCCAGGTGCAATTATTCGATTTTATCAGAAGAATTGGCAATTGTGAACTCTTTTACCTGTTGCTCTTTTGTCATAGCCTTGGCAGTTTGGGTTATCATAACAAAAGTTAACACTTGTTTAAATCCATCTGGAAAGCACTGCTATGACAGTCAAAGTCGGAGATACCGCCCCTAATTTTACCTTGTCTTCCCAAACTGGGCAGCCAGTTAGCCTTACTGATTTTCAAGGTAAAAAATCTGTGGTTTTGTACTTCTATCCCAAAGACGATACTCCTGGGTGTACGGCAGAATCCTGTGCTTTTCGGGATAGCTATGAAGTTTTTCAAGAATCTGGTGCGGAGGTGATTGGCATTAGTGGCGACTCTCCTCAGTCTCATCAACAATTTGCTTCAAAGCACAATCTGCCTTTTACCCTACTGAGCGATACTGGGAATCAAACCCGCAAATTATATGGTGTCCCCGCAACTTTTGGGCTGCTGCCAGGAAGAGTAACTTATATTATCGATCGGGATGGCGTTGTGCGACATATTTTTAACTCACAATTGAATGTTAAAGGACACATCGAAGAGTCTTTGAAAACTTTAAAAGAGTTAAAATAACCTGATGGGAGAGCATTAATTTATAGTAATCAGGACTTACGCAATACCTCTATTAGTAGGGTGTGTTAGCGCAGCGTAACGCACCATAAAAGCTATATGCGGAGCAACTGCGTAAGTCCTGTTTAAATTATTGGTCGTTTTAAAATTTGGCTCTCTCGCACACCATTAGGCCAGTATCCATCAGGATCTACTGGGTCCCATCTCAATTCCTCTTCGCCAGCCGCAAAAGCAAAGCAATTATAATCTACAGTTTCTTCACTTGTTACTTCATAGTTAGTACGCTCTAAATTAGGAAATCTCAAGATCTTGTTGTACGCCAACCTACCATTCATAACCATGTTCTTTTGCCCATTGTATCCATGCTTGTGCCATAAGTTTCATCCGACCAACTTGTTCAGGTTTTACAGGATTCTCGCCAGTAATTGCCCTCAGCGCCCAAAACCAATGGTCAGGTTTTTGGGCAATATCTTGCAAAATTAAAGGTATAACAGGCTTTCCCATGCCAATAATTCTCTGATAAGTTGGGTGCATTGACTTGTGTGTAACTAATGACAGCATCCTTGTTTCGGTACGCCATTCTTCTGCGAGTCGATTAAATTCTGCTTCTAGTTCAAGCTTACTTTGAATGGGATATTTATAAGCAGGAGTTTTGCTTCTTGACCGAAATGTAATTGGACTTAACCAAGGTTCTAAGAAATCAGTTTTTCTCTCTATTAACTTGTCAATATCTTGGTATGAGCTTTTTATTGTTAAAACTGTATTTGATTTTAACTGATCAAAAGCAGGTAAATTAGCCAAGTATGGGTTGAGGCTCCATTGCGGTGTGGAGTTCTTCTGTAATACTCCATCGGAATAACTTTCCTGCCGTTTGATTAAAATTGTCGAAGACATTCCAAATCTCTCCTTGGTTTATTTTATTGTCCACAAAAAAATCAGCATCAAACAAATAACCGGGTTCCTCAAAACTACCTTTTTGTGACATGACTAGACCATGATTAAAATTAACTTTGCCCACATCTAGTTCAATTTCTAGACTTTTAACTAAAGTCCGAATTGAACCCGATAACTCACTACTATGTAACTCAGAAGCAATTTGAGGACTGATTAATTCTGACCAAGGTTTATCTTGATTCATTTTTAGGTTTGAGCGCAGGATCAAATCCCTATATCTCAATCCTAATCTTATGTAAAAATAAGGTTGATATATTTCTTCAAAAACACTAGAAATCTTAGCAAATTTTTCTTTAAAATCCTCATATTTCTTGTATTCAGTGGTTGCTAATGTTAGATTTTCCAGTTCTAAAGACAACTTCCATTTTGAATCTTCTGACAGAAAATTGTAAATATTATATGGTTGTAAAATCGAGCCTATCTGTGGGTCAAATAGTGCTATTTCAGGTGATGTATTTGAAAAATCGGACTTTTGAAAAATCGGGTAATCAAAACGAATTTTCTCCTGAAACTCAAAAGGTTCTTGATTATTAATTCTGAGGATTGTCGGAAAGCGCAATTGGGCGATAACTTCTATTAAGGGAGTGCGCTTATATATAACTCGCTGGTAGTCAGGTAATTGCATAAGAAAATATAGGATCTTGCGAAACTCAAATGAATTGACACTCGACTAGGGCAACCAGCGGGGATGAAAGCCTGGGATGGGAAGTAATTCAGGTTTGATTTTCCCGGCGGCATCTGGTACGAGCGGTAGCAACCAAAGACGACTGGTGGAGATCGCTTGTCCATCATTAGTCCTTAAACTTTCGGCGACAGGAGGAGCATTGGAGGTGATGGTTTGATCGAAAAGCAGGGTTAAACCGTCAGCGGATAAACTCATTTGGATGTTGCGCTGCATCGGCAATTTGACTATTTTTACGGCTTTGAAAGAGGTTAAATCTACGCTCATTAAATATGGTTGTTCTTGAAATTCATCTTTTTCTTTAATTAATTCGCTCATTAAGCAGTAAAGCGCCTGTTTTTGAGGAGTGAATTCGCAATTATTGATGGAACCTTTGGTTTGAAAAAGTTCTTTTTGTTCTCCTTGGTTGGTGACGAGGTAGAGCGATCGCACGTAGCGCAACTTGGGATTATCTTTGTTAAAATTCACCATGGTTGCGGCTGTATTATCTTTGCTGAAGCTCAACACCATCCCAAATTTGGGCAGAAAATCTAGGGGTTCGGCATTCGGTTGCAGGGGCAAAATGCCTACTCCTTCCCCTTGGGAGACGGCGAGGGAAGCGCTATCGGGAGTAATTAAAAAATCTCCTCCCGGCTGATTTTCTAAAGGTTTGGGAGGGATATTAGGCTGGATTACCCACAAGCCAAAATCCGCTGGATTGCTTTTATTGACTCGTTGCACTACAATCGTTTTCCCATCGGCAGATAAGTCAAATTTGAGATTGCGATGGGTTTGACTGTCTAAAACTAAATCGATATTTCCGGCTGGGATGGGGCGAATGGTAGAAGCATCAGGAAGATCGGGATCGTCAAAAGGATCTTTTGGTGGGAGATAATGAATACCCGTGCTGACGCTATATAGTTGTTGTTCTAGAGTGCCTTTTTGGAAACTTAGTCGGTCTTCGGCGGAAAATAAAATTTTACTACTATCTGGATAGGGCTTAAAGTCAATGACTATTAATTTTTTGGGAGTCAGAATATTTTTTTGATTTTGACTGAGATTATACAGGACTAAGCGCCCCTGTTCTTCGCCGTCCACCCCAATATAGGCAAAGGCTAAATCGTGGCTGCGAAATTCGCCGACAAAGGGTTGTAAGGTAGGATTGGTTGATTGGCTGGTGCTGAATTTGTCTCGCGCTGACTGCAACTGTAATTTATAGGTTGTGCCATAGGGAGCGGGATTAAGCAAAGTATAGGCCATTCTGCCCCCGGACCAGCTAAATTTTCCTGGTAATAGGGGGTCAATTTGCAGATTGGTTTCCACGCTTTCCCGGTTCATGGGACGGCTAAAGGTGAGGATAAACTTATTATTATCGGCTCCAATTTGTTTGTTTTGCCAATTAAAATCTCGGACGTGGGGGGCGGCGCGATCGCCGGCAAAAATTACGCCGATAATTAAGCAGATTAGTACCAACATTAATCCCATAGCAGCCCGATCGACAGGTTGCCAAAATTTAGATTTCTGCATTAGCTGTTTAGTAATAATAGGGATTCTCCGGGGTGGGAATTTTTTTCAAGGATTTGGCTTGGACAATTAACTGTCGTTTGCCTGCAATAGTTTCAGTGATCATTTGTCCTTCGACTTCTAACCAAGTATCGGGACTAAAAGCGGTTCGATCTTGGTCTAGTTTAACAGGCAATCCGACGGGATAAGCATCAGCGGCGCAACAGGTAATGACAAAGCGAGAAATCAATACATATTCGGGAGGAAGTTCCGGGGGATAAACTACAAAGCCGTCAATTTTAACTTTCTTGCCAGTATAAGCATCGGGTTCGGGATAGACATGGAGGGTACGAACCCATTCTATTAGCGATCGCTCTTCGGGACGCACAACGCTGCGAAAGGCTTGGGGTTTAGCTCGACTAGAAATGGCAGCTTCACCAATACCACGATCGAGGGCGATTTGGCTATTAAAAACGCGGGGAGTAACAATTAAGCCAATGATGGCAGTAGTTAAAAGTAAGGCGCTGCTCCAACCAGGGGGAAATAAACTAATGTGTCCTAATGATGGGTTTTTGGAGCGATTGGAGTTTTTCAAAAGCTGCCATGCTTTTAATCCCCCAATCAATAATAACCAAATTCCGGCGGCAACAGTTAAACCAAAGTAATTGGGATGAATCAGCAGATTGAGTTTGCCTGTGAGCCAATATTTGAGTAAGAGGATACCCCAAGCTAGGATAGCCAGGACATCGAACCAAGGAAGGAAATTTTGCATTCTGGCTTTCATTTCTAAAAGAAGTAACTATAACCCAAGGTCAACAAAAAAGTTAATTGAGTGGCGAGGGCGAATAGATAGACTACGGTTCTGGTTTTGAAAATGGAGAGTAACAAACCAATCCCTTTCAAGTCAATCATGGGGCCGAAAACCAGGAAGGCAAGTAAGGAGCCGCTGGTGAAGTTGGAGGCAAAGGAAAGGGCAAAAAAGGAATCAACGGTGGAACAGATGGAAACTAATCCGGCTAGGAGCATCATGGCGGCGATCGCCGTGATGGGACTTTGCCCTAAACTAAGAATTAGTTCGCGGGGAGCTAAAACTTGAATGGCAGCTGCGATCGCGCTGCCTAAAACTAAGACTCCCCCTAGTTCCCGCACTTCCTGAACTGTGTTATCGAGGAGCATTTGCCAGCGGTTGCCCTGGGGTTTATTGGCGGCAAGATTGGCTGACATGGCGGCGGCTTCCATCCGGATTGGGGAGCCGGAATTGCCCAACAGGAAAGTGCCTGATTGCAGCAGGGTGGGAGTTGCTTCTCCACCACCTTTGACGGGGGTAAATTGGGGTTGGGCGCGGGCAAGCGCGGGTTGCAATAATGGGCGCAAATCGGCTTGCACGCTAAATACACAACCAATGATAGTGGCGATCGCCAAAGAAAACACCACTCGCAAAATCACAATTTCTGGTTGATCCCGAAAAGCTACCCAAGTGGACCAAATTACAATCGGGTTAATCGTGGGGGCTGCCAGCAAAAACCCAATGGCGACGGGAGCGGGTACTCCCTGCATCAACAATCGTCGCGCTACTGGCACGTTACCGCACTCGCACACCGGAAATAAAAAACCCGCGCAACTGCCAAAAAATGCCCCTAAAAAGGGGTTCTTGGGGACAATGGCAATCAACTTGCGTTCGTCCACAAATAATAGCAGCAGTCCAGAGAGCAGAACCCCCAGGAGCAAGAAAGGCATCGCCTCGACTAATAGGCTCAAAAACAGAGTAAAAGCGTTGTTCAGTTGATTCATGCGGTTGGCTGTCAGGGGCGTTGCGAGCTAGTAAGGCGCTACTCAAAGGGCGATTGTACAATATTTATCCAGAAAATCAATTTTGATTGCTTCTGACAGAATAATTAGACGGCAATGTTATTTGCCAGGTTCTTCGCTATCTGGCTTTTTCTCTGTTTCTGCATCACTGGGCTGATTTAGCTCATGTTTAAATCCTCGAATTGTTTTCCCTAGGGCGCTGCCGATTTCCGGAATTTTCTTGGGACCGTAGACCAGTAGGGCAGCGATCGCGATCAAACCTAATTCAGGCCATCCTAAACCAAACATCTCCAACTCCTTGCCGCAATTCTGCTATTAGCTATCATTGTACAATTTGACCTTACCCTCATTAATAAAAAACTACCATTGTTTCGATTTTATCGGTTTTTTTAGGTCAAGGGCAAGCCATTGATGAGCAGGGCAATTTAACCCTGGATACTTTCTATGGCGCGGTGCTGCTATCTTTATGTGTTCAAATCTTGATCGATGCCAAAGTTCAAAGTCTTGCCAGTATGGTATCCTTAAACATTAATAGCGATTGCTTATATTTCTTAATTCAGTTTTAATCAGGCGATCGCCTGGTGCTTGGGAATGTCAGAAACCTCAACTCTCTCTTTACGCTCGCAGCAGCACCCCCTAATTTGCCAGCTAGCCAACAGCATCGAAGCTATCTGGCAGAAGCATCTCCAACTCTCTGCCTACCTTCTCCCGGACGATCTGGGATACGTCGAGGGCAAGCTGGAAGGCGAAAGACTGGTAATCGAAAATCGTTGCTATCAAGCTCCCCAGTTTCGGAAATTACATTTAGAATTAGCCAGAGTAGGGACAAGCCTAGATATCTTGCATTGCGTGATGTTTCCGCGCTCGGAATACGCCCTACCGATGTTTGGGACAGACTTGGTAGGTGGCAGGGGACAAATTAGTGCCGCGATCGCTGACCTATCCCCCCTGAATGCCAATCGCACTTTACCAGAAAATTACCACCAGGCGTTAGGGGCGCTGCCCAACCCAGAATTTTCCCAACCTAGGGAATTGCCAGCTTGGGGGGACATTTTTTCGCCATTTTGCTTGTTTGTCCGCCCCGGCAGCGTCGCCGAAGAGGGAAAATTTTTACAACGAGTGGAAGAGTTTCTGGAAATTCACTGCCAACAAGCGATCGCCGCTCAACCCGTCAGCACCGCCAAACAAGAGGAAATCTTGGCAGCCCAGCGTTATTACTGTACCAAACAACAGCAAAATGATAAAACCCGTCGAGTCTTAGAAAAAGCCTTTGGCACAGAATGGGCAGAACGCTATATGACCGGAGTGCTATTTGATTACTAATTTTAGATGGGGAAAGCTTTTGATCTGATTCCCAATCTAAAATCTAGCTGGTAATATAACCTAAAATCAATATGCGAGACCGTAACTTATGGGTCAAGACTCACCACCAAAAGAAAAAGCTTTTAAACCAAGATTGCAGTGGGCGATCGCAGCGGCGGCAGTTGGAACCTTAGCCATCAGTGGGTTAGTTATTTACAATCTGTCTGGTGGCAAAAATAATGCCAATTCCCAAACCGAATCGACTGTTAACGCCCCTGAAGTCAATGCTGTCACCGCGTTAGGCAGACTAGAACCCCAAGGAGAAGTAATTAAACTAACTGGCACTGCTTCTGTTCAAGGGGCGCGGGTATTGCAGATTCTGGTCAGTGAAGGGGATAATGTCCGCAATAATCAGGTAATTGCCATTTTAGACAGTCGCGATCGCCTGCAAGCATCCCTCGATCAATCGATCCAACAAATCAAAGTTGCCCAAGCAAATCTCGATAAAGTGAAAGCTGGGGCAAAAATTGGCGAAATTCAAGCTCAACAAGCCACTGTTGAACGCTTAAAAGCCCAACGAGAAGGACAAATTCGTTCCCAAGAAGCAACGGTTTCTTCCTTGCGAGCGCAGTTAGAAAATGCCAGCAAAGAATGTCAACGCTACGATGAATTATTGAGATCCGGAGCTATTGCCGCTTCCACCAGAGATGTGAAATGTTTAGATCAAAAAACTACCCAAGAACGGTTAAACGAAGCTAATGCCAACCTAGCCCAAATTCAACAAACCCTACGGGAACAAATTAACGAAGCCAATGCCAACCTGAGCCGAATTGCTGAAGTTCGCCCAGTAGATGTTCAGCAAGCTAGCGCCGAAGTAGAAAAGGCGATCGCCAGTCGCAAACAAGCCCAAGCCGAACTAGAATTAGCCTATGTCCGCTCCCCCATCGCCGGAAAAGTTTTGAAAATCAGCGCTCGTCCCGGCGAAATTATTGGTAATTCCGGTATTGTCGAATTAGGGCAAACCGATCAAATGCTGGCGATCGCCGAAATCTATGAAAGCGATATTAGCAAAGTGCAGGTAGGGCAGCAAGTGACCATTACCAGCGAAACCAATGCTTTTACCGAAGAATTGCGGGGAACTGTGAGTTTAATTGGTTTACAAATTGGCAAAAAAGACATTCTTAGCACCGATCCTTCTGCCGATGTTGATGCCAGAGTAGTAGAAGTAAAAATTCGTCTCGATCCTGAATCTAGTAGTCGCGTTTCTGGCTTAACTAATTCCAAAGTATTAGTCAAAATCTATCTTTAAAAAATCCCCCATTTCCTCTGCTATGTTTAGAAAAATCCCCCTCGCTTGGCTGCAACTGACTCGCGAAAAAAGTAGATTATTAGTAGCTTTGGCGGGCATTGCCTTTGCTGATATCTTAATGTTTATGCAGTTGGGCTTTCAGGATGCGTTATACAGTAGCTCCGTGCGAATGCACAAAAGTCTGCATGGAGACATTTTTTTAATCAGTCCCCAATCTACCGCCCTGATTGCCATGAAAAACTTTGCCCAAAGGCGACTATATCAGGCTCAGGCTTTTGAGGGAGTAGCATCAGTATCTAGCTTATATTTGGATTTTGCCCTGTGGAAAAACCCCGCCAATCGCAAAACCAGAGGTATTTTAGTCATTGGCTTTAATCCCAAGGAATCCATTCTAGACATCAAAGAAGTCCAAGAAAATCTGAGTACAATTCAGATGCCAGATGTCGTGTTATTTGACAAAGCTTCTAGGGCGCAATTTGGTACCATTGCTGAAGATTTTGCCCAGGGTAAAACCATTGAAACTGAAGTTGGTAGCAAACGAATTAGAGTCAAAGGCATATTTAGTTTAGGCGCTTCCTTTGGTGCGGATGGCAATATTATTACTAGCGATACTAATTTTGAGCGAATTTTTCCTAGACGCGATCCCGGCTTAATTGATGTGGGCATAATTAAGGTAAAAGCAGGAGCAGATGTCAAAAATATTGTCCAGCAAATGCGGGAAAAACTGCCCAAGGATGTCACCGTGCTATCAAAACAAGAATTCATTGACTTTGAAATGAACTATTGGAAAACTGGCACAGCAATTGGGTTTATTTTTAGTCTGGGTACGGCAATGGGTTTTGTGGTTGGCATTGTGATTGTTTATCAAATTCTTTATACTGATGTTGCCGATCATTTACCAGAATATGCTACGCTGAAAGCTATGGGATATACGAATGGTTATTTACTCAGCGTGGTTTTTCAAGAGGCATTAATATTAGCTATTTTAGGATATATGCCGGGAATTGCTTTCTCTTTTTGGTTGTATAATTTAACTAGAAATGCCACCAGCTTACCGATGTTAATGACCATCAGTAGAGCCACCACTGTGATGATTTTGACAATAATTATGTGTCTTGGTTCCGGCGCGATCGCCGTCCGCAAATTGCAAGCAGCAGATCCAGCCGATATCTTCTAAAATAAACAGCCAAAAATCATGTTTAAAAAACCTGTAATTCAACTAGAAAACGTCAATCACTACTTTGGTAAAGGAACGCTACAAAGACAAGTTTTGTTTGATGTCAGTTTGGAAATATTAGAAGGCGAAATTGTGATTATGACTGGACCTTCTGGTTCAGGAAAAACCACTTTACTAACTTTAATTGGCGGGTTGAGATCGCCCCAAGCAGGTAGCTTGCAAGTTTTGAATCAACAAATGCTGGGAGCTTCCACGGGGGAAATGGTAAAAGTCCGCCGCTATATTGGCTATATCTTTCAAGCACACAATTTACTGAAAAGTTTAACTGCGCGGCAAAATGTCCAAATGTCTCTCGACTTGCACAACTTTCCCCCAGAAAAGTCTGCCGAAAAAGCGGCAGAAATGTTAACGGCGGTGGGGTTAGGCACTCATATCGATTATTATCCCGAAAATCTGTCTGGGGGGCAAAAACAACGGGTAGCGATCGCGCGCGCCCTAGTCAGCCATCCCAAGTTAGTATTAGCAGATGAACCTACCGCCGCTTTAGATAAAAAATCCGGACGGGATGTAGTAGAAGTGATGCAGCGGCTGGCTAAAGAACAGGGATGTACCATCTTGATGGTAACTCACGACAATCGAATTTTAGATGTTGCCGATCGTCTAATTCACATGGAAGATGGGCGATTGGCTCGCGATGCCGTACTTAGTGCTTAGTTTTAGTGCAATACTGACGCACTATATATTTTTTTTACTTTTTTGTGTTTTTGTGATAATATGACTTAAAGTTCCCGGCCTGCCCATTATATGAACAACCATCCCTTGCAAGAAGCCCTGCTCGCTCTACCAGACAATGCCCTAGAGTCAATAATTTCCTCTATCTTTATGCCGTCATTATTCAAAGCACTGGGATTTGAACCAGTAGAGTACATTCCACAGTATTTCACTGGAAACGGCACAGTTGATTATGCGGCTCGTCACAATACTCCGAACGATATTTTTGTCCAGACTAAATCAAACCCCCATCTTCTGATTGAGTTAAAAAGTAGAAATATTAACCTTAGCGACGGCTCTACACAATACAACTCAACAATTAAACAAATTCAGAATTACTTAGGGGCAGATGCCAAAAATTGCCAAAGCGTAGAATGGGGAATTATTACCAATTCCAAGAATATTCAATTATTCAGAAGACATGGTAAATTAATCTATCCAGCTACCCTTAATATTGAGATTACTGCCAGTAATATTTTGGAAGTCGTTACCGATATTAAACAAAAGATTGAAAATCCCCAAAGATCTTTGACAGTAGCTGTCTACAACAACAAGGGAGGAGTAGGTAAAACCACTACTACCATTAATTTGGCGGCGGCTTTAACATGGATGGATAAAAAAGTTTTAATTATTGACTTCGATCCCAATCAACGGGATCTAACTAACTCGTTAGGCATAAAAAACTTAACAGAAATATTTTATAACTGCTTGGAAGACAAGGAAAATAGAGTTGATATTAGTACCGCAATTATCCCTTTCAAAGCCAAAAGCCCTAAATCAAGTAAACAGCTAATCTTTGATGTGATTCCGGCTGATAACAAATTATTTGATACCGATGAATCTAAGCTTAGACAAGAGATCAAAATTAACAGACTTCGCCAGGTTTTAGTGGGATTGAAAAATCAATATGACTATATATTAATTGATGCCCCTCCTAACTGGAGATTTTTCAGTCAGAGCGCGGTTTGTGCCGCAGATGTAGTATTAATTCCCACTAAACATAATAGTATGTCTTCCTTGGAAAATGCAGCCATAACTATCAGCCAGTTTATTCCAGAGATTCAGGAATACAGAAAAGATGGTAGTCCCATTGCTTTGCCTATTTTCTTTAATGGAGAAAAGATTACCGAAGCGGCAAAGATTGTTGCCCAAAAAGAACTAGATAATATTATCAATCGTTTTAAGCACGATCATAATTTTAATTTACTGCCTTATATTTATCCCCGTTATACCCCCGCAGCGAAAAAAAGGGATATTTTCGAGCTACCCAGTTATGCTAGTATTGCTGGGGCAGTTTTTTCAAGAACCCCGGCTGCATACAAAGATAAAACAGCTTACGATTATTACAAAAATTTAGCTAAGGAGCATTTTGTTTTATGAGCAACCTCAGCGATATTGGCAACCTGATGCACTTGTACTTGAAGGAAATTAGTCCTGGTGAGGGGACAAATGCTCATGAATTTTTGATTAAAGGTGCTGCTAAAGCTTTACAAGAATTGGGAAATCGCAACTGGATTCCCGCAATTGTCAAAAAGATTGGCGAAGATCGATATGAGATTATTGGCAACTCGTTTATATATGCGGTAGCAGAAGCGGCTGGAAATGAGAAAGTCTGGTGTATTATTGCTGAATCTGACGAAAAAACTGAAAAATTAACTAAAATCCTTGCAGGTGAAGAGATTCCTAAAATTAGTCTTTCTACAGCCAGCAGAGACGAAATAAAAATCGCATTGCAATACTTAATGCAAAAACCAGGTAGCCCTCTCAAAGGCATTAATTTATTAATAGCCACAAATCGGATTGAAGAAGCTCCTCGTCAATACTGGAAGACTTTTAATCCAATTGCGGCACTCAGGTGCGGGATTACTAAAGGTGCTAAATTGAACGCTTTAAAAGAAGTCTTTGAATTAACTCCTCAGCCAATACCTGAAATTATTAAAGATCCCGCCCTTTTACAGACTTTAAATCTGACAGAGCTAAGAAAACAGGCGAAGAAACGGGAGATTCCTAATAGCAGTAAGAAACCGAAAGCTGAGTTAATTTTGCTACTGAGTCAGTAAGGAATGGAGAAAAAGTCAAATGATTACCTTGGGGTTGGGTAGCACGACAGCAAAACCCAACCTACAATTGACAGCTTGATTAATTTTGCTCGGCTTGGGCAATAGTTGCTGCTACTTCAGCCCCAGGTATGTCTAAGACTGTTGCAATTTGTTCTGTAGTTAATCCTAGATTAGCCATTCTGAGGATTGCAGTTTTTTCTCGCTGTTTAGCTTCAGCTTGAATTTTCGCTGTTTCGGCTTTACCTTCGGCTTTACCTTCGGCTTTACCTTCGGCTTTACCTTCGGCTTTACCTTCGGAAAAAACATCTTGATAGAATCGGGTTTGCTTTAAGTCGCTGAGGTTAAACATGGCGGCAACTTCCTCTCGGTTTTTTTGGGGTAGTTTGTAGACGATGATGGTTTCTAAGAGGTTAACAAAGCTTTTTCTGACATTGCTGTTGGCGATTTCGGTTTGAGCTTGTCTGGCTAAATCTCTGGCGAAATCTGAAGCGGTGCTTTCTGGTTCAATGATTAATTGTAACAATTTGATGGGTAGAGAGTCTATCTCTGGGGGAGTTAGTTCATTGAGGTAAATGCGGGTGATGTTGGGAAGTTGCAGAATTGGTTGAAAATGGAGGGAGTTTTCTCTTTCGGTTTGGCGATTGGGGTAAATGACCACTAATTGCCAAGGGTAAGACGGTTGGTATTGGCGGAGATAGATGAAGAGTTCGGCAAATAGGCGATAGTAGAGATTGGGATCTGGTTGAAATTGGACTTCAACGATGTAGAAGGGTAGTTGAGGATTGGTGATGGTGGGGAGAAATAACCCATCGAGGCGAAAGGCTAATTGTTTGATTTCTTGGGAGGTGAATTGGTATTGGTTGGTGGCATCGGCAGGGATACCGAGGAGGGCAAAGAAGACAAAGGGAAATTCTTGGAAGATATTGTAAAATATGCTATCGGTTTTCATAGATTTTTGTAGGCGATGATTAACCTGGTGTTGGGTTTCGCTGTTGCTCAACCCAACCTACGATAACCTAGGTCAATTAGAAAGTGAACTGAGTTCGGAAGGTTCCTGAATAGACTGTGGGATTACTGCTGAAGTTGTTGGCATTGCCAGTCACATGAAAGATGGGAATTAGGGCAATGTTATCGGTTAAGGGGTAATAGTAACTGGCTTCAATGTCGTATTGAACTCCACCATCCCCATTGCCAGAAACGAAGAATTGCCGCCCATCTAGGATGCTAAAGGGCAAAACATAGCTTAGAATTGCTAAAGCTCCCGGTTTACCTAGGTCTGGAAATGCTAACCCCAACTGCAAAGATTGGGCGCGAATATTACCACCTGTCCTTCCTGCCGTTACTGGATCGATCCGCATATCTGTATAGGTATAGCGTCCGAACAAACCGAAATTCTGACTTAGTAACCAATCTACATTCACTCCGGCAGTGTTGGCGATCGCTTGTCGGACAGAACCACCAAACCCATCATCGGCAATCCCAATGATTGGTTTGTCAGTAATTTGTCCCGCATTGGGTTGATTTTTGGCGTAATCGTAAATGAATCGCAGGTTGAGATTGGGGTTAGGAGCGTAGCTTAACTGAGCGGTAAAAGACTTGGTAGTGTTGTCAAATATCCCCCTAGTGGAAAGATTTCCGTCATTGGTAGCGAAATAGCCCGCTTTGAGGTCAAACTGTTCGCTCATTCGCCAATCTACCACCGCTCCAGTATTGCGGGATAAACCCTGCAACAAGGTGCTACCAAAGGTATTAAATCCACTGGCTCCCCGACCAAATGCTGATGTGAAAGCATTGGTATCAAAATGGCGCAACCATAATAGTTTGGGACCAAAGGTGAACTGGATATCATTGTTGACGGGGAAGGAATAGAAAGTCTCGAAGACTGTCCCGATATTACTAGGGTTTGTCCCGATATTTGCTAGGGGAGTGCCAAAGGTATTAAATAAGTTCGCAGAAGCGTAGGAATTGGCAGGACCAAAGCCATTACCCAAAATAAATGATGTCCCTAGTAAATCCCGGCCTGAGAAGGAGGTAAGGAAGTACAAAACGGCAACTTCACTGAAGGTAATGGGGGGAGCATTAGTAATTTGGTTAATGACTGGTTGACCATTGGCTCCCCTTTGGGCAGAACTAAAAACATTATTAACATCGCTTCTTTCCACCTTAACATTGCCGCCAGCCGTCGCCCCAGCAAAGGTGAAGCTAACTAAGGCGCTGAATTTAGTTAGGGTCGAGAAGTTATGATTTTCTAAGAAGGTGGTACGGTTTTCCAGGTTATCTACGCGCGATCGCACGCTTTCTAATTCCTGGGCAAATCCCTCTTGTAGTTTTCTAACTGCTTCTAAGTCTTCCTTTTTGACTGCATTAGAATTGGTGGAGAGTAATTCATCAAAGCGCTTCAAAGCCGTATTTAGGGCGCTGGCAAATTCATAGCGGGTGAGGGAACGATTGCCTCGGAAATAACCATCGGGATAGCCAGAAATGGCTCCATATCGTTCCACAAGCGATCGCAACGATTCGTAAGCCCAATCGCTCGGTTTAACATCTGTGAGTTGGGACACAGATGTTATTTGTTCCATACTTTCTTGACTATCTGCTTCTGCATCAGTAGTTAGGCTGAAATCCGTAATTTCTGCCCTTGGCGCAGCCGGAGGAATATTCGCGGCGGGGGAAAGTTTACTTGGATTTAACTCTCCGGCAATTGTTTGCTGTCCCCACAAACAGGCAGCACTTAAAATTGCGGCATAAAAGCCCAATTTATAGTTGGAATTTTGGCAAGCAGTCAGAAAAACTTTTAGCATGGTGTCTCTTTTAATTCCCAGTTGCTAGTTGTTGATATTGCAGTGTGACTGCGATTGCTTCTGGTAGAGACCCTGACACTTATCTTTTGCTTGGCAAGACAAACCTAATATTAGATCCTGAAGATCTAATATTCTGGCTTGCTGCTTTGCAGTAGCCTCAGAACTAATTCTCACTTACCCAGTCAGCAAGCAAGATTATAGCTAAGAAATTCAACAAAAGCGCAAACCTCAAGCTAAATTAGAGGATATTTACGATTCTTTATCAATTGCTGTAGTTTTCTCTCGGGCTTGCTGTCTTTCCTGAATCCTGGCGATGGTGCTTACAGGAATGGAGGCGATTAACTGGCGAGTATAATCTTGGGTGGGGGAGTTATAAATACTTTCAGCGCTGTCGATTTCTTCGATTTTGCCGCGATTCATCACCATAATGCGATCGCTCATGAACTTTACCACACTTAAGTCGTGGGAAATAAATATGTAAGTCAGGCGAAATTCGCTTTGCAATTCTTTGAATAAATTTAATACTTGGGCTTGTACCGAAACATCCAGAGCGGAAACGGACTCATCGCAGATAATAAACTTCGGATTCAGTGCCAGCGCCCTCGCAATACAAGCGCGTTGCCGTTGCCCTCCCGAAAATTCGTGGGGATAGCGATTCATCGCCTCGGCATTTAAGCCTACTCGTTCTAGTAAATATGCTGCTCTTTCTTGTCTGAGTTTGGCATTTTTACTCACACCATGAATTAACAGCGGTTCCATCACCGCTTGACCAATTTTCATGCGAGGATCGAGGGAACTAAAGGGATTTTGGAACACGATTTGCATTTCTCGTCGCAATTCTCGCAATGCTTTCCCTGTTAAAGAGGTAATATTTCGCCCTTCAAAGAAAATTTGCCCCCCCATAGGTTCAATTAACCGCAGTAAAGTCCGAGCTAAGGTAGATTTCCCGCAGCCGGATTCGCCGACTAATCCCAAGGTTTCGCCGGGATAAACTTCAAAAGAAATATTATTTACCGCCCAAGTATAACGTTTAGTTTCGCCAAACACTCCTCGGATGGGAAAGCCAACTTGCAGATTGCGAACTTCGAGGAGTGGGGATTGAGGATGGGTGGAAGTTAATTTTTCGGGAGTTTTGACGGATTCTGTTGCCTGAACTTGGGGTTTTTCGCGAATTTCAATTTCGCCGTTGGGAGTGGTAACTACCTCCATAAAATCTGCCACCGTCGGCAGTAAGGAAACCTGCCGATTTGGTTGAGGACGACAGGCTAATAACCCTTTAGTATAGGCATTCTGAGGATTGGAAAAAATTTGCAGTACCGAGCCAAATTCGACAATTTTACCCTGGTACATTACCCCTACCCAATCGGCAATTTCCGCGATTACGCCCAAGTCATGGGTAATAAAGACCATTGACATTCCCCGGCGATCGCGCAATTCTCGCATTAATTCCAAAATAGTCGCCTGCACCGTTACATCTAAAGCGGTGGTTGGTTCATCGGCAATCAAAATCGCCGGATTGCAAGAAATTGCCATAGCAATCATTACCCGCTGCAATTGTCCCCCAGAAAGTTCGTGGGGATAGCGTTCTAAAATGGCTAATTTTTGCTGATTAATATATTGATTAATTTCCCTTTCAGTAGCTTGGGGTTGTTCTTCTAGATAACGCTGTCTATATTCTTCATCGCTAGGAACAAGTTTCACCTCTTGCAAACTTGCCACTGCCAACCGTCGTGCCTCGGCTGGGGAAACATCTTGATGCAAGCGAATGGCTTCCGTGAGTTGAAATCCACAGGTATAAACGGGATTCAAGGAACTCATCGGTTCTTGAAAAATCATGGCAATTTTGCCACCCCGATAGTGGCGCAATTGCTCTGAGTCTAGTTGAGCTAAATCAACTGCTTTGCTACCATCTGCTCCTGAGTCGCGAAACCAAATCTCGCCTCTAACTTTCCCTGGACTAGGAATTAAACCCATAATAGCCAGGGAAGTCACTGATTTTCCCGAGCCTGATTCGCCGACAATCCCTAGAGTTTGGCCTCGTTTTAACTCAAAAGAGATATTTTTAACTGCTTTGACTAGCTGTTCGTCAGTAGCAAATTCAACTTCTAGGTGGCGGACTTCGAGGACGTTATCAGTCATGGTGCTAAATCGAGGGAGATTAACAGGATTTTAGCAATATAAGTTCGTAGTTGGGCTTTAGCCCTAATCCAGAGGGCTAAAGCCCAACTACGAACTTTTGCGTATAGTCTTTTATTTATCACCACCTACTTACGATCAACCTGTTGCCCAACCTGAAGTTTCCAATTCCCTAGGTTGGCAACTGGAATATTTATCCAAAATCGGTTTTAAAGCAGCGATCGCCTCTTCTGCCGTCGCAAAGCTAAAATCTAGGGGGGTTCCTCCCGGCATAGACAGCAAGTTCTCTTCATCCAGCCAGCTTGCCGTCCAGAGTTGAGAATCTTGGCATTGCACGGGAATAATTAGATATTGATGATAAACTTCGGTTTTGCGAAAATCGGCTTTACTCATCCTCTTCCCCCTTCTCTGCACGGAGTCAAATTCTATTTAAAGGGGTTTAAACCCTAAATTAACCGGATCTAGGCTAGCTGAGAGCAGTACCTAAGATTATCTCTTCTTAGCTGTCATCCTACACCTGAAAATAGCTAGTTGTACTTGGCAGAGTCTTAAGACATACTGATAAACTGGTTCGATAGAGGAATTTATGTCATTGTCACCACGTCGATTGTTGACTTTCACAGGTATTGCCGCTGCCACTGCTTTCCTGGCGGCTCCATTCAAGGCACTGAGTACAAGTTTGGCGGTGAATGTTGCCGCTGCTACGGAAACGGCTCTTCCAGCCGCCAATGTCAATATCTGGGAAGCCTTGGTTTTAGGGATTGTGCAGGGATTGACGGAATTTTTACCAATTAGCAGTACGGCGCATTTAAAGGTAATTCCCGTTGCTTTGGGTTGGGGAGATCCTGGAGTAGCATTTACGGCAGTGATTCAATTGGGTAGTATTGCGGCGGTACTCTGGTACTTTTGGAAAGATTTGGCAGACATTACCACTGGCAGCATTCAGGCGATTCGCCAAGGTAATTATGAAGCCCAAGAATTTCGGATGGCTTTAGGGATTATTTTAGGTACAATCCCGATTTGCGTCTTTGGCTTGCTGATTAAAAAACTGATTCCCGATTTCGATCATTCCCCGTTGCGGAGTTTAGGCGCGATCGCCGCTGCTTCCATTGCCATGTCTATTCTACTTGGAATTGCCGAAAAGTTTGGCAGTCGCGAACGAAATTTTGACAGCTTAAAATTGCAAGATGGCATATTAATGGGATTAGCCCAATGTTTGGCCTTAATTCCGGGAGTTTCCCGTTCTGGCTCGACTTTGACAGCGGGACTATTTATGAGTTTAGAACGAGAAACTGCCGCCAGATTTTCCTTTTTACTGGGTATTCCTGCCATTACCTTAGCCGGAATCCTAGAATTAAAAGATGCCTTGCAGGTAGATTTAGGTAGTGGCGGAATTATCCCATTAGTAGTTGGAACAATTGTCGCTGCGGTGGTTTCCTATGCCGCGATCGCTTGGTTACTAGGCTACCTCAAAACTCAAAATACTTGGGTATTTATTTGGTATCGGCTAGTTTTTGGAGCCGCGATTTTAGGGGCGATCGCTACTGGTATCCTGCAAAATGTCTAAATTGGCGACTTAGGATTGAAAAATCAATAAGGTGACTAATCATAATACTGGTTTACCATCAAAAACTGACATTTAGAGAATTGGTCAGGACTTACGCAGTTGCTCCGCATATAGCGTTGATGGTGCGTTACGCTGCGCTAACACACCCTACTAATAGAGGTGTTGCGTAAGTCCTGTAAATCTAGGGTTAGAGATACATTCATAGTTGATTTTGGGAGTTCTCAGAAAAGTCAAAGGTTGTCAATTGATAATATTATTCTACTGCGCCAAAAGCCTGCAATAACTGGACTATTTGAGGATAATCATTAAATTCCGCAATTCCTAAAGCTGTATATCCACCTTGATTTTTTACTGTCACATCAGCCCCAGCCGCTAATAATATTTTGGTAGCATCAACATAATCTCGCGAAGCTGCCCACATCAAGGCAGTGGCGTTAGCTCTATCCAGGAAATTAACATCAGCACCTTGGGAAATTAATGCCTGCATCATTTCTACATCGCCTTGCTTTGCGGCGGCAATTAATGGCGTTTTCCCGTCTTTAGTTTTAGGATTTGCATCTGCCCCCGCTGCCAGTAAAATTTGTACAGTATCAGCATAACCCCGCATGGCTGCCCACATTAAAGCAGTAGCTCCATCTGAATCGGCGCAGTAAAGATTCGCACTGTGGGCTAATAATAATCGCAGAATTTGATTGTTTCCTCGTTGGGCAGCTTTCATTAAAGCGGTGCGATTATTGGTTGTTTGAGCATTCACATTGGCTCCTGCATTCAACAAAACTTCTACTGCTTCACTTTCTCCCTTGGCTACTGCCCAAAGTAATGCCGTGGCTCCAACACTATCAGGTAAATCAATTTCTGCCCCGCGAGCAATTAATAATTTTATTGCCGGGAGATTTCCGCTTTCAGCCGCTTTAATCAGGACGGTTTTTTCATCAGCAGTTTTAGTATTAGGATTGGCTCCTTGGGCTAATAACACTTTAACTGTGGGCAAAGAACCTTGAGTAATTGCCAAGGTTAAAGCGGTTTCGCCAAAGTTGCGAATATTGCTATCTGCGCCACGATGAAGTAATGCTTCTACAATGGCAGTGCGATCGTGCAAGGCGGCTACAATTAGGGGAGTATCGCCCAATTTGTTGCGTTCTTGAAAATCTGCGCCGCGATGGAGGAGAATTTCTACAATGCGATCGCATCCTTCCACCACAGCTAAGTTCAAAGCCGTCTCGCGATCGCCATTTTTGGCATTGATATTCGCCCCCGCATCCAACAAAGCTTGTACAATGGCTAAATGTCCCCCCGCCGCTGCCATCATTAATGCTGTCCAACCATCGTAGTTGCTAAGATTGGCATCTGCACCAGCGGCAAGAAGCATTTGCACAACTTCCGTTTCACCTAAATCAGCCGCCAGAGTTAAAGCAGTTTCCCCTTCTTTGTCTTGGCAGTTCACCTCAGCACCTTTCGTCAGCAGCAACTGAATAATTTCCGGCTCCCCTGCTGCCGCTGCCTGGATTAAAAGAGTTTTTCCAGCTTGACTACTATTGGCATCTACCCCTTGAGCTAACAAAGCTTTGACAATGGTAATTTGCCCTAATTCCACCGCCTGCCAAATGGGGGAAATGCCTTGAATATCTTTAATTCCGCTAACATCCGCACCAGCCGCTAACAAAGCTGAAACAATCTGGCTGTCACCCGCTTGAAAAGCCAGATTGAGAGCCGTATCCCCATCCTTATCCTGGATATTGACATCGGCTCCAGCATCTAGCAATAAATGAACGATGGTGTGACAACCTTTCAGTGCCGCTGCCATCAACGCCGTGCTGCCGTCTTCGTTAGTGGCATTAATATCCGCACCTTCGGCAATTAAGGTTTTAACAACATCAACTTGATTCGCCGCCGCTGCCAGCATTAAAGCCGTGAGTTGGTAGCGTTGGCGTTGCTGATTAATCTTGGCTCCCTGTGCCAGCAGCAGACGGACAATTTCGTTATAGCCATTCTGAGCGGCAAACATCAACGCCGTAGTCCCCTCTTGGTTGGTAGCGTTGACATGGGCTTGCTGGGCTAATAGGGTTCGCACGCGCCCAATTTCGCCGTTTTGTGCCGCTCTGATTAATAAAAGATCTCTGTTATCCAAGGTTTGTCAGCGCCTCATGGCATCCCAAGCAATGCCAACTTACCTTTAAATCAGAATTTTGAGAAGTGGTGCAGAGAAATTTTTAGAGCGCGATCGCTCTGGATTTTGTGCTAAGTTTTATTAAAGTTTATTAATGAAGCCAATCCATCCGAATCCTTATGACTTGGGAAATTCCGGCAGAAATTAAAGTTTGGAGTCAGTTCTTTCACCCTGTATTGATGTGGGTGCTGTTTGCGATCGCCCTTTATGCCTTATATTTAGGGATTAAAGTTAAGCGAACCAGAACCGCTGAACCCGAAGCCCGCAAAGAACTGATTAAGGGTAAGTTCAGCATTCGCCACCATCAAATCGGTTCCCTACTGCTAGCGCTGATGGTATTAGGTTCTATTGGCGGCATGGCTGTCACCTACATTAACAATGGCAAGCTCTTCGTTAGCCCCCACCTGATTGTCGGTTTAGGGATGACTGGCATAATTGCCACCTCAGCCTCTCTCACTCCTTTAATGCAAAAAGGCGAAACCTGGGGAACCTGGGCGCGTTATGCTCACATCGGACTGAATATGAGTCTGATTTTGCTATTTGGTTGGCAAGCATTTACAGGCATAGAAATTGTCCAGAAAATCATCAGCCGACTTTAGCATCCTATAGGCCAATACGGTTAGTCAACACTGAATATATAGCAATCCCGTAGGGGCAATCCCCCCGTGGTTGCCCTCATATAACGGGGTAGGCACGGGGGCGCTACCCCTCACATTAGACGTGCTATAGTTAGTCCCTAGCGTGACCGAGGACACGATAAACGTCTACTGGACGTTCTTTGCCTTTCAACCCCAAACTGCCCCAGAACTCGACTAGAAATTTTCCTTCTAAATATACCAGAGTTTCTTTGCCAATCAAGATCCGACAAGTATCCACTTGACGTTCCTTGTCATAACTTTCTAGACGAGAGGCCGTATTCACACTATCTCCAATTACGCCATATTCTAGACGATCTTTCCCTCCTAAACTGCCCACCATTACGGGGCCTGTAAAAATTCCCACTCGCATCTCCATCATGGGCAAACCTTGTTGCTGCCACTGACGGTTAAGCTCTTTTAATTGTTTGCCCATTGCTAAGGCACAGTTCACTGCTTGTTGAGCATCAGCGGCAACTTCAGCTTCCGTGGTACGGGGAATTGGTACGCCAAAAATTGCTAGTAATCCATCCCCAGTAAATTTGTTGACAATTCCGTGATGGTTGCACACTTCCTCGGTCATAATTCCCAAGTATTGATTTAACCACTTCATCGCCCATTCTGGAGAAGACTTTTCGCTAATGGTACTAAAGCCTTTAAGGTCGGTTAAAATAATTGTAGCCGTTAACCGTTGTCCTGGTAAAATTCCCGAATTGAGTAGGCGATCGCGATTATTCCATAACGCAGCAGCAATTTCTGGCGAAGTTTGTTGTCCTAATAGTTTCATCACTATTTGTTGCTGCCCTCTAGCCTGTTGGACTTGGTAAGAAATCGCTAAACTACCGGAAATGATTAAACCTAAACTGGGCGCTATAACTGGTATCCATCCACTGTTGATAAATAGGAAAAAAGTTGTACCTAACAGGATACCAACAATCACTATTTCCCCAATCATCAATACCAGGGGATTGTTAATTCTCCAGCCAAGGATTCCTCCTAGTAATGACCAGCCAGCAATCCATAAAATTTCGGCTGATTTAGGCCAAAACCAAAATAAAGGCCGATTATCCAACACCGCACTCAGAATTTGGCTAACCATTTGGGCATGGATAACAATCCCCGACATCTTGCGATTTTTACCTTCAATGGCTCGATAGGGAGTGTAAAATAAGTCCTTCAGACTAGGAGCCTTTGCCCCAATCATGACAATCTTATCTTTGACCCATTCCGGTTTAATTTCTCCATCTAAAACTTGGGATAGGGTGACTTCCCGCGCTATTTTGTCGGAAGAACGATAGTTGAGCAAAATTTGATAATTGCCAGTTTTAATTGTTTGATAGCCGCCATTGTCAGACTGTAATTTTTTAAAAGTAACTTGCCTAAAATATACTTCTTTAGTATTTTGATTGATTTCTGGATGAATTTTATCGGCATCTAAGTAAGTTAATGCTAGTTGAAAAGAAAAAGATAAGGCATCTTTTTTTCCATCGTAAGCAAAGAACAAATTCCGCCTTACCGCTCCATCAGGATCGGTGAGAATATCACTAAAACCAATCCTTTCTTCGGGAATGCCGGGAGGCGGAGCAATAGTTTCATCCTCGCTATTACCAATATAACTAATAGCAATAACATTGTCTTTTTTAAATTCAGCCGCCAGTTCCTTTGTTCCTGGTGGATGGGAAATATTCCGAAATAAATCTAACCCAATGGCTCTGGGTTGATGGCGCTGCAAATTAGCCAATAACTGTGCTATTACTTGGTCAGTCATAGGCCATTGTTGCATTCTTTTGATATCTGCCTCGGTAATTGTCACTATTAACAGCCGAGGATCGGGTTCTTGATTCGGACGCAGCCGTACCATGAGATCGTAAGCTGCCAATTCTGACAGTTGCAGCCACCCTAGCTGTCTGGCTCCCAACACCAAAGCTGTCACAGTCATACTGGTAAGAACAATCATTCCCCAACCAGCAGGGATAGGCAATCTCATCCTGTTTTTCGATGCCAATGGGAATTTACCAACAACGAGCCTATTTAGCCATTTTAGACCAAGATTATTTGCCAGTCGTCCGGAATGCAGCCTGGATTCTGACTCCTGAACTACTTTTTGGCAAAAAGTTGCACCCATGACTCTCAATCGGCGGCAAGAAAGTCTTGCTCGCAACATTAGGATATGATAAAACTAAAGACAAAGCATCAGCACTAGAACCCGGAAAGCAATTGCCAAGGAGAAACATAATAATCAGTGGGATAAGTCCGGCTAGAGGAGAACTTTATGGCGATCGCCGCTTTCACTAAACCAAAAAATCCAATACCATTCTTATTTGAGAATCTCACTTGGCGGGAGTTCAAAGCCGTTGAACAATTACTAGATCGTCCAGGATATCGGCTCTCTTTTTTGGATGGCATATTGGAGATTCGACAGATGCCTGGTGAACCTCACGAAACAGTCAAGGGCAGGCTTGGCGCATTGCTGGAACTTTACTTGTTTGCCGCAGGATTTGATTTTACCCCAACTGGATCGACAACCCTGGAAAGTGAAGGCGGATCGGTGAAGCGGGAAGCCGACAAATCCTATAAACTAGCCCCAGGGCGATCGCGTCCCGATTTAGCCATTGAAGTAGTATTTACCAGCGGTGGGATTGATAAGCTGGAAACCTACAAGCGACTGAAAATTAGTGAAGTCTGGTTTTGGGAGGATGGGGTACTGGAAATCTATCACTTGCGGGGAGAGGGCAACCAGTTACACTATGAAAAGATTGCCCAGAGTGAAGAAGTACCAGGAATCAACTTAGAGTTGTTATTAAACTGCATCCAGATGGCAAATCATGTTGATGCCATCACAAAGTTTCAATCGGGGAAATTGTCATGACTGAATTTAATAATAATACTATCGCTATCTTAAATCGGATCACGGCGAAAAATATTGAACAGAAAATGCGGATCTTGCGGATGTCGCCTACAGAAATCTCGAAAAGGCGATGGATTTGGGAATTGTTACAAAATGCTAAGGATAAGGCTGCCATTGACTTTCCATCGCAGCAGGTTTCTATTTTAGTTAACTTTGTCGATAATTTAATCGAGTTTAGTCATAATTATGGCTATTTTACCGAGAATAATATTGAAGGATTGATCCGACAAATTAGTTCGGAAGATAAAGACCGCGATGATGTCAATCAAACTGAAATTCCCAAGGCTACCGGGAGATTTGGGACTGGGTTTATGACTACACATTTACTTTCCGAAAAAGTTCGCGTTCAAGGTATTTATCAGCGAAATGAAGACCAATTTCAAAGGATTCAATTCCCGTTAGATCGCAGTGGGCGAGTTTTACCAGAACTGATTGAGAGTATTAATGATTCATTTAGCTCGGCGGAAAATAGTTTAAGAAATTCTCCATTGTTGGATGATGTTGATTTTAGTCAATTTCATACGGTTTTTCACTACGAATTAGATGCCAAAGGTAAAGCCATTGCCGAAATAGGAATTGAAGATCTAGAAATATCGTTGCCCTACGCCCTAATTTTTATTAATAGAATTAAGCGAGTGCAAATTGTCAAGGAAAATCAAGCCGCCATTATTTATGAAAAGAAAAGTATTACCGAACTGACTGACAATATTAAATTGATTGAACTAGAAAAAAGTTATGAGCAAACAACAGAAAAATTATTATTTGTTTCTTTATCTCAAGATTTAACCAGTATTGCTATTGAAGTTGAAAAAGTTAACGACCAAATATTTTTTAAACCTTTTGATAGCAGAACACCCCGACTTTTTCTAGATTTTCCCTTGGTAGGTACGGTAGACTTCCATTTTCCAGTAATTATTAACAATCCTTTTTTAGAACCAACTGAACCAAGAGATGGGGTTTTTCTGACAGAAGAACCAGAAGAACATATTGTCAATAATAAGCAAGTAGTTCAAGCGGCAGTGGCTTTATATTTTACTCTTTTGGACTATGCGATCGCCCACAATTGGCAAAATCTTTATTTACTTGCCAAAACTAATTTACCAGCCGCGAAGGATTGGCTCTCAATCAATTGGTACAAAGGTGAAATTCAACAAGTTCTCAGAGCCAAGTTATTAAAATCCTCAATTGTGGATACCGACAATCCACAGCAGCCTAGAATTAAACTTGAAGATGCTTTATTTCCTTATCATCCAGTCCAGGCTAAAATTGGGATGATTTGGGAATTTGCGATGGTATTACGGAGCGATCGCTTACCGAAAAGATCCCAAATAGACTTCTGGTATAAGATTATCGATCAGACTTGGGCTAAGGATTTACGCTACGATCTCAAAGGCATTGTGACTGATGTTGCTGCCTGCCAAAATCTCAGCAGTCTTGCTAACTATATTCGGAAAACTAATGAAGAAACTTTAGCCTGGTTAAATCAGTTAATTGAATTTGTCGTTGCCGAAAATGAATCCCTCCTAAATCAACTGGCAATTATTCCCAATCAGTATGGATATTTTAGACTGCAAAAACTCCTAGCTGAAGATAAAAATATTCCCGCCGAACTCAAAGATGTGCTGAAAATTCTCCAAGAGGATTGGCGAGAAGTTCTCAAGCATCAAAATATTAGTGGGGGAAACTTAGCCACCAGCAAAACTATTCGCGATATCGTGGCTCGGATCAATCAAATTATTAAAGAAAAGCAAAATAAGTTTATTGCTAATGCAGTTTTAGATCTGGTTAGCTGCCTTCCTAACGATGCCAGTTTACCAAAAATTCGGCATTTAATCTGGGAAATTGCCCAGGATTTTTATAAAACGGTTCCCGCTCAAAAAGCTTTGGCAAGTTGGATTCCAGAGATTTGGGAAGAAAGCGATCGCTGGTTTATTGATATACTACTACAAAATATTTCTCAAAAGCAGAATATTAGCAATTTAGCCAATCATTTAAACAAAGATGCGTTTGCATGGCTGCAACAAATCATTTCCCATATTACGATCAATGAATTTGAATATCATTTAAATATTCACGCAATTTTACCTGACCAAAATGGAGATTTTCATAAAAGACCAGAACTTTTTGTTGATGGTGGCATAGATGAGGAACTGAAAGATATTTTAGAAGACTTGGGCGATAGTTGTAGAAGTGGTTTGTTAGCAATTGAAATTAAGTTTGAACTTCCAGGTAAACCCCAGATATCAGAAGATATCGCCAATAAAATTACTGACTTCGTTGAAAACATCTTTAAAGAAGAAGGTTTGGGAATCAGAAGCGAAAAAAACAAGAAAATTTTTGCCAAGCTGTTCACCTGGTTTTATGAAAATGACCACCAGGCTAAAGCTATCTTTAAACGTTTATATGACAAGCGCCATTTGCTCAAAACTGATGAAGAAATTATTAACGATATGAAGTTTAAGCAAAATGTGCTGAATAATGCCAATGGCTATTCTGAAGCAGAAATTTTAAACCTAGTCAACACTCCCAAAGAAAAAATCCTAATTCTCGATCATCCAGATTTGAAAGAGATGATTGCTTCTAGTCTAGAACTTTCCAACATAATTAAAGAACTGTTGGCAGAAAAAGCCGCGTCAGAAACTTCAGAGCCACAGCCAGTAGTTGTCAATCCTCAAGATTTACTGATTAGTCACGGCATTTATTCGCGAGAATACTTTGAAATATTTAGACATACCAAAGTAGGTCGCCGAGTATTAAGATATATTGACATTGAGACTGTTGATTTTAGTCAGACATTTGCCGAAATCAGTCAAATGATTGAACGAGCGAAAGGAAATGTCAAAGCTTATCTGAGCAACCAGGAAAATTATAACTGCGATCGCTGGCACGAAGAAAGTATTACAGTGATTGCTGGAGTAGAAAAAAAAGGTCGTCCGATTAAAATTGTAGTTAGGCCATCTGACGGCGGACAAGTAGTAATCTTTGATCCAAATGAAGTAACTGCCCTAGAAAGTCCTGATGCCGAACTCTGGACAGATAACAGCACTGTTCAAGAAATTTTAACCCTAGGCAAAGTCTTGATTAAAACTGGTATTAATCGGATTATTCTTTGAAAATTTATAGGGAACAGGGAACAGGGAATTAGGGAATTAGGGAATTAGGGAATTAGAACCGAGCGAGGCAGTATTAGTAGCCAGTAGTGTGCATTATATCATGTCCGGTCGAATAACCATGATTAATCACTCGTTCCTAGGCAGAGCCTAGGAATGCCTACGAGAGGCTCTGCCTAGGCTGTTGACTTTGCGAGTTTTTTAGCAATTTTTTCATGCAACAACTGTGCCTGATATTTACTGGCTGGTTCCCAGGCAGAGCCTGGGAACCGATATCCAGAGGCTCTGCCTCGCTTGGCACTCATACGAGGCAGAGCCTCTCAATGGGCATTCCCAGGCAGAGCCTGGGAACGAG